>CAJWNW010000026.1 GCA_913044085.1 uncultured Flavobacteriaceae bacterium | reverse complement strand
CCTACATTTGAATTTGACAATGTTGTTTGTGATGGTGAGGACAGGACTTTTACAATTACAGTCAACCCTACAGCATTGATGAATGATATTCAAAACCAAGTTGTATGTCATGGTGAATCGTCAGAGTCAGTAATATTTTCTACCAATAATTTTAACGGGGTAATGACATACTCATGGACTAATGATAATCCAGATATTGGACTTTCCAGCAATGGGAATGGCAATATTTTTTCTTTTACTGCAATTAATTTAACTCAATCACCAATTGACGCTAATATATCAGTAACTCCGACATTTGAAAATGATGGTATTATTTGTGATGGGGAAAATAAAACATTTACAATCACTGTAAACCCTACAGCTCAAGTTGAGCAACCACTTGACCAAACTGTCTGTAATGGAGATGATGTAACTGTTGAATTTTTTACAAATAATGCAGTTGGTAATATTTCATATACGTGGTTTGCTGATATTGATATTGGATTAGGGTTAAACGGTGAGGGAGATTTAAATTTTACTGCCTTAAATCCAACAACTTCTCCAATTATTTCTAATATTTCAGTTGTATCGACATTTGAAGACGGTGTAAATAATTGTACTGGAACAATCAAAAATTTTGTAATAAAAGTGAATCCAACAGCTCAGGTAGATACAATTCAAAATATTTTTATTTGTGAGGGAGAAACTAGTTCATTAATTGATTTTACAACAATAAATTCTGATGGAGTTCTTTCTTACACTTGGACTAATGATAATACAGATATCGGGTTAGCGTCCAATGGAGAAGGTCCAATTGAATCTTTTGTTGGTGAAAATCCAACTAACGAAATTATAACTGCTAATTTAACAGTCACACCTTCATATTCCAATGATGGAATTTCATGTTTAGGTCCCTCAAAAAACTTTTTAATTTTGGTTAGCCCCAGACCCGATATGAATGAAGTTATAACAAACGCTAATTGCAGTTACTCAGAACCATTGTGTGTTGCGAGTATTGAAATCTCCCCAGACGGAATTGGTCCTTTTACTTACGAATGGGTTTCACTTGACGGCAATGTTATAATTAATCCAACAAATCAAGATCAGTTTGATTTGTGTCCAGGGTCATACCGAGTTACAGTAACTGATGGGTCAAACTGTAGTTATTCATATGAATATCAGGTGAGTCCACCCGAATCAATTGAGTTCACATTAGTTACTCTTACTAATCTTTCTTGCAATAATATTGGTTCTAATTTTTGTGATGGTAGTATAGAAGTTTCAACAGATGGAGGGTCTTATCCCTACGCCTTGCAAGAATGGTATACTGAGACAATATCAGGGTCTGGTGATTTCGATTTAGGACCACTTGTAAATATCAACAGTCCTAATCAATTAGTTAATGCATGTCAAGGAAATTATGTTTACAAGGTTTTAGATGCTAATGGTTGTGAATTTATTTCTCCTGTATATACAATTGACGCAGCACCTAGTCAAGTTACTGTTTCAGAAACATTTTCTAATTACAATGGTTACAACATCGATTGTTTTTCTTCAAATACAGGGTCGATAAATATTGAGGTAGCTGGTGGTTCTGGAATATTTGATTATTCTTTAACAAACGATACCACTGGTCAAATTGTAGGTTCTTCTCAAAATCAAATTGGACCACTAAATTTAGTTTTTGATTTTTTAACTGCTGGAGATTTTACATTGATATTAATTGATTCTAATTGCCCAACAGAAATTATTAGAAATTATAGTTTGATACAACCTGATGAATTGCAAATAGTAGCCACTCTTGTAAGTCCACCAAATTGTTTCTCAGGTCTAGCAACTTATGATATTTCAGCAACAGGAGGTGTCCCCCCATATATAGGAACAGGTACACAAAGTATTCTTAGTGGCGCTGCGTCTTTTACAGTAATGGATTCTAATGGTTGCTCTGATGATTATTCAACCATTGTGAACGAACCACAAGAATTATCTGCTGAATATTCAACCCAAGATGCTCTTTGTTTTGGAGAAAATGGGTTAATCACAATTAATCCAGATGGAGGAACTGGAATAATTAGAGTTAATATTTATGATGAGAACTTTTTGTTTATTGAAAGTTTAAATACTTCCCAAGGTACTCCTATATCATTTACCCAAGCTGAGGGAACATACTTTTTTGATTTTTATGATGCAAATAACTGTTACTTTGGTCCTCAATTAGTTGTAATAAATGAACCCGAACCTATACTAGTTGATGTTCAGGTAATACAGCCAAATTGTGATACCGATCCAGTCTGGAGTTTTAATAATGGGTCAATTTGTATTTCAATTACTGGGGGTAATAATCCTGTACCAAATGGAGTTAATTGGGTTGACAATGGTAATGGTAATTGGTGTATAACAGACTTATCTCAGGGAATCTATCCAGTTGTTGTATTTGATGAAAATGGATGTGAGCCAATTAATGAAATTCAAAATATAGTTCTCACAACTCCGACAACAATAACTGTAGACTTTAATAACACAATCGATGTTGATTGTGAAAATAATACAATAACTCAAACTAATTTTATCTTTATAGATGGAGGCCAACCTCCTTATGAAATTACATGGTCTGGAGGTTTATCCGATCCAAATAATCCAAATGTAATGGAAACTTCAGAAGAAGGTAATTATTCGGCTTTCGTTAATGATCAGTTAGGAATATTGAATGGTTGCCCACCCATCGAATTTCAATTAGATCCAATAATTTTCCAAGAATTTGGTGTTTCAGATTTCACAATAAGTTCTGACAACAGTATTTTTTGTGATGTTTTTGCGGTTTCAGATCCTGTAATTTTCAATAACATTTCCACAGGTGATATTGTTGGAATTGAATGGGATTTTGGAGATGGTTCCCCAACAATTTCAAATATCGACTCTACTTCACATGTTTACAATGTTATTGGTAGTTACAACGTTAGTCTTACGGTAGAGGATATTTATGGGTGTTTTGACACGTATAATGAAATTATTGATGTAACTAAAGGATTTGAAATTATTTTACCAAACGCGTTTACTCCAAACGGTGATGGAATAAATGAAACTATCAGGCCTGTATACAATTGTATGACTGATGTTCAAATGAGTATTTATGATACTTTTGGTTCATTGGTTTATGCTGAAGTTGGTCAAGCCGGTGATATTTATGGTTGGGATGGAACTATTGATGGTAATCCTGCCGAAAATGGAAATTACATTATGGTTGTAAGAGCTGAAACCTATAATGGAACCGTAGTTGATTTAAATGGTCCTGTAACCCTTATTAAATAACGATAAATGAAAAAATTTTTAATTTTAATTTTAGTTTTAATAAGTTTTTATGGTATTTCACAAGACCCTATTCATACACAGTTTTTTATGGTCCCAGAGACTCTAAGCTCTAGTTTTACCGGCTCCAAACAGTCCACACGGGCAGGTATAATTCATCGGACACAATGGCCGGGTCTTAATTTTAGTATCAATACTCAATTTGCTTTTGTAGATAATTGGTTTGAAGAAATAAAGAGTGGTGTTGGAATTAGTGTTTTAAATCACAAAGAAACTACAACACGTTACAATTTTACTCAAATCAATTTTAATTATGCTTACAAGTTTTCAATTTCTGATGAATGGAATGTACGCCCTAGTATCTCTGTTGGTTATGGTTCTAAAGATTTTGGTTTTCAAAATTTAGTTCTCGAAGACCAAATTAACATCTTTAGCGGCATTATTAACGTCAATAGTATAGACCCTATAAATTTGAATGAATCAGTCCGGTTCATAGATTTTAGTACTTCAGTATTATTTAATAATGAAAATTCTTGGGTTGGTTTAAGTTTAAAGCATTTAAATAGACCAAATATTTCAATGGAATTTGATGGACAAGATAATTTAGAAATGTTTTTTTCTGCTCATGCATCAATTTATTTGCCATTTGGGAAATATAGAAATTATAAAAACTCAAATAAGCTTTTTGTGTTGGCAAATGCAATGCAGCAAGGACCATACAATCGTTTTGATTTAGGAGCCAAATATGACATGGGTCGTTTCTCCTCTGGATTACTAGCTGCTACAAATCCTTTTAAATCTAACTCCAATAGTCATTTTTTAACTTCAATTAATGCATTCATAGGAATGCACTGGGAAGGGTTTAGATTTGCCTATTCTTACGACTTTAATGTTACTGATATTGGAAGAACTGGAGGAGTTTATGAATTATCATTAACATATGATTTTCTTAATAACGACAATTGTTTTGGCTGCCCGGACTATTAAATTTAATAAACGAGCTCTCAATTAAAATGGAATTTTATACTTTTATACACAAGCATGTCTAAAAGTGTAAAAATAATTGAATGTCCACGGGATGCCATGCAAGGCATAAAATCATTCATTCCAACTTCACATAAAACACAGTACCTTCAATCTTTACTGCGCGTTGGTTTTGACACCCTTGATTTTGGAAGTTTTGTATCCCCAAAAGCCATTCCACAGATGCAGGATACTGCAGCGGTTCTTTCGCTTTTAGATCTCAGTAAGACGCGAACTAAACTGCTTGCCATCGTTGCCAACGTCAGAGGTGCCAAAGCTGCAGCAGCGTTTGATGAAATTGAGTTTTTGGGCTTTCCTTTTTCTATTTCTGAAAACTTTCAAATGCGAAACACCCACAAAACAATTAATGAATCTGAAGAAATTCTAAAGGATATATTAGAAGTTGCAAACCAGAATCATAAAAAAGTAGTCGTATATTTATCCATGGCCTTTGGCAATCCCTATGGAGATCCTTGGAATGTAGATATCGTAGGGGAGTGGACCGAGCGCTTGCATAAAATGGGCGTCCAAATTATATCCTTGAGTGATACCGTTGGCACTTCCAATGCAAGTTCTATTTCGTATTTATTTTCAAATTTAATTCCCGCTTATCCTTCAGTCGAATTTGGTGCGCATTTACATACTCATCCTATTTCTTGGTATGAAAAAGTAGAAGCCGCTTTTGGGGCTGGATGTTACCGTTTTGATGGTGCCATTCAAGGATTTGGTGGTTGTCCCATGGCCAAAGACGATTTGACTGGCAATATGCCAACCGAAAAATTACTATCCTATTTTAATACTCAAAAAATTCAAACTAATATTGATGTTCTCGCATTTGAAAGCGCACATAATGCTGCTTCTTTACTTTTTCGAAACCACAAATAATCCTTATTTAAAATAATTCTAAATTAACACGTTTTTAACTTTTTTATTTTGAAATTAGAGTTTATATTTGCATCTGATTTAAACTATTTAAAATTAATCTAAATAAAAACTAATGAAAAAATCAAAAATTTTAAAGTTACTATTCCCAGTTGTTTTTCTAGGATTTTTAACTTCATGTTCAGATGATGATAGTTCATCTTGCCCTGCTTGCGGACCTGAAGTCCCTACGTCTTATGTATTTGAAAGAGCTGGCTTTAATACTGTAAGTTACAGTGGACAAACAACCCGATTGATGCAAGCAGATGAGCTTTATTCTGCGCTCAACGATGCCAGTTCAACAGAAGCTGCACTTGATCTTATGTTTGGTGGTGACAGTAACGGATCTGGTGGATTTGCTAACCCTGAGCTTAATGGAACCTCTAAAATTATTCGTTCCAAAACATCAGCTTATGCGAACACTGCAAGCAATTTAGCAATATTTGATAGCTGGCTTTCAGAATTTGCTAATGATGTTGCTCCCAGTTTAGGTGGGACTGCTTCACCTGGAGTCGCTGGAATGTTGGATGGTTATCAGTTGAATTCTGCTGGACAAGAGCTAGACCAATTATTCTTTAAAAGCTTAATCGGTGCTTTTGCCTTAGATCAAATTATCAACAATTATATCACCCCAAGCCAATTGGATTCTGGGACAAGACGTGAAGATAATACCGTTGGTAGACTAGAAGATGGCAAATATTATACAACTATGGAGCACAAATGGGATGAAGGCTTTGGTTACCTCTATGGTCAAGTTGCAGATGTAACCTTAAACTATGGTTTGCCTGCAGAGGGAGAAGCTACTGGAAACTTACTTATGAAATATTTTAAGAAAGTAGAGGAAAATTATGAGCCAGGAATTGCTGAGACGGTTTACAATGCATTTATTGCTGGACGCCACGCCATCACAATTGCAGATTATGATGCAAGAGATGCAGCAGCTGCAGTCATCAAGACAGAGCTTTCAAAGGTTATTGGTTACTATGCCAAACACTATTTGAATGATTATTTAGCTAAAGCTGGTAGCGGTAACATTGCTGGTGCTCATCATTCATTATCTGAAGGTTATGGTTTTATTTTTAGTCTACAGTTCACTAACGATGGAGGCGACATGCCATACATGGATCGTGCTACTATAATGTACGCCCTAACTGGCGAAGGTGCTCCACCAACAGGAGGAGGCGCTTATTTTGCTGATTTCCATAATCTGCAGGATATTTACATTACTGACCCAGAGCAAGGTATGATTGCATTAATTGACAACGCTTTTGGTTGGTAAAAAATGTAATTATAATAAAAAATATTATTTGTTAAATATTTGTTTTCATAACGAAAAACCTGGTGCTTGCATTTATATTTGCAGGCACCTAGTTTTTATTAAATTTTAAATTATGTTAAAGAAAATAGCTGTTTTAGTTACTATTTCAGTTGGATTATTAATTGGATGCTCTGACAATAGTTCTTCTGACAGTACATCATCACAAACTTCGCAGACCGTTTGGGAACAAAAATCTCAAATGCTAATAAATTGGGCAGATAATTTCATCATTCCCAATTATCAAAATCTTTCTAACAAACTTTCGGAACTTGAAACTGCGGTTACAAACTTTAATGTTACCCCCAATAATGAAACTTTAGAATCTACTCGCCTTTCGTGGCTTGAAGCTTACAAATCATGGCAACATGTTGAAATGTTTAATATTGGCCCTGCTGAACAAACATTCTATCATTTGAAAATGAACGTTTATCCAACAGCAACTGAAAATATTGATGCCTTGATTGCTTCTGGTGATTTTTCAAGCTTAGACAATTCTCCTTATAATTCTGCCCAAGGCTTTCCAGCCATGGATTACCTTTTATTTGGTATTGCAGCAGACGACGCTTCAATATTAAACCTTTATATCACAAACCCTAACTTCAGCAACTATCTAACTGAAATTATGGATAGAATGGTCTCCAACACCAATTATGTAAATAGTGAATGGAACAATTACAGAGGTAGTTTTATTGCATCTGTAGAAAATACAGCAACTTCATCTGCTAATAAAATGACAAATGATTTCATTTATTATTACGAAAAAGGGTTTAGAGCCAATAAATTTGGAATACCTGTTGGAATTTTTTCTGGTGGAGATATTTTTCCTGAAAAAGTAGAAGCTTATCACAACGAAAATGTAAGTAGATTACTTGCACTAGAGGCCATGGATGCCATTAAAACCTTTTTCAACGGTAACGGTAATCCTAGTTTAAAACAGTTTCTTGATAATTTTGCGACAGAAGAGATGCTTGGCTTGAGCAGTGACATCAATGCACAGCTAGATCTTGGGAAATCATCAATTGAAGGATTGGATTCTAATTTTGTAAATCAGTTAAATAACGATTTCCTAGGTATGGCCATCACTTACGATAATATACAAGCTTGTACAGTTCTTTTAAAAACAGATATGTTATCTGTTTTACAAATTGCGACCGACTATGTAGATGCTGATGGTGACTAAAATTAATCACTAAATATTAAATATGCTTTTTAAATGATTTTAAAGATTGATAATTATTTAAAAAGATCAACAGCGTCGTCAAAGCTCGCGGTTTTTAGAATTTGTTTTGGACTCATGATGCTCTATAGCATGCTGCGGTTTTGGAGTAAGGGCTGGATTGAAACTGTATATGTAGAGCCAAAATTTCATTTCAAATATTATGGTTTTGAATGGGTTCAGAGTTTGGGAAGTTATACCTACTTGCTTTTTATCATTTGCATTTTATGTGCTTTTCTCATCACAATTGGTCTGTGGTATAGACTTAGTATTTTACTATTTTTCTTGTGCTTTACCTACATAGAACTCATAGAAAAAACAACCTATTTAAATCACTACTATTTCATAAGTATTTTAAGTTTTTTGCTTGTTTTCTTGCCTGCCAACAAATGCTTTTCAATGGATGTTTTTTTTAGAAAAAAACAATACAAAGAAATACCACAGTGGACTGTTGATGCGATAAAACTCTTAATGGTTATCATTTATTTCTATGCCGGCCTTGCAAAAATAAATTCGGACTGGCTTTTTAAGGCATTGCCACTTAAAATATGGATGCCTTCCAAGTACGATATTCCACTGATAGGTGAAACTTTGTTACAACAAGATTGGGTACATTACGCTATGAGTTGGGGCGGGATGCTTTACGATCTCAGTATTCCATTTCTTTTGTTCTACAGAAAGACGAGACTTTTTGGTTTTGCAATGGTGGTCTTTTTTCATGTTTTTACAGCCGTTTTGTTCCCCATAGGAATGTTTCCTTACATTATGATTGTCAGTGCCTTGATCTTTTTTGAGGGCGAGACCCACGATAAGATCGTAATATTACTAAAAAAAATCATTCATCCCTTGCGCTCTATGATGGAGGTTTCGTTCATAGAAAATGTAAATCATTTTAATTACAAGCGGCCTAAATGGATACTTTGGACCCTTGCCATTTTTTTTGCCATTCAGATGGTGGTTCCCTTCAGATATGTTTTATACCCATCGGAACTATTTTGGGCCGAGGAAGGGTATCGATTTTCTTGGAGAGTGATGTTGGTTGAGAAAATAGGTTACACCAATTTTAAAGTTGTCAATAAAACCTCCGGTAGTTCTTTTTATGTTAGGAATGGCCATTTTTTGACCGATCTTCAAATCAAACAAATGAGTTTTCAACCAGATATGATTTTGGAGTACGCACATTATTTAGGAGACCATTTTAAAAGCCAAGGGCATAAAAATATTGGAATATATGCGGAAAGCTATGTATCCCTGAATGGCAGATCTAATCAACAATTTATTGACCCTGAAATCGATCTGCTGATGCAAAAAGAATCGTTCAAACACAAACAATGGATTAAACCTTTTAAAGATGAGATTAAAGGATTTTAATATTATTTATTTATTAGTGCTTTCAAACCTTTTATCGTTCGGGCAATCCGAAGTCTCGGGAACTGTTTTCGATAAATTCACAGAAGCTCCTATAGAATCTGTTGAGATTTTTTCAGGATTTGGGAAATTGCTAACAACTACCGATGTCAAAGGGGCTTATGCCTTTGTCACAGAAAAAGACAGCCTTGATTTGATCTATTTTTCTTATAACTACAAACCTTTTAAAACAACCATAAATACTTCCAATAAGCTTGATTTGAAGGTTGTTTTAGAACCACTTACAGAGCAGTTATCATCTGTTGAATTGGCTGTGGTAAAAAAACAATATTTTTCTGTCAAACGCATGGCTGATGTAGAAGAAATGGCCATTTACGCTGGTAAAAAAAATGAGGTTGTCGTTATGAATAATATTTTTGCAAATTTGGCCACTAATAATGCCCGGCAAATATACAGCCAGATTGCGGGGCTGAATATTTATCAAAATGACGATGCTGGACTACAACTCAATATTGGCGGACGTGGTCTGGATCCCAACCGAACCTCAAATTTCAACACCCGTCAAAATGGCTATGACATCAGTGCGGATGTACTGGGGTATCCTGAGAGTTATTATACCCCTGCTTCCGAAGCCCTTTCAGAAATTCAAATTGTTCGCGGGGCTGCCTCCCTACAATATGGCACCCAGTTTGGCGGCTTGGTAAATTTTAAAATGAAAGCTCCCAATCCCAACCGTTTGTTGGAAGTCCAAACACGAAACACGCTGGGCAGCAACAATCTTTACACAAACTTCACAAGCCTCAGCGGAACTAAAAATAAGCTTGGGTATTATGCGTTTTTTAATTACAAAGAAGGGGATGGTTTTAGAGATAACTCTAATTTTTCATCCCGGAATCTGTATTTAAAATTGGAGTATAAGCTTTCAGAAAAAACAGAAATAACAGGAGAAATAACGTATTTAAACTATCTGGCCAAGCAAGCCGGAGGCTTGAACGATACAATGTTTGACAGTGATCCTTATCAAAGCAATAGATCCAGAAATTGGTTTGCCATCAATTGGTTGCTTTACAATGCCAAGGTAACCCACGAATTTTCAGAAAGCACAAAATTTAGTTTTAATTTTTTTGGACTTGATGCCACTAGGGATGCTCTTGGTTTTAGGACAAACAGAGTTGATCAGCCAGATATATTTGATAATTTTTTTGGTTCCTATGAGGAGCGAGATCTTATCAAAGGCAATTTTAATAATTATGGTTTTGAGTCACGATTGATTCACAACTACAAACTGTTAAATAAAAATGCTACAGCGCTTTTAGGCGTTAAATACTATAAGGCCAACAATATAGGTAAACAAGGCCCTGGAAGTAGCGGATCAGGCCCCGATTTTAGTTTTCAAACCCAACAATACATTGACTATCCTGCCCAATCATGTTATACTTATCCAAATCTTAACAACGCTGTTTTTGGGGAACAATTAATTTACTTAAATGATCAAATTTCAATCACCCCAGGGTTTCGATTGGAGTACATCAAGACGGAAAGTGAAGGCTATAGCAAACGTATAAATTTAGACGCTGCTGGCAATGTCATCCTAAATGAAACTGATTTTTACAACGAAACACGTGAACGTTCTTTTGTCTTGTTGGGTCTTGGCGCCAGTTATAAACCCAATACTTCCTTAGAGTTTTATGGCAACTTATCTCAAAACTATAGGTCAGTGACTTTTGCAGACATTAGCATCATCAATCCAGCCTTTGTGATTAACCCTAATATTACAGATGAAAAAGGAGCAACAATGGATGTGGGCGCGCGCGGTATTTTTAAAAATTACATTTCCTACGACATCAGTATCTTCTCATTATTTTATGATGACCGTATTGGGTTTTTACAGAAAGTTTTTCCTGATGGAAATGTACGGTCCGAGCGAGGCAATATTGGAAAAGCAAGAATTTTCGGATTTGAAAGTCTGTTAGATTTTAATCTCAATGAAATTTTTAATTTTAACAACAAGCTTAAATCCAATGTATTTTTTAACACCTCCCTTATTGATTCCAAATACACTGAAAGTCAAGCCAATGGAATTGTCGGAAATCGTGTAGAGTTTGTTCCCAGAGTTAATTTTAAAACTGGATTTAAATTTTCTTATAAAGATTTTACCGCCAATCTTCAGTATTCTTATCTATCAGACCAATTTACAGATGCTACCAATGCCACTGAGGGGAATTTAAGTGGTGTCATTGGTGCGATTCCTGCTTACGATATTTTAGATTTTGGATGTTCCTATAAATGGGGTGCATTTCAGTTTGAATCAGGTATAAACAATCTTCTGGACAATGCGTATTTTACCAGACGGGCAACCGGTTATCCAGGTCCAGGTATCATTCCCTCTGCTCCTCGAAACTTTTACCTTACCGTCCAATATAAATTGTAGTTAATGCGTTGTCTAAGACTTTCTTTATTAATCTTATTTTGCGGTACGCAATGGCTTTTTTCCCAAGCTCCAACTGAAGTTTTTTTGGATTCGACAGAAGTTGAAAATCTTAATGAAGTCATTATTTCTGCTACCCGTACCAAACGACAATTGGCTTCAGTGCCTTTGCCTACACAATTGATTTCAGCCAAGGCGATAGCCGCTGCAAATTCCATTCGCCTCAATGATATTCTTGAGGAGCAAACAGGCTTGCTAATGGTTCCTGATTATGGTGGCGTAGAAGGCCTTCAAATGCAGGGACTAGACAGCCAATACAATTTAATTTTAATTGACGGTGTACCGCTTATAGGCCGTTCCGCAGGCACTTTGGACTTATCCAGAGTTACCGTAGGCAATATCAAACAAATTGAGATTGTAAAAGGGCCTTCTTCTAGCCTCTATGGCAATGAAGCTTTGGCCGGCGTTGTTAATATTATAACGCAAACCCCTAAGACCGGTTTCGGAGGCCGTTTTTATTACCGCGGAGGTACTTTTAGTTCAAATGACTTGAGTACAGAGCTCAGTTATAAAAAAGACAAACTTGGGCTTTATGCTTTTGTCAATCGCTTTTCTAATGAGGGATACGATTTAGTAGATTCAGACGATGTCAACACTGTTGAGCCTTTTCACAATTATACGTTTAACACTAAAATTAATTATGAGTTTTCAGAAAAAGTCAAGCTCTTCGTCTCTGGCAGGCTCTACCGCCAAGTGCAAGACAATGTCGCGAGTGCCAGCTATGATGGAGAGAGTCAAATTGATGAATGGAATTTTCATTCAAAATTAGAACTTAAATTCAATGAAAGTTGGGACAGTCAATTCGAATTCTATGCCACTACTTACAAGGCAGAAGAATTTCTAAATGACACAGCAGGCAATTTATTCTCATACAGCGATTTTAAACAACGTTTTTTAAGACCTGAATTTAGAACTGTCTTTAAGCCGAATGCACAAAATTCATTCATCGCTGGGGTAGGGGTGCAATTCGAAAGCTTGCAAAGAACAGACTTTTTTGGATACCCCAAGTTTAATTCATCCTATCTTTATTCTCAATATGAATACACAAAAAACGATGAATTCAATTTGATTTTAGGCCTTCGTTTTGATCGACATAACGAATACACATCTCAACTTAGCCCCAAAGCGGCTGCACGCTATAAATTCAATGATAAACTAGCTGTCAAAGGTTCTGTAAGTTACGGATTTAAAACCCCTGACTTTAGACAATTGTATTTTGATTTTACAAATGCAACTGTAGGCTACACAGTTTTGGGTTACAATGCCGTAACCACACTTATCCCCGAGTTAGAGGCCAATGGAGATATTGCGAGCCTTTTGGTACCTCTAAGTGTGTTTGAGGGCAATCTAAAACCTGAGCGCTCAATCGGATATAATTTTGGAATCGATCTAGGAATTGATCCAAAACTCAAAATCAATTTGAACTTATTTAGAAATGAAATATCGAACCTTATTGACACTAGAGTTATCGCCAGAAAAACCAATGGCCAAAACGTTTTTAGTTATTATAATGTAAACGAGATTTATACCCAAGGACTCGAATTCAATGCAAGCTTAAAATTTAATAAAAATACAGTACTAACAACTGGCTATCAATTGTTGTATGCAAAAGACAAAAAAGCCGTTCAAGCTTTTAAAAATGGTGAAGTATTTGCAAGGTTAACCCCAACATCTCCCGCTTTTGCACTTTCAAAGAAAGATTATTTTGGCCTGTTAAACCGCTCTAGGCATATGCTTAATTTTAAGCTTTCTTATCACATGCAAAAATGGAATTTAGATAGCAATATAAGAGCTACATATAGAAGTAAATTTGGGCTTTATGACAACAATGGCAATGGTTATTTAGATGCTTATGATACGTTTGTTTCTGGCTATTCAATTTTTGATTTTGCAATTAATAAAACCATTTTTGAACATTATAAACTGGGTTTTGGAATGGATAATTTTTTAGATTTTAACGACCCTCAAAATATCAGTAATATTGCTGGCAGGATTGTTTATGGAAATGTGACCATAAATTTTTAATTAAAAAAATAATAGTAATGAAATCATACAATACATATAAAACTCTAATCTTCTTGTCTATTTTTGTTTTTACTTCCTGTAATGACGATGAAGGAAGCCCTTTGCCAGCTAAACAATATTCACAAATCACCAACTTACATGCGCCGATGACAGGTGGCCAAGGACAAGAACCCTCGAGCGGTAGCTACACAAAGTTTGATTTTGCTACGGCTTCAGTGACTACAAGCGATACCGATTGGGATATTGCCTTCAGAGCAACAACAATTATCGTTAATGGTGGTACATCTACTGGTGATGTGGACGAGCCAGAGCGCAATGGAAACGCAGCGGCTTACATTAAAAATCTGCCGTTTTCAGAAGTTACATCTGTTGTTGTAAGCGATTTTACTCAAGATTCTTTAGAAGGCTTGGCTATTCCTACCGGAAGTGGGAATGGTTGGTATACCTATACGGGTCCCCCAGAACATATAATTCTTCCTATTCCAGGTAAAACATTGGTTATTAGGACACGTGACTTTAAATATGCTAAGATTGAAATTTTAAGTTATTATAAAGATTTGGACGACTCTGTTGCTAGTAATGCACGCTATTACAACTTCAATTATTTATATAATGCTAATGAAAATGAAACTACTTTCTAATGATTTTAAAAACATATCATAAGTAATAGAATAAAAAACCTTAAATTTGCATGCAATTAAACCTAATTGCAATGCAATCACATCTTTCTAAAATTATTGGCGAAGGGCTCACCTATGATGATGTTCTTTTGATACCTGCTTTTTCGGAGGTTTTACCCCGGGAGGTCAGCATTACATCCAAATTTTCTAAAAACATTGAACTCAATGTTCCAATCGTTTCCGCAGCCATGGATACAGTTACTGAATGTGCCATGGCCATTGCCATTGCTCGAGAAGGCGGTATTGGGGTGTTACACAAGAATATGACCATAGAACAGCAAGCTATTGAGGTGCGCAAAGTAAAACGTGCAGAAAGTGGCATGATTATAGATCCTGTTACACTTCAATTGGATGCCATTGTTATTGATGCTAAAAAGAGCATGAAGGAACATCGCATTGGTGGGATTCCAATTGTTGACAAAAATCACGTATTGAAAGGGATTGTTACCAATAGAGATTTGAGATTTGAAAAAAACAATCAGCGTGCGATTACGGAAGTTATGACCTCTGAAAATTTAGTTGTTACGTCTGAAGGAACTTCGCTTCAACAAGCCGAGGTGATTCTTCAGAAAAATAAAATAGAAAAATTGCCAGTAGTTGATACTGATAATAAACTCATCGGTTTGATTACTTTTAGAGACATTACAAAGCTCACCCAAAAACCCATTTCGAATAAAGATCAATATGGTCGCCTTCGCGTGGCTGCTGCTATTGGAGTTACTGGCGATGCTTTGGAACGTACCCAAGCATTGGTTAACTCTGGAGTTGATGCCATTGTAATTGACACGGCCCATGGCCATACCCAAGGCGTGGTCGATGTTTTGAAAACTATCAAAGCTAAGATTCCAGAACTAGATATAGTGGTAGGAAATATTGCCACTGCTGATGCTGCAAAATATTTGGTTAAAGCAGGAGCAGATGCAGTAAAAGTTGGTATTGGACCAGGCTCTATTTGTACAACACGTGTGGTTGCTGGTGTCGGATTTCCACAGTTTTCTGCTGTATTAGAAGTGGCAGAAGCGCTTAAAGAATCAGGAATTCCAGTTATTGCCGATGGAGGCATTCGTTATACAGGCGATATTCCAAAGGCCTTGGCAGCGGGTGCAGACTGTGTTATGCTGGGGTCACTCTTAGCGGGCACAAAAGAATCTCCAGGAGAGACTATTATTTATGAAGGCCGAAAATTTAAATCCTATCGTGGCATGGGGTCTGTAGAAGCGATGAAAGAAGGTAGTAAGGACCGTTATTTTCAAGATGTTGAAGACGATATTAAAAAACTTGTTCCTGAAGGTATTGTTGGGCGCGTACCTTACAAAGGGGAGCTTTTTGAGAGTCTTCATCAGTTTGTAGGAGGCATTCGAGCCGGTATGGGTTATTGCGGGGCTAAGGACATAAATATACTCAAAGAAACCGCTCAATTTGTTAAAATCACTTCCTCCGGGATTAGTGAAAGTCACCCCCATAATGTGATGATAACAAAAGAGGCGCCCAATTATTCTCGATAATTTAAGTTTCAACATTCCATCCTATTGAAAATTGTTCAATTTTTTATAAGTTTGTTAACCCAAAAAATCAAATAAATATGATTAGATTTTTCCTAGTTTTAAATCTCCTAATTGGATCAGTAAATTTCACCATTGCCCAATCAATTGACTCAGAAAACCTGATGACCATAGCTGGTGAAACGATTACAGTTAAAGAGTTTTTAAGGGTCTATAATAAAAATATTGATTTGGTACAGGACGAAAGTCAAAAAAATATTGACCACTATCTTAATCTTTACACTAACTATAAATTAAAATTAAAAGAAGCTCGGACCCTTGGTTTCGATAAAAAAGACAGTTATAAGAAAGAATTTGAAAGCTACAAAAATCAACTTTCTAATACCTATACTTCTGATACAGAAGTTACAGAAGCGCTTATAAAAGAGGCTTACAATCGCACTGTCAATGAAGTAAAAGCACAACATGTCTTGGTGCGCATTAAGCCCGGCCAAGATACGCTGGCTGCTTATGAGAAAATTCAAGCGTTGAGACCTCGCATGGTTAAAGAAGATTTCAAAAGCCTCCGCGCCGAATTACACGATGGTAAATCTATTTTCGTTGAAGATTTAGGCTATTTTTCAGCTTTCAAGATGGTTTATGATTTTGAAAATGCTGCTTTCAACACGCCATTAGGGCAAACTTCAAAACCTTTTAGGACCCAATTCGGATACCATGTCGTTAAGGTATTGAATAAAAGACCTTCAAAAGGTAGAGTTCAGGTGGCGCACATTATGATTGCCAATACTCAAAATGACAGTACGTTGGTTCCAGAAAAGAGAATTAAAGAAATTTACAGGTCAATCCAAGAAGGAGATTCTTTTGAAAGCCTGGCTAAGCAGTTTTCCGATGATAAAAGTTCTGCAGCCAAAGGAGGGGTGATGAATCCTTTCAAATCTGGGGATATAAGGTCTGAAATTTTTGTTAATACTGCTTTTGGGTTAAAAGATATCGGTGCTATTTCTGAGCCCATACAAACGCAATTTGGTTGGCATATTCTAAAGCTCATTTCAAAAACTCCTGTTGAACCCTATGGAAAAATCAAAGTTGATTTAGAGCAGAAAGTCAAGCGAGATGCACGTTCTAAAATCATTCGTCAAAAGATGCTAGAAAAGTTGAAACAAGAGTACAAGATTAGCCAACCGAGTCTGGAATCAGTTGCTGCGTTAATCGAAATAAATGATGCTGATGACACTTGGATAGTAGAGGCTTCCATTGAACCTCAAGTTTTCTTAAAAATAGAATCTCAAGAATTTTTGTACAAAGACTTTTTAGATTTATTAAATAAAAACAAACGTTCCTTCAACGTTTCAACAGGCAAATTAAAATTCATTTCAAAGCAATACGCACTTTTTCTTGAAAACAATATTTTTCAGTACAAGAAAAATAACCTAATTAATGAAAATAAAGATTATGCTAGTGTTTTAAAAGAATATGAAGAAGGACTGCTGTTATTTGAAATCATGGAAGATAAAATTTGGAAAGGTGCTGAATTAGATTCAGTAGGTTTAAAATCATATTACTACGAAAATACTTCTAAATTTATGTCAAACAGCAAAATTACAGCTACCATTGCACGTTCAAACAAAAAAAATAAATTGAAGGCACTCAAAAAATTATGGAGTCAAGGCCTGTCAACAGAGGTTATATCTCAAAAATTAAACAAGCGTGATCAAGCTCTAATTTTTAGCAGCGGTGATTTTGAGATAGACAACCCGTTAATTCCCAAAGATATTGTTCTCAATAAAGGAATATCTGAAATTTTCAGGTTGGATAATAACTATGTTTTACTAAACATTAGCAATATTGAAGCACCTCGAATAATCTCATTTGAGGATGCTAGAGGCGCTGTTATTTCCAATTATCAAAATATCTTAGAGTCCGAATGGCTTGAAAAATTAAGAAATAAATATTCGGTTATCATTAATGAGGAGGTACTCGATAATTTAAAAAAAAGTATTAAAACCGAATGAAAATTTCGAGATTCTTTAGTTTATTTTTTCTAGTTATTTTCAGCTGTGATCTGGTGCTGAAGCCCAACAACCAGGATTCAATTGCTCGTGTTAATAGCAGTTTTTTAACTCTTGATGATATTGATACCGCTTTATTTGAAGGCCTATCCCAACAAGACAGTTTGATACAAATTCAAAATGTCATAAACAATTGGGCTACAGAACAACTGCTACAGGATGGTGCAAGAATCAACTTAGAGGAGGAACAACAAAGTGAATTCGAAATTTTAGTGCAACAGTATAAAAGTGATTTATATACATCTGCTTATC
>CAJWNW010000025.1 GCA_913044085.1 uncultured Flavobacteriaceae bacterium | reverse complement strand
GAGCAACGGACTGAAAATCCGTGTGTCCCTGGTTCGATTCCTGGAGGTACCACAAATACCCATTCGTCATAATGGGTTTTTTATTGAGCGCTTTTAGTGTTTAGGTTTTAAAAATTAACAATTATTTATAGAAAATTAATCTATTAATTGCTCATATTTGTATGAATATAACGTACCCTCAAATTATTATTGACGTTGAGACAATTGTTGACTTTATTCGCTCATACATTATTTATCACATTTTCAATCCAATGCGATACATACAGTAAAAACAAGCAAGATGCAATCACTGTTGATGTTATGAATTCTTCAGAGTTTGCAAAAGACCTTGATTTAAAAACAGTATCCTTACAAGAAGTGAATACACCAACTCTAAAAATTATTGAGAACTGGAATGGCTTCTCTGTCTTGAAAAATGAAGTTAAAAAAATGGAATTGAATACTCCATCTATTTTCGAACTACAAAAAAATGATATTAAGCAACTTTTTAATAATCTTGAGGTTGATATCCCCAATTCATTAAATTCAAACAACATTTTGGCGCGCATCAAAGTTTTAGAGACAAATGCCTACAAATTCTATAAAGCTTCCTCAAAATACCCAAAAAGTTCCAAACAAATCAAAGAAATCAAAAATAATACCCTTCGCGCTTACAATATTTTCATTCACCAAATCAACAAAACGCACGAAAAATCCGTACAATTAATCACTAAATAATTACTAATTTGAAACTCTTTATAAAATTTCTTATTCTCACAACAGGTTCGATATCCTTTGCACAGATTAACTCCAATGCGCCTTGGATTAAAAATTTAGAGGTTCCAATTGATAAGAAGATTCTTTTTGAAGATATTGTTTATGCTGGAAACGCATATTGGGAAACCCGGGATAAAAATGCTAAAGGTAGTGGTTACAAGCCATTCAAAAGGTGGGAGGCCTACTGGCAAAATTTCGTAGATGAAAACGGTTATTTACCTTCAAGTCAACAACTTTGGGATGCTTGGTTAAAAAAGAAAGGTTCTTCCCAAATGAGAATCTCAACACAATTCGCTACAGATGAAAGTAACTGGATTTCTGTTGGTCCAACGGATTTTCTAAACCGATCCACTTCCTATTTGAACCTCGGTCGTGTCAATTGCATTACTCCACATCCAACAAACCCTGACATTGTATATGTTGGGACCCCTTCTGGTGGTATTTGGAAATCCACCGACGCAGGTCTTACTTATGCTGCATTGTCAGATATGCTACCACAGATTGGTGTGTCTAGCATTGCAATTGACCACAGTAACCCCCAGATTATTTACATTGCAACTGGTGATGATGATGCAGGAGATTCCTACAGCGTTGGTATCTGGAAGTCTTTTAATGGTGGTTATACATGGACTCAAACAGCAATGAATCCAAACAATTCGCCAAGCAGAATTTATGAGCTTGAAATGAACCAATCAAACCCTAACATTTTATGGGCTGCTACAAACGATGGATTATTTAAAACCAATAATGGTGGTATTACTTGGAGTTTGTCTCAAAGCGGGGCTTTTCAGGGCGTAAAACAAAAACCAGATGATTCTTCAACTATTTATGCCATTACGGACTCTAGTTTTTTTAAATCTACAGATGGCGGTGATAGCTTTACAAGTAGCAGCTTTGGTTTACCTCGAAATTCAGCCCGAATGGTGATGGATGTAACTAAAGCAAACAATAGTTTAGTTTACATATTAGCTAGTACAAACAGCTATGAGTTTGAAGGCCTGTATAAGTCCTTCGATGAGGGTAACACTTTCGTGAAAATGAACAACACAACAGACATATATGAAAGCTCTCAAGCATGGTACGACTTGGCTTTTGCCGTTTCAGATACCAACGAAAATGAACTTTATTCTGGTGTATTAAACATATGGAAATCTAATGATGGAGGTGATAGTTTTGTGAAATTAAATGAATGGTTTTCAAGAAATGAAACTTATACTCATGCTGATATTCATTTCTTAAAATTTTACAACAATGAACTTTATGTCGGCTCAGATGGTGGTTTTTTTAAATCCTCCAACCAAGGGACTACATTTTCTGATATGACAGCAAATATGGCCATTGGGCAATTTTATAGAGTTTCCGTTTCAAAGCAAAATGCGAATAAAATTGCTGGGGGTACCCAAGACAATGGTGGGTTTGCTTACTTTAATCAATGGAATAGTTACCACGGTGGAGATGGTATGGAAAGTGTTATTGATCCCAATGATGATAATCTTTATTATGGATTTATGCAATTGGGACAAACCCTTTTTGTAAATGAAAATTCTGGAATGTCTAATACAACAGGATACAGTGGACCAACTGATGGAAATTGGATAACTCCACTCAATATTAACAGCGAAAGTGAAGTTTTCGCTGGTTATGACCGTTTATATCAATTTGAAAATAACAATTTTACTCCTATATCGTCAAGCTTTGGGACCAACATAGATGTAATTGAATTAGATCCAATTAATAGTGATATCATTTATGTAGCCACTAATGAAGTTTTATACAAGAGCTCAGATCACGGGGTGAATTTTACAAACCTTGGGAGTTTCCCAAATAATTTAACTTCAATTGAGGTTAATAATAATGACAATAATGTCTTATATGTAACCACCCGTGGCAGTTCAGGTAAAGTATATCAATCAGTAAATCAAGGGAGTTCTTTTTCAGATATTTCTGGAAACTTGCCCCCAGTGGTAAAAAATGTTATAAAACACCAACCAGATACACCACAAAACGTCTTGTATTTAGGTACAAGTTTAGGGGTTTTCCGGTACGATGACAATACAAATGATTGGTTCATTTTTGAAAACAACCTTCCTAATACATCAGTAACAGATTTAAGTATTAATGTTCCTGAAAATCAAATTATTGCCTCAACTTATGGTAGAGGTGTATGGAGAAGTACTATGGGAAGCACTGCATTGGCTGAAAATGACATCAAATTATTAGCTATACAAAGCCCATCAAACGATGCTATTTCCTGTGGTAACATTAATCCCCAAATTATTGTAAAAAACAACGGTCAAAACTTAATTACGCAAATTGAAATATCTTATAACATTGACAACGAACCGACTGTATTTCAGACATGGAATGGCTCTATTGGTTCTCTGGGTCAGGAAGTGATAGACATAGGGAATTTAAACATCGCATTTGGAACACAAATCCTTTCTGTGAGTGTTGACATAGAAAACGACGCCTATGCCACCAACAATAGTAAAAACACTTTTATAAGAGCTAATAAACCTGGAGAAACTCAGACTGTTTACACATTCGAATCAGAAAACGACGATTTATTAGTTACAGCAGACTCTGGCGATCTTTGGGAACGTGGAGTACCTGCTGGAAGTCAATTAAACTCTACATTTTCGGGAGTAAAAGCTTATGCCACCAACCTAGATGGGGATTATTCAAACAATACTAAAAGCTTTCTTTACTCACCTTGCTTTGATTTGAGCTCGATTCAAGACCCTGTTTTAAAATTCAAAATGGCTTTCGAAATCGAATTTGATTGGGACTTACTATACATGCAGTACTCAACAGATTTAGGCCAAAACTGGAATGTCTTAGGGAGTGCAGACGATTTAAATTGGTACAACAGCTCAAGATTTTCTGGAGATGGTCTTAACAACGATTGCTATAACTGTATTGGTGCGCAGTGGACAGGAACGAATCTTAATTTGACAGAATACGCGTATGATTTAACGGAACTCGCAAACAATGAAAATGTTATTTTTAGGTTCGTTTTACACACAGACCAATATGTTACTGATGAAGGAGTTGTAGTTGATGATTTTGTAATTGATGGAACGACATTAAGTACCAATGATGAAAATTTAATAAAATTAGTAGTATATCCGAACCCTTCATCAAGTATTTTTAACATCCGTTTAAACAA
This sequence comes from uncultured Flavobacteriaceae bacterium, assembly GCA_913044085.1. Lineage (GTDB taxonomy): Bacteria > Bacteroidota > Bacteroidia > Flavobacteriales > Flavobacteriaceae > UBA3537. Next base: position 15,338 of record CAJWNW010000025.1, on the reverse strand, counting down.
TATTGGCAGGTATAACATATACGTTCGTGACATCACAACAAAGCTATTATTTAAAGACTCGAACGAAAACTCAAATTACAAACTAAATTTGAGTGAATTCTCAGAAGGTATTTACCTTCTAGAAATAGAATCCAATAATATGCACATGACCAAAAAAATTCTTTTGAAATAAATATAACTTTTATTGAATTAAGAATTAATATGTGATTAAAACAAAAAAACCACAAAACTGTGGTTTTTTTTAAAGAGACATAATATCTTAATCTATAACGGTTTCGGGTTTTTGACTAGCAATGGCATTTTTAGCCAAAGTTGCTAAATTAAAATTAGGAACTACAGCCAAAGTCGCATCTAATAATTCAATTGCGGCCTCGTGATTTGTCTCCGGATTTTCTCTGAATTTAGCAATGGCCTTTAAATACATAAATCCAACCTTAAGGGGTACTTGATAAGGTGTTTGAGTTTCGTAATAAGGCTTCATCATCTGCTCCGTGCTGTTCGCAATACCATAGGTGATGTTTAGGTTGGCGCCTATAATATCATTAGTTGATATTTTTAAATCTGCCAACTCATAAGCCAAACTCGCAGTGGGTAAACGTCTAAACAACAGCTCATACTGCTCAAGTGCGCGAGCGGGCTCATTTAATGACTTTAAAGAGACAGCCTTAACTTCTAATGCCATATTACTATCTAATGTGTCTTTTTCAATCCCCAAAAGGTTCAATGCCTGTAAATATTTTCCTTCATTCATGTAGTAAGCTGCAAGCGTGTCCTTTCTGGCGACATTGGGCTCTAAAACCAAGAGATGTGTCATCGCATTTATAATGCCTTGAACATCCCCTTGTTTTTGCATTTGTGCATAATACATTTTGTAGTGGTCGATAAAGTCTGAATCGGTTTGTGCAACACACAAGTGAAAGGAGTAAAGCAAACAAACGTAAAGAAGTTTAATTTTCATAATCTTTAATTAAAAAACCAAATTTAAAAGATTTTTTTTAAATGAAGCCATAAAAAAAGCACCCTGAGAGGGTGCTTTTTCAAAATTAACCAATTTAACTTTTAAAAAAATGTGATAGAGATATTACTGTTGTAAAAATAAATTCAAATCACACCCTGCGCAAGGCTCATGTTATAAACGGCCATATGACGTAATAATCGGTAAAAAGGAATTGGTTATTCTCGTTTCACCAAAGCAAAGAAATCATTTTCAAGTGCTAAATAGCCTTGGTTGTACACAAAAAAATAGGTGTTTCCGGACTTTGTATTGTAAATACTTGTGAAATACCTAAAATCAAAACCTAATGCCACAAGCTGGGCACGCGGTTTTTTCGTTTTTTGTTGTGGATTGAGTTGTTCTAGAATGCGCCAATTTTTACGCAAACGGTTATTTACATTTCGAATCAAATTCTTTTGATCTTTGTTGATACGGTTGTTAAAAGTATTTCTACAACCATCACTACAAAATTTTTTGTCCGTTCGTCCAACAATTTTATCACCACACTCTGGGCACTGTTTTACTCGCATCACTTCTTTTTTTATAAACTTACAAAATAATCAACTATAAACGACAACAAACGATTATAAACGATTATAAACGAAAGTAAACAACAAACAAACGACTAAGTGAAACATCCAATTGTATGTTTGCAAAGTCGAAACGTTCGGTAGAATAACTGTTAAATCTATAAATTATACATTATGAATACACTGAGAAATAAAGTACAGTTAATTGGAAACTTAGGGAATGATCCAGAAATCGTCACCCTTGACAATGGCAAAAAATTAGCAAAATTTTCACTCGCCACCAATGAACATTACAAAGATAAAAATGGGGAAAAGCAATCCAAAACGGAATGGCACAATTTAATCGCATGGAATAAAACAGCTGATTTGATTGAGCAGTATGTTACAAAAGGAAAGCAAATTGCTATTGAAGGGAAATTAAGCTCAAGAAGTTATGACGATAAGGAAGGAGAGAAACGCTATACTACGGAAGTGATTGTCAATGAACTTTTACTGCTGTAAATAAAAAACCCACCAAATGTGGGTTTTTGTTTTCATAGAAATTTAAGACGAAACGCGCTGTGACAGTGTTGAATCAATCAAAATCGTTTGATTCGTGTTTTGTTTACTTTCAAGTTGTGCTATTAACATTTTTGCTGCCGTTTTACCCATGGTATAACTGTGTTGATTAATGGTTGTGAGCTCTGGAGTTAGATAAGGCGCTATACGCTCGCTCATATATCCAATGACCGCAATATCGCTTGGGATATTTTTTCCTAATTCGCTGGCTACCTTATAGACTGCAAAAGAGGCATCAGTATCCAAGGCTATTACAGCATCAAAAGCATTGTTCGCTGCGTAATCTTTTACTATATTTTCAATTTGATCTAGGTTTGCTTCTAAAACAACTGAGGAAAGCCCCGCATGTTCCATTGCTTTTTGGTACCCCTTTGTTCTTTGTTTTCCAACGTTTAAGTTATTAATTGCGGAAACTAAAATAATCTGATTTCGTTTTGATTCGATGAGATTATTTGTAGCTTCTGAAATTGCTGTATAATCATTGGTTTTTATTTTGGTACAAGGAATGGAATCAATCACACGATCGAACATAACAATACTCTTTCCCTGATTCATCGCATCTTCGTAATGACTGAAGTTTTTTACTGTTTGAGTTTCTTCAGAAACAGCCACAATAAATCCATCGACAACACCATTGCTCAACATGTCAAAATTAGCGACTTCTTTTTCATGAGACTCTTTAGAAATACAAACTATAGCAGTGTAATCTGAATTAGAAATTACACTTTCTATGCCATACAATGCTCTCGCAAAAAAACTATTCTGAACAGAAGGAATGATTACAGCAATGGTATTGGTACGTCCTGATTTTAATCCCAATGCAATTTTATTGGGACGATAGTTATACAACTTTGCTGTTTTGATAATGCGCTTTTTGGTCGCATCGCTTATTTCGTGACTGTCATTAAGTGCTTTAGAAATTGTTGAAATAGAAAGTCCTAGGGTAGAAGCTAATTCTTTCAACGTTGTCCTACTACTTGCCATTATATTAAATTTACAGATTTAATTGAAAAACCAAATTTAAATTTTTTTTTTAATTGAATAAATAAAAAAGCACCCCAAAAGGGTGCTTTTCAAAACTAACAATTTCAATCAAAATAAAACTTTAGTTAGAGTAAGCACTCATGCCGTGTTCATGTATGTCTAAGCCTTGCAATTCTTCTTTCTCACCCACACGAATTCCCAAAGTAACTTTTAAAATTCCTAGAATCAAAAACGATACCAAAACACAAGCAATCGCATAGGCTGCAACACCTGTAAGTTGACTCAAAAATTGATTTACCGAAGCAAGCGCGCCGAAAAGGCCTACAGCCAATGTTCCCCAAATACCACAGACCAAGTGAACGGCAATTGCACCAACAGGATCATCTAACTTTAAGCGGTCAAAAAACGAAACAGCAGCTACGATTAACAAGCCTGCAATAGCACCAATTAATACAGCATCAGCTGGGCTCATTTGGTCAGCACCAGCTGTAATTCCGACAAGCCCACCTAAAATACCATTTAAAAACATTGTTAAATCTAAATTCTTAAAAACTATTGTCGAAACAATAGCTGCAAAAACCCCTCCTGCTGCCGCTGCAATGGAAGTTGTAACTAAAGTCAATGATGTTAACTCAGGATCGGCCGAAAGTACAGACCCACCATTGAACCCAAACCAACCTAACCAAAGAATCAAAACACCTGCGGTGGCTAGGGGGATATTATGCCCTGGAATGGCTTGAACTTTACCATCTTTTATTTTACCAATCCTAGCCCCCAAAAGGATGACTGCTACAAGAGCTGCCCAGCCACCAACGGAGTGAACTAAGGTGGACCCAGCAAAATCATAAAAAGGCGTTTCGAGTTGTTGTAAAAAACCGCCACCCCATTTCCAGGACCCTAGAATTGGATAAACAAATCCAACATAAAGAACCGTAAAAATCATGAATGGAAAAATTTTCATTCGCTCAGCAACAGCACCCGAGACAATGGTTGCAGCCGTGGCCGCAAACATGCCCTGAAACAGAAAATCAGTCCAATAAGTATAACCCTCATTGTAGGCCAAATCTAAGGCGGCTTCTAACATAGGGGCTTGAAGCCCAAAGCCTGCAAAACCAAAAACTCCTAAGGCCCCTTCTGCAAAACCTGGGTACATCAAATTAAAGCCCACAATACCATACAATAAAAGCCCCGTAGTAATGATGAATATATTTTTAAATAAAATATTAATTGTATTTTTTTTTCGAGTCAAGCCAATTTCTAAAAAGGCAAATCCCATGTGCATAAAAAACACAAGTGCCGTACAAATCATCATCCATACGTTGTTCGTTGTTAATTCCATAATTTATATCTTAATTTTAATGTATTTGTTAATTAGTTAGTTTAGAGTATTTCCTCCACTTTCTCCAGTTCTTATTCGGTAAGCTTCTTGAATATCGAATACAAATATTTTACCGTCTCCAAGTTCTCCAGTAGATCCAGATTCTAAAATGGCTTTAATAGTAGGTTCCAGAAAATTGTCATTTACTACAATTGATAAAAATCGACGTTGAATGTCACTAGTGCTATAAGAAACACCACGATATACGTGGCCTTCTTTTTCATTTCCAATACCGGTTACATCCCAGTAAGAAAAAAAATTTACCCCAACCTGTTGGAGAGCTTTTTTTACCACTGAAAATTTAGATTTTCGAATTATTGCTTCTACTTTCTTCATAATTTGTTTGTATTTAATTTTGAATTCCCAAAAGTGTTTAAAAATGTATTGACCATAATTATTTTATTAAAGATAGAGTTAAAAATTATCATCTTTTAAAGTATTATAAGTGTAAAATTAATATTTTTTATATCAATACCCATAAAATTATAGGGTGTTTTTTTATATTTTTATTTATTTAATAATTTTTACCCCAAAATTTTAGGGGTATAAAAAAATAAAACATTTTTATTGATAATTATAAAAATAAGCTAATTGAGCTTGTTTGATTAAAAACATAAAAAAACCCACCCATAAATGGGAGGGCTAATTACATATAAAAGAAAAACAATAGAACTGCATATTGAACCGCCTTTGAAACTCTTACAAAACAGCTTAGGGTTAGTCCCAAACCTACATAAAGCCAGCAGCGATTCTCATTTATCTTCTTACCTACGGCACCTGGTCTTGTCCCGAATCCTGATGCCAAACGATATATTGTGCTGGCAGGAGAATTCATAGCACAAAAGTGTCTACGGCGTCAACAGTTTTAGAAAATCATTCTAGACAGAAAAATCAAGATCTACCTAAATCTAAAATAGAATTACAACCTATTAACGCCTTTTAATTGCCGCTGTATTTTTTTTCAATTACACGTTTGAAGAAGCGGAGAAAATAAGTCTTGGAATATCTTTTAGTCCAATCAATCCTAGACGTTTAAATTAAATTGTTTTTAAAAGCCTTAAACTTAAGCTGTAATAACAAACAGCAAAGCTGCTTGAAAATTATAGTCAAAGGAAAAACAAAAGATTAAAAAATATAAGAATCATGTAACCTAGAGAGGATTTTGCGTTATAACCAGGCGAATTTATGTCATAAGGGGAGAAATCCATGACAACGCGCCGACAATTCAAAACTTTGATTATAAATTTAAAATTTGTTTAATTGTTTATTCTGCTTTTGAAGTCTTTAGCTAATGCTCATTCCCGAAATGGCATCAAGGCTTGAGTCTGGCTCTATAAAAATTAAAGTACCGCTTTCTGATTTTGACATCAAAATCATCCCTTGGCTTTCAACACCCCGTAAAGCACGTGGCTTCAAATTACAGAGAACTGTAACCTTTCGACCTAAGACTTCACTTGCCGCGTAATCCATTGCAATTCCAGAAACAATTGTACGAATCTCATCTCCAATATCTACTTTTAAAACTAATAGTTTTTTGGTTTTAGGCATTTTTTCAGCTGCCACAACAATCCCAACACGAAGGTCCATTTTAGAAAAATCTTTAAATGAGATATTTGGCTTTTGAGCTTCAACATTGAGCTCCTTGTTGTTTTCTGCCTTGCTGTCCTTTAGTTTTTGGAGCTGAACTTCAATTTGAGCATCTTCAATTTTGGTGAACAACAAACTGGCTTTTCCAATGCAATGTTGCGCCACTAGAAGAGTTTGCCCTTGTTGAATAGCTTCCCATGACGGTTTAGTTTTAAATTGAAGCATGTCCTGTAACTTTTTAGCCGTAAAAGGTAAAAAAGGTTCAGAAAGCACTGCTAGACCAGCGGCAATCTGTAAGGCAGTATTCATAATACTTTGAACCCGCTCCGGACTGGTTTTAATGACTTTCCAAGGCTCCTGATCGGCCAAATATTTATTTCCAGCACGAGCCAAATTCATCAATAATTGACTGGCCTCGCGAAAGCGGAAACGATTAAGCGATGCTTGTAGTAATTTTGGAGTATTTCTAAGCAATTCCAAAACAGCAGTATCCGCAGCAATCAAATCAACTGACTCAGGAACCTTTCCTTCATAATATTTATGCGTCAGAACCAGAACACGATTGATAAAATTCCCATAAATAGCGACCAACTCATTGTTGTTTCGCGACTGAAAATCCTTCCAAGTAAAATCATTGTCCTTGGTTTCTGGAGCTGTTGCTGTAAGCACATAGCGAAGTACGTCCTGTTGGTCGGGAAAGTCTTTAAGGTAATCAGGCAACCAAACGGCCCAGTTTTTTGAGGTGGATAGTTTTTTTCCTTCTAGGTTCAAAAATTCATTTGCAGGCACATTCTGAGGTAATATATAACTACCCTCTGCTTTCAGCATCGCTGGAAAAATAATACAATGAAACACAATATTGTCTTTTCCTATAAAATGTAATAAAGTGGTGTCTTTGTCTTTCCAGTAAGGTTCCCAGTCTTTTCCATTAGATTGAGCCCATTCTTTGGTTGAGGAAATATAGCCAATTGGGGCATCAAACCATACATACAATACTTTTCCCTCAGCACCTTTGACAGGAACAGGAATTCCCCAATTTAAATCTCGTGTTACAGCACGAGGCCGCAAACCATCATTAATCCATGAAAGGCATTGTCCATATACATTGGGCTTCCAATCATCTTTGTGCTCAATCCCAATCCAGTTTTTTAAAAATTCCTGGTGTTGGTCGAGCGGTAAATACCAGTGTTTGGTAGATTTCAACTCAGGCTTTTTACCAGAAATAACTGATTTTGGCGCAATCAAATCTGTAGCATTGTGGCTGGTTCCACAAGCTTCACACTGATCCCCATAACTTTCCGTATTGCCGCATTTTGGACAAGTTCCTGTCACAAATCGATCGGCTAAAAACTGCTGAGCATCTGCATCGTAGAGTTGATCTGAAGTTTCTTCAACAAAAGCCTCTTTCTCGTGAAGTGTTTTAAAAAAATTAGAAGCCGTTTCATGGTGAATTGCAGCAGAAGTCCGAGAATAATTATCAAATGAAATTCCAAATTCATTGAATGAATCATTAATAGTCTTGTGATAGCGGTCGACTACATCTTGTGGGCTTATTCCCTCTTTTTTGGCTTTTAGGGTGATGGGGACACCATGCTCGTCACTACCACATATAAAGACTACATCACATCCCTGCAATCGCAGGTAACGCGCGTAAATATCCGCAGGAATATAAACGCCAGCTAAATGACCAATGTGAATGGGGCCATTGGTGTAAGGCAAAGCTGCTGTGAGCGTGTAACGTTTTGACATTTTTCAGATTGTAATAACAAAAATACACAAATAAAGCAGCAATCTGAACAGAACCCAAGAGAATTTTATATCTTTACATAAAGCCCTTTGAAATGCATTTTAAATCTTTATTTTACGTACTGCTTTTCATGAGTTGTACGTATAGTAAATCTTCAAAAATTACTTTTAAACCTCCTCAAACTATGGCGTCAAAAAAATACATTCGCCCAGCGATACTTCAAGTTGGAGACACAATTGCCATTGTAGCACCCGCAGGGATTTTAAAGAGCCGAAAAAAAACTATTGAAGCCGCCCAAATGCTTTTAAAAAACTGGGGGCTAGTTTCAGTTTTAGGCCCTCATTTGTTTTCAGAAAGTCACCATTTCGCCGGTACTGATGCACAACGCCTAAAAGACTTACAATGGGCCTTAGACAAGCCCGATGTGAAAGCGATTTGGTGTGCCCGCGGTGGCTATGGCAGCATGCGAATAATGGACGAATTGGATTTTGAAAGCTTTAAAAAAAATCCCAAATGGCTGGTTGGTTACTCCGATGTTACCGCCCTGCACAATCAGCTTCAAAATTTAGGATATGAAACGCTTCACGCCATGATGCCTATTAACATGGAAGAAGATTCCAAGGCCATCACAGCGTCGATTACATCCTTAAAAGCTGGCCTATTTGGGACCTTAGCAAAGCACATTATTGAACCAAATAAATCCAATCGAATGGGCAGTGCGAAAGGTATTTTGACCGGTGGCAACCTTACGCTTTTGACGGCACAACTTGGAAGTGCATCGCAATTAGATACGCGGAATAAAATTTTATTCATCGAAGAAATAGGAGAATATAAATATCACATTGACCGCATGTTGCAAAGCCTGAAGCGCGCAGGTTATTTTGACCATTGTAATGGGGTTATTGTAGGCGACATGATGGATATTAAAGCCAATTCTCCTGCTTGGGGAACTGGCGTAGAAGAATTAATCATGAATATTTTAGACCCCTATGATTTCCCTGTTGCTTTTGGAATTCCCGCAGGACATAAGCCTGAAAATCGTGCTTTAATTTTTGGAAGGTCCATTAATCTTAATATTACCAAATCTAAAACTGTAATACGCTTTTAATAACTACTAAACATGAATACTTCAGACATTTCTGGTTCACACTTTTTTGGTTCGTGAATTAATAAAACTCCTAGTTTACCCACGCCGGCCACATTAACAGTACATTGTGCAGGCCATCGATTTTTATGTTAAAGAAAGTCAATTAGGCGTGGAGGTCCGATTTGATATTGTAAGCCTAATCAAAGTCGGGAATCGCATTGATATAAAACATCTCAAAAATGCATTTTATCATTTTCAAAGAAGTTATTGAATCTCAATATTTTCTAAATTAACCCACTAAAGCCTCTAAACATTGTAACCCTTTTTGGACAGATTTTACATCGTTGAAGGTCAATAACAAACGAGGTCCAGTTCGTGTTTGTTTCTCCTTTAATGAGCAAATATTTGGATGCTTTTGAACATATTTTAGAATTTTTGAAAATTGTGGCGAATCAAAAAAGGAACTATTTTGTTCGGTAATGAAATAACCGACTAACTTATGCTGCTTCATTAATATTTTCTCAAGACCCAATGCGATGCCAAACCATTTTAATTTTACGCTATCCAATAGGTCCACAACTTCCGTAGGCAATGCCCCAAAACGATCTACCAACTCTAATTGAAAGGTTTTAATTTCCTCTGGCGTTTCTAAACCATTGAGTTTTGTGTAGAGACGCAAACGCTCCGAAATATTGTTTACATAATCATCTGGAAAAAGCAATGAAAAATCCGTATCAATTGTCAATTCTTTGACATAGATTTTAGCTTCAGTATCTTTACTGAACAAATGTTCAAATTCATTTTCTTTGAGTTCATCGATGGCTTCGTTGAGAATTTTTTGATAGGTTTCAAATCCAATGTCGTTGATAAATCCACTTTGTTCCCCGCCCAATAAATCTCCAGCACCTCGAATCTCAAGGTCTTTCATTGCAATGTTAAAGCCACTACCAAGTGCGGTATATTGTTCCAAAGCAGAAATTCGTTTGCGGGCATCATTGGTCATGGCATGGTAATCCGGTGTGATAAAATAACAAAACGCTTTTTTGTTACTTCGACCCACCCTACCGCGCATTTGATGCAAATCACTCAGGCCAAAATTATTAGCATTGTTTATAAAAATAGTATTGGCGTTGGGAACATCCAGCCCACTTTCAACAATTGTAGTGCTCACCAAGACATCAAACGTACCCTCCATAAAATTAAGCATGAGTTGCTCTAATTTTTTGCCCTCCAATTGCCCATGGCCAACTGCAATTTTAGCATCTGGTACCAAGCGCTGAATCATACCGGCTACCTCCTGAATATTTTCGATACGATTGTGAATAAAAAAGACTTGCCCAGCACGCTGAATCTCATAACTGATAGCATCTCTAATAATGGTTTCACTCAGTCTTATTACATGACTTTCAATGGGATATCGATTGGGTGGTGCCGTGGTAATAACAGATAAATCTCGGGCAGCCATGAGGCTGAATTGCAAAGTCCTAGGAATGGGCGTTGCAGTTAAGGTAAGAACATCTACATTTTCTTTCAGGGTTTTGAGTTTGTCCTTAACAGCTACTCCAAATTTTTGTTCTTCATCAACAATAAGCAGTCCTAAGTCTTTGAATTGCACTGATTTGTTGACCAGTTGATGGGTTCCGATTAGAATATCTAAAGCGCCTGAGTTTAACTGCTCTAGTGTTTCGCGTTTTTGTTTGGCTGTTTTAAAACGGTTTAAATATCCAACCGTAACAGGAAATTCTTTCAAGCGCTCACCAAAAGTCTTCGCATGTTGAAAGGCTAAAATGGTAGTTGGAACCAAAACGGCAACCTGCTTTCCATTATCAACAGCTTTGAATGCGGCTCGGATGGCTACCTCCGTTTTACCAAAACCAACATCGCCGCAAACCAAACGGTCCATTGGGCGTTCGCTTTCCATATCAGCTTTAATCGCCGCAGTGGTTGTTATTTGATCGGGTGTGTCTTCGTAAACAAAAGAAGATTCCAGCTCCAATTGTATGGCACTGTCAGGACGGTATTGAAAGCCTTTTTGCAATTTGCGTTTGGCATATAATTTTATCAGGTTAAAGGCAACTTCCTTAACCCTTGATTTGGTTTTTTGTTTTAAAGTCTTCCAGGCTTTACTCCCCAACTTATAAATTTTGGGAGATTTGCCATCCTTACCATTAAACTTGGTGATTTTGTGCAATGAATGGATGCTCAAATATAAAATATCGCGATCACCATAAAATAACTTTATGGCCTCTTGAGATTTGCCCTTAATATCAATCTTTTTAAGTCCTCCAAACTTCCCAATACCATGGTCGATATGGGTGACATAATCCCCAACCTCTAAGCTGTTTATTTCTCTCAACGAGATGGCTTGCTTCTTTGCAAATCCATTTTTAAGCTTGAATTTGTGATAGCGTTCAAAAATTTCATGGTCGGTATAACATGCTATTTTCAAATCATGATTGACAAAGCCTTGGTGTAGTGAAAGCACCAACGTTTTATAATGGACTACCGATTCGTGCTCCTGAAAAATATCGTGAAAGCGTTGGGCTTGCTGTGCATTTGCACAACAAATATAGTTTTCAAATCCTGAGGCCTGTTTTTGATTCAGATCATCGATTAAAATTTTAAATTGCTTGTTGAATGTGGGTTGAGGACCGACATTGACTTCCACAATATTTTCTGCCTCAGTATTGTAAAATGTCTCTGATCCAACCTCAAAGATTGAAAACTTCTTTAGAGATTGTTTAAAATTATCTGAAGTGCAAAAAAGGGCATCTGGATCGTTGTATTGGATGGACTCAGACAACAATTTATAGGTTGATTTCGCTTTTTCAAAAAGAACTTTAGTGGTTTGAAATAAAGCAGGTAGGTTTTGAGTCCAAACGATGGTATTTTTCGGTATATAATCCAAAAATCCAACACGTTTTTCATGCTTTAATTTATGTTCAATATTCGGAATTATTTGGAATTTGGTGTAGGATTTTAGAGAAAGTTGTGAGGCGATATCAAATGTGCGAATGCTTTCTACCTCATCGCCAAAAAACTCAATGCGATAGGGTGTATCATTGGCGAATGAAAACACATCTATAATACCGCCACGGATGGAAAACTCTCCAGGCTCAGTGACAAAATCTACCCGCTGGAATTCGTACTCAAAAAGCACATTGTTCACAAAATCAAGACTCAACATATCACCAACACTTATTTTTAAAGTGTTTTTATTCAGCTCTTTTTTTGATAGTACTTTTTCAAAAAGCGCTTCGTGGTAAGTTACGATAACACTTGATTTTCTTTGTGAATTAATACGGTTAAGCACTTCAGAACGCAACAAAACATTAGTATTATCCGTTTGCTCAATTTCGTAGGGCCTACGGAAGCTGCCTGGATAAAAAAGAACGGCTTCTTTGGGTAAGAGTAACTCTAAATCGTTGAGATGAAAAGCAGCAATTTCCTTGGATTCAAAAACGATTAAAAAGGGTTGATTTTGATTTGTAAAAGCTGCCGCTATTGAGAATGATAAATCGGCACCAAGAGAACCTTTAAACTGACACTTTACTTGAGATAAGGCCATAAGCTTTCGCAGTTTTTGAAGTATCAAAGACTGTTCAAATGCATGGCAGAGGCTAACTTTACTCAACGCAAATAAATTTTTGCAAATATATAACAATACCTACATGACTACTCTATAATTACGAATTAAAATTCCTAGAGAATGACCATTATTTTAAAAATAATGTAGCTTTGTATTCAGCCCATATTAAATATTTAATGAACGATTAATCTCTTAATACAAACAAAAATTATAGTTTATGGATATTTTTTTAATCATCATAGCATTAGGGCTTATGATCTTAGGAATCATAGGTAGTTTCTTGCCAGTTTTACCAGGCCCCATCACCAGTTGGTTTGGTTTTTTATTACTTTATTTCTCCAATTTGATAGAGGTCAGTAAGAAACTTTTAATTATCACATTAATTGTTGCTATTGTCATTTGGATTTTGGATTATTTTATTCCTGCCATTGGAACCAAAAAATTTGGGGGATCAAAATATGGAGTGATAGGAACCACCATTGGTTTAATCATTGGGCTTATCGCTCCCATTCCAGGCGGGATTCTTATAGGTCCTTTTTTGGGAGCTTTTGTTGGGGAATTACTTAATAAAAGTGACTCTAAAACAGCCATCAAGGCGGCCTTTGGCTCCTTTTTAGGATTTTTAACCTCGTCTTTTATCAAATTCATTGTTGCAATTGTATACCTTGGAATATTCCTTTCAATTCTATGGTATCAAAAGTCTGTTTTATACTAAATACGATGTAACATTTTAATTTTAACAACGTCTAAATCATAAAAAAAATACTACTTTCACATTCAATTTTAATTAAAAATCCATCAATGACTAAATTACTTTATCGATTAACTTACGCGCTACTCCTAGCCAGTGTTTATGGTGTGGCCCAAACTCCAGAAAAATCTGTTTATGACTACAATGCCGCTTTTGGGCACGGATTCTATACCAACAATGGAACTCAAACAAGATCTGCAAGTGGAAAGCCTGGCCATGCCTATTGGCAAAACAGTGCTGACTATTTTATTCAGGTAAGCCTTGACGATCAAAGCAAAAAAATTACAGGAACTGAAACCATCACCTATGTGAATAATAGCCCTGATGAACTAGATTTTCTTTGGATACAATTGGACCAAAACTTATTTAAAAAAGATTCCAGAGGGAATGCAATCATTCCTTTAAATGGTAGTCGAAATGGCGCAAAAGGTCAGGAATTCGACGGTGGTTATAAGATAGGTAACGTCAGCCTGAATTACACAGCACTTGGAAAGAAGTCAAAGAAAAAATCAAAGTCAAAGAGCCTTTCAGTCAATCCCAATTATGAGATCACAGACACCCGCATGAAAATCAAACTTTCAAAGCCTTTAGCCGCTAATGGAGGTGAAATAAAAATTAATATTGATTTTTCTTTCACTTCTCCTGACTACGGGTCGGACCGAATGGGTGTTTTGGAAACTAAAAATGGACGGATATTCAACTTGGCACAGTGGTATCCTAGAATGTGTGTTTATGACGATGTTTTAGGATGGAATACCTTACCTTATCTTGGTGCTGGAGAGTTTTATTTAGAATATGGAACATTTGACATCCATATCAACGTCCCCAAAGATCATTTAGTGGTTTGCTCAGGTGGACTGTTAAATCCTCAAGAAGTTTACACTGCAAAACAACTCAATAATCTAAAAAAAGCAGCTAATAGTGACGAAACAGTAATCATACGCGGGGCCAATGAAGTTAACAGTCAAGACTCTCGTCCACAAGCCAAAGAGCGCTTGACATGGAAGTTTAGAATTGAAAACGCAAGAGATGTAGCGTGGTCCTCATCTTCAGCCTTTATTTTTGATGCGGCACGCATCAACCTACCCAGTGGTAAAAAAGCAATGGCTATGTCGGTCTATCCAGTTGAAAGTAATTCAATAGATTCATGGGCCCGATCTACAGAATACACTAAAGCATCCATAGAACACTATTCTAAAAAATGGTCGGAATACCCTTACCCCGCAGCTATTAATGTAGCTGGAAATCAAGGCGGAATGGAATACCCTGGTATTGTATTTTGCAGCTGGAAGAGTAAAAATGAATCCTTGTGGGGGGTTACAGATCATGAGTTTGGTCATATTTGGTTTCCAATGATTGTGGGATCTAATGAACGCCTTCACGCTTGGATGGATGAAGGATTTAATACTTTTATAAATTCATTAAGTACAGATGCTTTTAATGGGGGCGAATACAAAGAACGACAACGCAACATGCACCGCTTTTCAAGCTTTCTTGTAAATGACAAAATGGAGCCAGTAGCCACGCCCCCTGACAATTTAAAAGAAAGAAATTTAGGTATTTTAGCCTATTACAAACCGAGCGCTGGTTTGACCATGTTAAGAGAGCATGTTTTAGGTAAAGAGCGCTTTGATGAAGCTTTTACTGAATACATCAATCGCTGGTCTTACAAACACCCTACACCCAATGATTTTTTCCGAACAATGGAGAATGTAAGTGGTGAAGAATTGAGTTGGTTTTGGCGTGGATGGTTCATTCATAATTGGAGGTTAGACCAAGGAATCAAAAAGATTAAATATGTCGATGGTGACCCTGCCAAGGGCGCCATTGTAACAATTGAAAATCTTGAAAAAATGCCGATGCCAGTCACTTTGGAATTTACAACCGAAAGTGGAATAAAATCAAGACATACACTTCCAGTTGAAATATGGAAGCGCAATAAAAAGTGGTCCTTCAAATATGACTCCAAAGAACCTTTGAAAAAGGTAGTGATTGACCCCGATTATGTGCTCCCAGACGTTAACTCAGCAAACAACCGCTGGTCCCCGAAATTAGCGGCGGAAAACAAAGAAGATTTAAGCATTTATTTAGGAGAATTCAGTTCAGCTGCATTTCCAATGAGCGTTAAAATTG
>CAJWNW010000024.1 GCA_913044085.1 uncultured Flavobacteriaceae bacterium | reverse complement strand
GCATATTTAATTGTGTTTTGTAAAAGTGTCATGATTTTTTAATTTCTTAAATTTAAAAAAATTTTTGAAATGGGAACAACTTTTGAAAATAATGAGATTTTAGCCCAAGACCTGCCAAACTATGAGGCCGTTGCTACAACACGCCTTGATAAAAAGCATTATTGGGTTGTGCTTATAAGTACCCTACTTGTATTTTCCTTTGTTTCGTTGGGGCTAATGGTGTGTTTTAATTTTTTTAATTTTTTAAAATCCATGCCCTACAAACAAGCCGCTGCGATAGCTTATCTTTCTTTTTGGGGGCTTTATGTTCTGTATTCCTGGATTGGATTTAAAAGGAAGAGTTACTGCTATAGGGCTCATGATGTGATTTATAACTTTGGGGTTTTTCACAAAACAACGGTTCTGATCCCCTTTAACCGTATTCAGCACATTGCCCTACATGAAGGCCTTTTTTCAAGAAAATTTGGATTAGCCTCACTTCAGTTTTACACAGCAGGAGGCAGCACCACAGACATCAACATCCCGGGAATGCCGCTAGAAGTAGCCAAAAGTTTTAAAGAAATAATTTCTAATAAGATTGAAAAATAACCCTAAAAAATACAGCCTTTGGATTCATTAATCATTCAGAAATTTAAAGTCTTTCAAAAACAATCTGTGATTGGATCGGTCGTGTTGTTTTTCCAGTCTCTTCGAAAAAATAGCTTCAATTTTATCTACCTCCTGTTCCCAGCTATAAAAGGGAATGTGAAAATTTCAATCTTTCTTTTCTTAGGATTTATTTTGTTAATTGCCCTCTTTGCTTATATAAAGTACTATTATTTTAAATATAAGTTTGACTTTGAGAAATCGGCCTTTATCGTCCACAAAGGATTTCTCGAAAAAACAAACCTGAGCATTCCTTTTGAAAAAATTCAACAAATAAACATCAACCAAAATTTAATTCACAAACTCTTTAACCTTTATGAAATCCAAATGGATACCGCCGGTTCCAGCAGTACTGAGGTAGACATTAAGGCGGTATCTAAATCGGTAGCAAATGATTTTAAAGTCATCGCTGAAGAAATAAAAAAATTAAGCTTGTCAGCCACTGACTCGGAGCCGCTAAGTAAAACTGAGGCGGCTTTTGAAATAGACCTAAAAACACTTATTAAAACCGGTTTAACCACCCGCTATTTTGAAACCTTGAGTTTAATTATTGGGGGGCTGTTTCTTGGCCTTCAATTACTAGACGATTATGAGCTTAGTTTCGCTTCTGATCTAACGGACATAGCTAAAGAAGTAGACTACAGCTATGAATTGATTGCTTGCTTGGTTTTAGGGGTCATCGCCACAGTACTTTTGACAAACCTCATCACTACTGTGATAAAATTTTATAAATACAAAGCCACGCGCAGTTCTAAAAATTTAGAAATTAAATACGGGATGATTAAAACAAAATCGGTGCTGTTATCCCCTCAGAAAGTACAACAGTTCAAGACCACTCAAAATTGGTTTCAAAAATTGGTCAATATTCTTGACATAAAAATCAATCAAGCTTCCAGCGAGGTTTCCTCTACAAAGGACGTCCGAAGCAACGTTAAGGTGCCGGGCTGTACATTAGCTCAAAAACAGATCTTATTTGATTTTATTTACGGCAAAGCCGTTGGAGAAGAAATTATACTAAAACCTAACCTTAGAAAATTAATTATTAATTTTATGTTTTTTAGCCTTCTACCCTCAACAGGCCTGTTTCTGGTTCATTTAAATATTGATTTTTTTAAAGGCCACTACTGGGGGCTATTGGTACTTTCCTTTTTGATTGTAACGCTATATGCGGCTTGGCGGTTTTATAAAAACAATTGCCTTTTCATATCAAAAAATTTCATACGGTCTCAATCTGGATTCTGGGACGTTACAACAATACACGTCGAGCATTATAAAATACAATCGGCCATTATATCCCAACCTATTTGGTATAAAAATTCGGATTTAGGGAACCTCTTAATTTTTACCGCTGGTGGCCAAATTAGAGTTCGCACCTATAATTATACGGCCTTAAAATTGATACTCAACAATGTTCTTTACAATGTTGAAACTTCTAAGCGTAAATGGATGTAGGTTTTGATTAACTTATGTGCTAATGTTTTTCAGTCTGCATTTTTTTTATATCTTTAGGTAAATCATTTTTTATGGAGGCTAACAAAATTGTACTTTATTTTTCTGTCTTTGTTTTTGTGTGCGTACTTGTTTGGATATGGGTTCTCATAAAACAGCTGGATGAAGCTTAACCCCCATAATGACTCCTGTGATAAAAAAATCCTTACTTACCTTCTCCTTTCTTTTGCCCTTGTTTCTAAATGGACAAGATTTTGATGCTGTTATCGCCGAAATGGCTGTCGAACACGAAGCCGAAATTATTGAACTTAGACATTGGTTTCATCAAAATGCGGAACTGAGCAATCGGGAATTTAAAACCGCAGAAAAAATTTCAGAGGCTCTGATAAAAATTGGTTTAGAGCCTAAAACTGGCATCGCAAAAACTGGCGTTGTTGCTGTTTTAAAGGGGGGGAATCCAGGCCCGGTAGTGGCTTTACGGGCAGACATTGATGGGCTTCCCGTCAAAGAGCGGGCAGACCTACCCTGGAAATCTAATATGGTTGGCGAGTACAATGGTGAAAAAGTACCTGTAATGCATGCCTGCGGCCACGACACACATACAGCAATATTGCTTGGTGTCGCTAAGATTTTATACACAATCAAAGACGATATCCCCGGGAGCATAAAATTTATTTTTCAACCAGCAGAAGAGGGTGCGCCTGCGGGGGAAGAGGGCGGAGCGGAATTAATGGTTAAAGAGGGTGTTTTAAAAAACCCCGAAGTAGCTGCTATTTTTGGGTTACACATATGGTCCCAATTCCCCGCTGGTAATGTTTATTTGCGCCCAAAAGGTATCATGGCAGCTGTTAATGAGTTCAGAATTGATATTGAAGGGGTTCAAACCCATGGGTCAACCCCTTGGACTGGCATAGACCCTATTGTAACGGCGGCCCAAATTGTGAATAACATTCAAACTATTGTAAGCCGAAGCTTACCGCTGACTGAAGCAGGGGCTGTGGTAACTATAGGCAGCATTCACGGCGGGGTCAGAAGCAATATTATCCCTGAAAGTCTCTATATGCTAGGCACTATAAGAACCTTGGACGAAGCCATGAAGGCTACGGTCTTAAAAAGGTTAGAGGAAATTGTTTACAATACCGCTAAAGCCAATAACGCCAAGGCAAATATTACTTACCAAGTCAGCTACCCCATCACATACAATGACCCTAATCTGTATGAAAAAATGCTGCCATCACTAAAAAGAATTAATGGGCCTGAAAATGTACATTTTATGAATGCAATCACGGGCGCAGAGGACTTTTCGTTTTTTCAAAAAGAAGTTCCTGGACTGTATTTTTTTATTGGGGGTGCTCAAAAAGGGACGGATCCCAAAAAAGCAGCACCACACCACACGCCCGATTTTTATGTGGACGATTCAGCCATGATCACTGGGGTTAAATCTATGACAACTCTAGCGCTTGATTACTTGTCAAAAAAAGAATAAACTCTGCTAACATCCAGCTAAGATTAGCAAAAGATACAATCTTAAAAAGAACATTACCTCCAACTCTATAATTGTTCTGTTTTTCATACTAAAAATAAACACTAAGATTATTTTTAATTCCGTTTTGCAATTAGAATTTAATATCTTTGAAAGAATCAAAATTTAAACTAAAATGAAAAAGTTACTACTTACACTACCACTGTTTTTTGCAATGGGTTGCGTACAACAAGAAAAAGCAGCAGACCCCACCAACGGATTTGGCCCCTATGAGGGTCAAAGTGTTTACCTAGGTGATGAGGCCACTGTGACCGTTTTTAAGGCGCTTGATGCTGCATGGGCGGCTCGGGATTACACAACAATGAAAAACATGATTGAAGACGGTGGCATGTTTGTCTTTGAAGACGGGCACACTGTTACAACAGGACAAGAGTTTGTTGATAAAATAGAAGCTGATTACCAAGAATCGCTTGAAAAAGAAGTAGAGTGGGGCTGGAAAATAGACTATGCTTTTGCGGCCTACCCAAAGGGTTCAAATGACCCAAAAGCAACGAACCAAGAGGGGCAATGGGTCAATGCACAATTTACAGGCAACGACGGCACTTATATTGAGTGGTATCAAATTGTTGAAGGAAAGCTTAGAATGTGGTACCAAACTAAAGGAGATTTCGTCATTCCAGAAAACTAAATACAAATATAAATCAATTGATATTATGAAAATTAAAGCTGGGAATGTTGGCTTCCATATAGCCTTTAAGGTGCCAAATGGCGATACTGAACGCATGGAATTATTTTTTGAAACACACGAAGCCTTTATGCGTGAAACTCACTACATAGAGGGCACTGTTGAGCCTATCGTACTATGCTATGCAGTAATGAAAAGTCCTGAATTTAACGACCCTCTAGATTCAACTAGCGGGGAAACAGGACACACGCTTTATGGAATTACTGAAATATACAATGGCCCAGAAGGCGCCCAAATGCATATGCAATTAGGACAACAAAGGGCCGCGATGTTTATGGAGCTCGTTGATTTGACGTCTAAATATTGCATCAGCGGTATCATTGGGGCGGCTGTAATGCGATCTATGTAAAATAAATTATAAACCAATTTAAAAATGAAAAATATAATCACGCTTTTTATATTGGGGTTGTTGCTAACTAACTGTAACGAGAAAAACAACTACCCTATTGACGAGAAGCCTATGTCAGGATATATGTTAGATGAAGACGTGTATACTGCTATGGTGGATAAATTCATGAAAGCTTATACCGACAATGATATGGAATCTGCCAAAGATATCTTTTCTGAAGATGCTTTGTATTATGTAAATGATGAAAGCCTGAGTGTTTCTGAACTCATAGCGGCTTTTGGCGAAGGACACACTTACTATGATGACATCTCGCACAGCAATGTTTATACGGCTACAATGTATTACAATGACGGCAATATTTATACAAATGTTTGGTACAACTGGAGTGGAGTGCTAAAAAATAACGGAGACACATTGCGCTTAAAGGGCTACGCATGGTTCAAATGGGAGAATGGTAAGGCTGTCGAGGCCTACAACGCATTTGACCCCACAGCTTATAATGCAGCCATTGCGATCGAATAAAAAAACTAGCCTTGATAAGCAACAAAAAAACCCGCTCTTTTGAACGGGTTTTTTTTAATCGTTTGAAAATAAATTTACATAGATTTTACGAATGGTAAACCTGTTTTTTCATTTTCTACAATCTTTTTCCCTGCTGGAAGATCGCATGAATTAGAGCGTTCGTCTTTTGCAAAATAATAAATCGTTTGATTTCTTCCACCTTTTAAGACAACGTCTTTTGTGTGTAAATAATACGTCTTTCCTTTGCTGTTTTTGAATGAATATCCCATAATTTTAGTTTTATTTTAAACCAAATTACAAAAATTACTTCGTTTATTCCAAAAAAATTGTCAGATAAATGATGTTTTTTTAAGAAGTAAAGCTAATTGTTAATAAAATCAATCGTTTTCACAAAAACTTGTTCTAATTCCGTTGGAATTTGAGGATTATCCCAGGGTTGTTTTGTGCCAAAAACATGATTAGCCTTTGGAATAACACAAAACGTGCTGTATTGACTCCATTCGTGCAAAGCTATGGCTTCTAAAAGCGTAACCGTTTTGTCTTCAGCCCCATGGATAATTAAATACGGAATTTGCAATCGTTTCACTGAATTAGATATGGTGAGGCGGTCTTCATGGGCTATAAAATCTTCATAAAATTGGTATGCGTGTGGCATCTGTTGCTGGGTCCTGCCGTTTTTTGTAAAATAAAAGCCTGAATCGGCCCAGGCTTTTAATCCCTGTTTGTCGGGAAATCTTGATTTATAATTACTTACACCCGCCAAGGTGATTACTTTTCTTATGCGTAAGTCTTCTGATGCTTTAATGACCGCTATGCCCCCACCACGGCTATGGCCCATCAATATTATTGTGTTTGTATCTACAGCCGAATTTGTACTTTGATGGGTTGTTACCCAATTGATGACACAATCTAAGTCTTGAAGTTCTTTGGTATAATTGTTTTGCCCAAAGGCTTCAAGGTCAGGAAAATCAATCGGGTTTTCTACCGTACCGCCGTTATAAGAAAAGTTAAATTTAAAAAAAGCAATACCTTGGAAGGCAAACTCTTTTGCAAAAAGCGTCCATGCCCCCCAATCTTTATAGCCCTTATAGCCATGACAAAAAATAACGATTGGGGCCTTCGATTTATTGGATTCATAAAAAAAATCATAGACGATAGGCCGTCCGTTTGGACCAGAAATTTTGCCATTTATAATAGTGTTGATCATTCTAAACTTTCTTTTCTATAAAATCGTTGTCAACATCAAATATTTTGCAAAGAAGTGCTTTAAGTTGAACTTCAAAAGCATCTAAAATTTTCCGGGAAATTTGAGTTTGTTTATGTGCGCCCCTTCCTCGCCTGTCCTTTTTAGTAAATTTCAAAACCCCAGCTCTAAAATTTTTAAAAGAGAAAACTCCAGCTTCTGAAGGCAGGAGTAATGTTTTGGATTTGTGCAACATATACGCATACATTAACAACTGAAAGCTTTTGTTGTGAGCCTTATAGTCTTCGATAAGAGGCGGCCAGTCCACAAGGTTTAAATCCGTCTGATTTACTTTAGATGTTTTATAATCAAGAATCCTTAGGACGCCGTCACAAATATCGATGCGGTCAATATTCCCTTTAAGATAAATAGGGAAATCAAATTCTGGGAAATCAAGTAAATTACTTACAGGGAGCTCAAGGGCCTTTAATTCAATTTTATGCCCTTTTTTTAAAAATTCAATTTCGTGGTCTAAAAAACTTAAAATATACCGCTTGGCAATTTCAAAACTGATTAAATTTTTACCTCTAGAAATATCTCCTTTTTTGTAAAGTTCTTTAAAAAATTGACGTACTGTTGGCTCAATCTTTGGCTTAAGCGCTGAGAGTTTTTCTATATCTAATAACTGACCCACAAAAGGCTTATAAAAAGCCTCTAAAGTGTAATGCACTACACTTCCAAAGGTGGTCGCCTCCATAGTTTCTTCTAAAGCATTATTATCTTTAAGTCCTAAAATCTTTTGATTATAAAAATCAATCGGATTTCGAATGTACTGCCCCAAAGAAGATGGGGAGAGCCCTTGTTTGGCCAGGGCTTGCAAGCTTTCTAAAATCACTTTTGTTTTTTTTACGACAAAAGGAGATGTGTCTATTTTAGGGACTTTCGGGGTCAAAATTTGGTAATGGCATTGGTGATGACCGTCTAACTCTAATTGGGCAATAAATCTGCTAGGCTCGCCCCCTTTAAGAACCTCAGGTTCCGTGTTATAAACCAAATGGACTTCTTTTGCTCGATGTAAAAGGCGGTAGAAGTGGTAGGTATAAACGGCGTCCTTCTCTTTGTAAGTTGGTAGGTTGTTTTCTGTTTTGACGTCAAAAGGTATAAATGAGTTTTGTATTTTCCCCGCAGGAAGAATCCCTTCATTAACCGAAACAATAATGACCGTCTCAAAATCCAGAACACGGGACTCTAACATACCCATTATTTGGAGCCCGTTTAATGGATGTCCTTCAAAATTCAATGTTTCTTTGGTCAAAAGATCTTTAAATATCAGTTGTAAAGTTTTAATAGAGTCAACAATGCTGTATGCAGCATCGTAATTCTCAATTTGTTGGAGAAGAGTCGAAAACCGGTATGTAGACTCGAGAGATAAGGGATTGTTTACGCCTTTGCCTTGGTAGTGTTTTTGTAGTTCAATAAAAAGTTGCAATAATTGCTGTATGGCTGCTTTTGGCGACGATTGACAAGGCTCAAATAGAGGTCTTAGGGACGGCTCGGCATCTGGAGCGAGGACTAAAAGTTCCTCATAGGATAGTGCCACAAGGTTGTCGCGTTTTATATTTTGAATAATGTTCTGAGCGTTGTTCTTTTGATATTTTTGTAATAAAAGCGCGACAAAAGGGTGCGATAAGAGTCCTATAATGTCCTTGTAATAATAACGCCCCGTTTTCGTAACTTGAAGTTTAAACCATTGATCAGTGAGAGATGCCAATGGGAGTTGCGCCAGAGGAAGCCCCATTGTTATGTTAACGCTTTCAATCTCTTGTGGCAGCGTGTTTAAAACTGGCAATAGCAGATTTTCATCGGCTAAAATGAGCGCGGTATTTTCTAATTTATTTTGTGCAGATAGTTCGCTTAGGAGCTCGCCAACATACTTGACTTGACCTATTTGCTTAGATGCGCCAGTTATATGTATGGCCTTGGAGGTCATATAAGTTGACGCAACCCCATTAAATGGATTTGATTTATAATAAGGCCATTCCTTTTTATAGCGCCGCATGAAAAGTCCCGCGTCGTGGTAAGGGCTTTCTAAAAAAAGCTCATCAGTGTCCCAGAAAATTTTAGCTTTCCCTTGCTGTAAAAGCTCTTGAATGATACTGGACTCTGCAGCATTCAAAGCATTAAACCCAAGGAAAATATGTGTTCCTCGTTTTGTGTTTTGTAAATATACTTCTAGATTAAGGACAGCGTGTTTATAAATTAATCCCTGGTATCCAAGGTCTTTATTTAGTAAATATTCAGAAAAATTGGCATAATACCGCGCGATATGCCTCCAAAACCTTAAATAGCCCTTGATTATCTTTGTAGGTTTAGGGTCTAAAGACCAGTGGTTGATTTCTTGAATGGCGCTTAAGTAATTAAATATTTTCGTTGGTTCTACTAAATGACGGTCAATTTCATTAAAATCTTGAAGGACTATGGTTGCCCATTTTGAAAAACGGTCAAAGGGTTCAGCATCTTGTTTAGGGGTTGTGGAGGCATACAGGGCATAGAGTTCGAACAAAGCTTCTATATTATTTAATTGTTTAAGCTGTGACACCTCTTCAACAAAAGATTCTATAGATATAATTTCTGGTAAAAATATAGGGGGGGTAACTTGGCTTGCTAGCTCCTTTTTTAAAAACAACTGAGCGCGTTTGTTTGGCAAAACAAAAGTTAAATCAGGAATGACATAACCCTCAGAAATTAATTTTTTTAGAACCTCAGAAATGAAACTATGCATGTTATAAAAATAAAAAACGCCTCACAAATGCAAGGCGTTTTAAATATTATTTTTAATGTGTCTGTTTTAGTTTGACAATTTCACTTCTACACGTCTGTTTTGTGCTCTTCCTTCTGATGTATCATTTGAAGCAACTGGAGCTGTTTCTCCAAAACCAACAGTCGACAACCTTGAAGCGTCAATACCATTACTAGTCAGGAAATTAAGTACTGAGTCAGCTCTCTTCTCAGAAAGTTTTTGGTTAAATTTCTCTGTGAATTTACTGTCAGTATGTCCCTCTAGAGCAAATTTAGTTTCTGGATAAGCGTTTAAAATGGCTACCACTTCAAGAAGTAAAACCTGAGCATCATCCAAAATAGAAGATTGTCCAGTGCTGAATGTTACTGGGCCCAATCCTAATAGCATTTCATTGATTAAAACACTTGGGTCTTCTGGACATCCATTATTTGCAACAGATCCAGCTTCATTTGGACATTGATCGTCTTTGTCTAATACAGAATCCCCATCGGAGTCTGGCCATGGACAACCTTTGTTTGTTTTTGGTCCAACAGTGTCTGGACAATTATCGTCGGCATCTATAATACCATCTCCATCGGCGTCAGGACAGCCAAGCAGAGCCAGTAGACCAGCAACATTTGGACACTGATCTTTGTCATTTGCAACGCCATCACCGTCAGAATCAGGACAACCCTCGAACTCTATGGAACCAGGGGCGTTGGGACAACGGTCTTCGGAATCTTGTACTCCATCTCCGTCTGTGTCGGGACAGCCATTAAACATTTCTAAACCTGGAACTTGTGGACAAACGTCCTTTTTGTCATATATCCCGTCACCATCTGTATCAGTGCCACCATACCTAATAGAAAGACCTAGAGAATGACGCCAATGCTGTGGCAAAATATCTGTGTCATCGTCATCAATGTGGTTATAAGTTGTCTGTAGAGTCAATCCTAAATTATCACTGAACCAATAGGAGATGCCTGCAGAGAGACTTATGTGACCCCATCCATTAAGTGAATCGGATTCGCCACTACCATTGGAGTTGTAAGGCCCCTCTTCAATCCAAGTGTAACCTGCACCAAGTCCAATGTGAGGGTCAAGTTTGTTCAGATTAAGTAAATTTGAAAAGCTATAATTAAGCGAACCCATGAAAGACAAATACATCAAATCATCATCTAATTCTAATTCACCCCATTTTTCTATTCTATTGTAGGTTCCTGTTAGTCCGAAAGAAGCGTCTTTAAACAAATAACGGCCTACGGTAACATAGGGAAGTCCGATGTTCCAATTGTCATTAAAAAATTCGAAATTTTCTCCCTCTGGATAAATATCAATAGCGGATGCTCCTACAGAGAGCAACCATGGGTTATCTTCAGTTTGTGCGCTCATTGTAATGACAGACGCAAGCAACAAAGTAGCACAGAACTTTAATTTGTAAATTCGCATAAAATAATTAATTTATTGATTGTAATTATTGCAAATGTAAGGCCTAAAATTGATTTAACAAACATATATGTTTAATTTTAATGCAATCACAAGGTACTTAAAGCTAATAGCTTTATTTTATTAACTACCATTCGTAATTAAAAAAATTATGTCCACTAAATCTTTGTTTTCATTATGGCTTAGTTTCAAGAACTTTTTTGAGCGATGCCATTCGGTTTTAGAGGTAAAAAAATGTACGTAAACGCAGCAATAAAAGGGGCGGTATTTGGTCAAAACCAGAACATATAAATCATATTGGTTTTTTATTCCAAGGTTTTAATATAAAGTTCAGGATAAATATAAACTAAAAATTTTTTCTCAACATGATAACTCATTTTCTGAACAGTTGTCTCATAATTGTCCAATTGTTGTCGATGTTTTGTGTTAAATTCCCCAGTTTTGTAATCTATAATGACGATGCTCCCATTTTTTTGTACAACCAGCCGGTCTGGTATGATAATTTCGCCTTCATCTGTCATTATTTCACGCTCGTTGTAAACTATTACTTCATTGCCGTAATACCTTTCTAATTTAGGATGCTTGACAATTGAATTAAGAACTTTTCTTAGTTGCTGTGCTTGTAGTTTTGTAATCAACCCCTGTCCGATGGATTCTTGGATTGCAATTGGAATGTCCACTTGGGTATAAATTTTTGAAAGCAAAAGGTGTACAATGTTGCCTTTTTCAATCGCCTCTTTTAATTGACTGTCCCAAGTATAGCCGGCCTTTGTGGTAATTGAAATATTACAATCGTTTATCGAATTAGAAATAAACTTTCTCGGTGTTCTAGTGTCAAATTTCAAGTTTATTTCATTATATGAGCTCTCTAGTTTTCCAAAAGAGTACTCTACAACTCCAGGGCGCCACTTATGTTCTGACTTTAAAAACCCAACCAATAAATCGGAATAGGTCCTTGAGGAGTGTGATTTCTGGTTGTCAGAAGGGGCCTGCCCAATGATGTACAATTGGTTTACGGCTCTTGTTAAGGCAACATAAAGCAAGTTAATGTTGTCCAGCTCCAACTTAGATTGGTGTTCAACGTAACGGGCTTTAGATGCGGTATTAAAATGTTCAAAATCTTTGTTATAATTCATCAAAAAATATGGGAAATTGGGGTCTATATGGGCCGTAGGCATCCACTCCTTTGGGTCTATTTCTTTATAAATATTAAGCGCTGCATAAGGAAATATAACGACTGGAAATTCTAGCCCTTTGGCCTTGTGTACCGTCATAATTTGAACAGCCTCAACTCCTCTTGGAGAAACTATACTTAATTTATCTTTCTTTTGTTCATAATGCTCTAAAAAGTGATAGAGACTTGAGGTGTTTTTTGAAGTATATTCAAAAATAAAGTCCAAAAAGAATTGAACATAGGCGTTAGAAGTGCTTACCAAATCAAATGCATTGACAACCATTTCCGCCGCATCATAGATGGGTTGGCTAAGTGCTTCTTGTTCATTAAATTGAATGCCAAATGAGCACAGCGCTTTGAAAAACAAATCCGGCCTTAAGTGCAGGTGTTTAAGCCTAAATTGGTGCCCTGCTTGAATCCCACGCTGTTCAATTAAATAATTTATAAGCTGCAACTGGGACATGACGTCGGCAGGGTCTAAAATATATTTAAGAACCGAAACTATAAACTGTACCTCCTTGGAAGAAGAAACTAATAAGCTTTGGTTTGATATTATGGGAATATTTTTTGCCGTCAAATAATCGGCCACTACAATTCCTTCTTTTTGTTTTCTAACCAATACACAGATATGTTTAAAGTTCGCTCTGTTAGACGAAGCCATGTAGTTTAAAATTGTTTCAAAAACACGTTGCGCATAACGGAGGTCTTTATCATCACCTTTTTCTAGCAATAAAAAGTTAATCTGTACGTAGCCTGGCTTTGAAATGAAGGGCTTTTGGGTTGCGTTTTTGTATATTTTTTGATGATCCTTATTGGTTAATAAAACCTGTGAAACATGTTCAAAAAAAGCATTGTTAAAAGCCACAATATTTTCGCAACTTCTGTAATTAACAGGTAAGTCGAACAACTTGGCCTGAGTTGGAAATGAGGACGTGCTGTTTATAAGATCAATAAATTGCTCAGGGTGGCCCCCTCGCCATCGATATATGGCTTGCTTAGGGTCTCCTACAAGCATGACAGACCCCTTGGCGCTGGCAAGCGCATTGACCATAAGCGGGATTAAATTATTCCACTGCATTTCTGATGTGTCTTGAAATTCATCAATAAAATAATGCTCAAATTTTTCCCCAATACGCTCATAAATAAAAGGGATGGGCTGTGATTTTATTTCTTTACTTATAAGGCTGTTAAACTCAGAAATTAAAATTAAATTTTGTTCTTTTTTAAGTATGTTTAGTTCCTTTTGAATCAATGTAAGAACCGAAAGAGGGGGTGCATTTTGTTGAATGTTCCTCAAATATCTCAACCTGTAAAGCGCATTTCTGGTCATTTCAAACGCCGTGGTAATAAAAGGCCTCATACTGTCTATCTTCTCTTTGGCTTGATGGCGCGTTTTTTGAGTGTAAAAAGAGGTGGTCGTTATGTTTGATTGCCAAATAGCATTAAGCTTTACATCCATTTGTTTAGAGGCTAATGCCCGAAAATACTTTGGGATAGAGCCCCTGTTAAAGTCGGAAAAATACAGCCCGTTAACGCGGAATTTCTCAAGAACTTCTACTGCTACTGTAACAATTTGGTTTGACAATAAATTAAATTCTTTTTCGATGGCATGACTAAATCTACGGAAGGCTTTAAGGTCTTGGCTAGACAGCGTATTAAGAAAGGGGTAAGATGTCTCTTTTGTTAAAAGTTGGGCTATTTGATTTAAATCAACGGCAATGTCCCAGCTTTTGTCATCATCCGATTTTAAAATCGCATATTGAACCAAAACTTTTGTGAGTTCATGGTCGTGTCCCGCTTTATAAATCAGGCGATCAACGGCCTGTTGTAGTAAAAAATCTTTATCAAGTTCTACCTCAAAATTTACAGGCAACCCTAAGTCATAGGCAAAGGTTCGAATCAATTTCTGATTAAATTTATCGATAGTAGAAACTTCAAAACCGCCATAATTATGTAAAATTTTATTAATCAGTGCCCGCGACTTTAGATGAAGCGCTTTACTGCTGAGTTTTAAATCTTTTGAAAGTTCCAAAAACAACACATCATTGGATTTTAATATTGAGGGTTTAGAAAAACGCATTAGGGTATCCAAAATACGCCTCTTCATCTCGTCAACGGCCTTGTTAGTAAAAGTAATGGCTAATATCTGGCGGTGGGGTAAATAAGCCTCTGAGGTCAAAACTATTTTTAAGTAGTCCTTAACGAGCGTGTAAGTCTTGCCGCTTCCGGCTGATGCGCTGTAAACTTTAAACATTAGATGCTTGGCTAAATTTAATTTACAGCAAAATAAACAATCTAAATAACATACTTCTTTGTATGTAGTTTGAAAATTGTAAATTTGAATAAATTTTAATTTTAAAAAAACAGTTATGCCTTTTGAATTACCAAAGCTAAAATATACGTACGATGCTCTAGAGCCAAATATCGACGCGAAAACAATGGAAATACACCATTCCAAACACCATAATGGTTACACTGCGAAATTGAATGCTGCTATTAAGGGAACCCCTCTTGAAAACGAAAGTATTGAAAACATTTTAAGCACTTTAGATATGTCTAATAGTGGGGTTAGAAATAACGGGGGGGGGTTTTACAACCACAGTTTGTTTTGGGAGGTCATAAACCCTCAAAACAAAGAATCGCTTTCTGGAGAACTCAAGGTGGCTCTAATGGATGCCTTTGGAACGTTTGAAGATTTTAAATCCACTTTTTCAAAAGCTGCAGCAACTCAGTTTGGTTCGGGCTGGGCCTGGCTGTGCGCTCATAAAGGTGGCAAGTTAGAAGTCTGCGCCACTCCAAACCAAGACAGCCCGCTAATGCCTGGTATTGGCTGTGGCGGCACCCCTATTTTAGGGATTGATGTTTGGGAGCATGCTTACTATTTGAACTACCAGAACAGGCGTCCCGATTATATCAATGCTTTTTTCAATGTTATTAACTGGAGTGAAGTCGCAAAAAGATATGCTGCCGCAAAGTAAAAAAGAATTTTAAAAGACGTGTAAAATAAAAAAGGTGAACGGAAGTTCACCTTTTTTGCCCCAAATCTACCATGAACTTAACCTACTTATGTTATGGTATCTCAAATATATACTTTAAAAGCATAAGGCGGGTCATTTTTAGACGAAATGCGGTTTTATTAGACGAAATGCCTCTTTTAATAAGCGCGCTGCTTTCTTCCTTCGTAGAAATTAATAAAGGCCTGATTTACCACACGATTTCCTCCACTCGTGGGATAGTTTCCGGTAAAATACCAGTCTCCCAAATTCTTAGGGCAAGCGCGATGTAAATTTTCAATAGTCTGATAAATTATTTTAACTTCGGCTGTAATTCCATCCGCGCTTAAAAGAGTTGCAATTTTCTCAGAAATTTGCATCGCGGAAAAAGGCGCATAAACTTCCTTGACAAAGTTTTCTAATTCTGAATCCTCATAATTCTCCTGTGCCTTACATTTGACATAAATCTTTTCGATTAGTTCGTATTTCCCCGCATCTTTCAAAAGTGACAAAGCAGCTCGAAATGCCACAAGGCCCTCCAAATTAGCCATGTCAATCCCATAACAGTCGGGGTAGCGTATTTGGGGTGCAGAAGAAACAACGACGATTCTTTTGGGACATAAGCGATCTAGCATTTTGAGAATGCTTTTTTTTAATGTAGTTCCTCTTACAATGCTGTCGTCAATGATGACCAAGTTATCTTCAGGCTTTATGACCCCATAAGTAATATCATACACATGAGCAACAAGGTCGTCACGTGTACTATCTTCTGTGATGAATGTTCTCAGCTTAACATCCTTGACAGCTATTTTTTCAACTCGCGTGTGCACAGACAAAACTTGGGTGACTTTTTCTGCAGATAAAGATCTTTTACCTTTTAATATTTCTTTAGTTTTTCTTTTGTTTAAATAGGCATCAACAGTTTCAATCATTCCCAAAAAAGAGGTTTCCGCAGTATTTGGAATGAATGAAAATACCGTATTTTCAATGTCGTGGTTCACCAACTTTAACACTTCAGGAACCAGTAATTTACCCAACATTTTGCGTTCTCTATAAATTTCGGCATCACTGCCTCTTGAAAAATAAATACGCTCAAAGGAACACGCTTTTCGCTCAACAGGTTTTAATATTTGATCTATGGATACTTTTCCGGATTTTTTGGTAATGATGGCACTCCCGGGAGGTAATTCACATACAGAATCGTAATCCACATTAAAAACGGTTTGAATCACGGGGCGCTCTGATGCTACCACTACGACCTCATCATCTTTATAGTAATAAGCAGGTCGAATTCCGGCGGGATCGCGCAACACAAAAGAGTCTCCATGACCAATCATCCCAGCCATGGCATAGCCACCATCCCAATTCTTGGAGGCTTTTTTTAGAATCTTTTTAATACTCAAGCGTTCAGCAATTATTGAGGAACATTCCACTTTACTGAAACCTTCTTTTTTTAATTTTTTGTACAACTTTGCCACAGCATCGTCTAAAAAATGACCAATTTTTTCCATTATGGTGATGGTGTCTGTATAGTCTTTGGGGTGCTGTCCAAGCTCCACCAAATTGTTAAAAAGCTGACGCACATTTGTCATGTTAAAATTACCTGCCAAAATCAGATTGCGATGCATCCAATTGTTTTGCCTTAAAAATGGATGAACACTTTCAACGCTATTATTCCCGAAGGTACCATATCGCACATGCCCAAGCATCACTTCGCCTAGATACGGAGTCATCTGTTTTAATTTAGAAGTGTCATCTCTAAGCTGCGGGGCGTCCTCTAAAACCTTATTGATTCTTTCGTTAATTTGTGAAAAAATGTCCTGTATAGGTTGTTGAGCTACAGAACGAACTCGGCTGATGTAACGCTGGCCCGGGTCTGTATTGAGTTTAATGCTTGCAAAGCCTGCACCATCTTGACCCCTGTTGTGCTGCTTTTCCATGATGAGATACATCTTATTGATGCCATAGAAAGCCGTCCCGTACTTTTTCTTGTAATATTCAAGGGGTTTAAGAAGTCTAATGTGGGCAATACCACATTCGTGTTTAATAGCATCACTCATTTGTGAAGTTGTGTTGTCTTTTGGTTAGTTTTTTAAAAATGATAATTCTTCTCAAAGTTATGCATTTAAAAAATAAGTTACAGTTCAAATTGGGTCAATTTTTTAAATTCTTGCAAGCGAATTTCTAAGGCTGATTCCTCAATGTTAAACAGGCGCCCGGGTCCAAATTCTTCAACACAGAATGAAGCCATTGCGGAGCCATAAATTAAAGCGCGCTTCATGTTTTCAAATGAAAAATCATTGGTTTTGGTTAAATACCCCGAAAAGCCGCCGGCAAAAGTATCCCCTGCACCAGTAGGGTCAAACACCGTTTCTAGTGGTAGTGCTGGCGCCGAAAACAACTTGTCCTCATTGAAAAGCAGTGCGCCATGCTCCCCTTTTTTTATAACTACAAATTTGGGACCCATTTCATATATCTTACGTGCAGCAATGACTAAAGAGTTTTCACCTGTTAATTGGCGCGCCTCCTCTTCGTTAATGGTTATTACATCCACCGATTTAATAACTTCCAAGAGTTCATTTAAAGCATTGTACATCCAAAAATTCATGGTATCTAGAATAATTAGCGCCTTAGGGTTGGTGAGTTGAGAAATCACATTTGCTTGATTGGCAGGCGCTAAATTCCCTAAAACAACGACACTGGCGTCTTTAAAAGCGCCTGGGACGATGGGATTAAATTTTGTTAAAACATTCAGGTCGGTGGTAATGGTGTCGCGCGCATTCATGTCCTTGTGATAGCGGCCGCTCCAAAAAAAGGTTTTTTCTTCCGAAATAATTTCTATAGCAGATGTGTCTATTTGATGGGCCTGAAATGATTCTAAATGTGCCTTTGGAAAGTCCCCGCCAACGACTGAAACAATGGCGCTTTGAATATGAAACTGTGAGGCAGAAAGCCCAATGTAAGACGCAGAGCCTCCAAGGATTTTTTCTGTTTTCCCGAAGGGGGTTTCAATGGCATCAAAAGCAACAGTCCCAACAATCAAAAGTTTGTTCATCTAGTACAATAAATATTAAAGAGCAAACTTACACAAAAATTAGGGTTAATAAAACAAATTATCAATGAATCCCGGGGCTTATTTCCTTCCAAAATCTGCCGGGATTTCACCCCAGAATTTTGTCTCCCATTTTACAATTTTTGTTGAGAAAGTATTACTTTTCAACCATTGCTCAGCGCGTTCAATAAGCTCAAAAAGCTGTTGATTTTCTAAAGTGCCTTTTAGCCTTGTGTTACATTTCTTTTTTAAAACCCAACTCATAGCTGTTTTAGAGTCTGTATACAAAAGCCGCTGGCTTTTTATCTTCTTCAAGTATGCCAACCCATGAACAAGGGCTAAGAACTCGCCCACGTTATTTGTTCCTTTTTGAAAAGGGCCTCTGTGAAATAGTGTCTTTTTTGTTTTGGTATCCACACCCCTATACTCCATGATTCCTGGATTTCCACTTGAAGCCGCATCCACTGCTATAGAGTCTAAGTTGGGGTGGCCAATCATTTTTAGTTTTTCAGAAGAAACAACTATTTTTGCGTTCTTGTGCTTTCCTATATAATCATTATACAGGCCTTCAAAAGCCTTCTGTGCCATGGCTTTAGTTTCAAAGGATTTATACTGAGCGCCCTGAAAGTTTTTAATTTGGAGTTGACACGCATTCCAAGATTCGAAAACGCCTATCTTGTGCCCCTTCCAAACCGTATAATATTTTTGCTTTGGCCTAGCCATTACTTAAGATTGTTTGTTTAATGATTTTTGGAAAGTGCTGTTGTTCTAGGGCGTGAACTTTTTTTGCAACATCATCAGCCGTGTCGCTTTCTAAAACACGGCACTTAGCTTGAAAAATTATCGCACCTTCATCATAATGCTCGTTTACATAATGAATTGTAATGCCCGACTCTCTTTCTTTGTGTGCTACAACGGCGCGATGTACGTGTTTTCCGTACATCCCCTTCCCTCCGTATTTGGGTAAAAGCGCAGGGTGTATATTGATGGTATTACCAGTAAAATGGCTTAACAGGGTTTTGGGGAATTTCCACAAAAACCCCGCCAAGACAATAAAATCAATATCATAAGACTTAAGTGTTTTTAAGACCCCGGCTTCGCTTACAAATTGCTCTCTGTCAAACACACAGGTTTGTACTTGATGTATTCTTGCGCGCTCTAAAACAATGGCTTTGGGGTTGTTGGATAAAACCAAGGAAACTGCAGCGCTTGTGTCTTTATTAAAAAAGGCAATGATGTTTTGAGCATTCGTTCCTGAACCAGACGCAAAAATTGCAATTTTTTTCATATAACCGTCTTTGGCTTATATTGAATTACAAAAAAAGTGATTATATTTTAAATCTGGGGATTATCTGCAAAAGAAAAACACAATCTTAATAACAAGCTATACATTTTTCCCTTATTTATACATTTTAAAATAAAGTTTTTTATTTTTGCATCCTAACTAAAAATTAAAATTAAATATTATGTCAGACATTGCATCAAGAGTAAAAGCGATAATCGTTG
>CAJWNW010000023.1 GCA_913044085.1 uncultured Flavobacteriaceae bacterium | reverse complement strand
TCTCTGTATTCAAATCCAATAGAAGCCGCCTGTTGGGGCCCTGCAGCAATGCGGTAATCTTTTAAATTCGATTCTCCAAAATTAAGACCATCCACAAAATCACTTGAGGTTAACACCAAATTGGGGTTGTTGTCATAGATGAATTGTCCTATGGAAGCCACACCAGTCAATTTAATGGATGGTGTTATTTGAGCTTCCATCCCAAATTCAATCCCCATATGGGTCTTATCAATGCCTTGTAAAATTTCTTGAACAAATGCTGTTCCTTCGTCCACCCCGCTAATACCATCGGCAAAATAAAATGAAATTTCATTAGCGTCTTTCATTTGGGTGTAATAACCGGTCAATCTTGCTTTTACAGTAGAAGATCTGAAAATATAATTAGCGTCAAACGAGGTGATTTTTTCTTCAGTGATGTCGACGCCTGTGATGTCTCCAACAACTGCGTGATTTTCTCGGGAGTTCGTAAAAGTGTTTCTTACTGAAGGGGCTTTTGTTAAATAACCTGCATTGACATTAAATATATGTTTTCCTGAAAATTTATAGGTAAATCCACCCTTGGCACCAACGCCTCCAAAAGAAAGTTTACGACCCTTCCCTAGAGAATTATCAGCATAGGTTTCTGTTTGGTAAAGTCCTTCGCGTTGGTATTCTGTTGCTGTGTAAGAACCCGATAAAAAGAAATCGACCTTATTGTATTTAAATTGAGCCTGTGCAAAGCCGCTCAAAACATTGGCGTCGATATTAAAGTTGTAACGGAAGGTGTCCCCTTTCCCCACAACACGGTTTGGATTTTGCAAATCAAATTGAACCTGGTCAAAAGAATCAATATTCAAGTAACCAGTGTTACTGCCCAGCATATCTACGATCTCTGCAAAATTATGGGACTTTAAGCGCTTGTAATTAACCGCAGCATTCAAAGTCAAATTCTCAGACAAGGTCGATTCTAATATGGTATTTGCATTAAATTGTTGGTCGTCACTACGATCCTCATACAACACATAAGCAGCATAATCACCATTAATATTGTTTGTTAAATTTGCGTCGTAAATGCGGTTCCAATTAACTTGACCCCCATTGCGAAAAGACTGCTCAGACTGATAGGCTCCGGCATAATCTGGTCCGTCATCATCAGCTAAAAAATAACTTGGAAGCTGTTGGTAGTAGGCTGGACTTGGATTGGCACCACCGGCATAATCCAAACGGCTGTTACCCAGCTCTCCGAACTGGTACGAAACATTTGTATTTAAAGTTGATGATTCTGAAAGATCCCAGTAATGATTTAGCATGACAACGGGCTCTGCAATGCGTCGAATTCTAGAATTTCGTTTTTCACCATCGTGCCAACCCCAATATTCATTGTAGGTAGTGCCTTTTAGATCAAAAACTTCTTGGGTGTTTGGAGAAGATTTTCCACGGCGGTTTGGGGTATAAAACCCAACGAGATTCAAACTGTGCTTGTCGTTTATTTTCTTTTCAACAGAAACAAAAAAGGAATTGGCATCATAAAAAGTTCCGTCCTGAAATCCTTCATCACCCCAACGTCTACCTAAGGTAAATGCATAGGCCCAACCGCCATCCAACATGCCAGAGGCGTAAGTGGCCATCAAGCGGTTGGTATAACTCCTGTTAGAAGAGGAATAAGTGATACGACCACCTGCTCTATAATTCGAAGCGCGTAAGTTGATATTTGTAGAACCCAACAAGCCTCCAAAGGTATATGAAGAGGGTGCAAAACCTGTACTGAGTTCTTGACTTCTAAGGACATCATTTAATCCGCCCCAGTTGCTCCACTGTGGTCTTCCGTCAAAAACTTTATTCATTTCAATTCCATTCATCAAAACGGTTCCATTGTCGGTGTTTAATCCACGCACCCTAAAGAAAGAGGAACTAAATTCAAAGGCGGCGGCCCTTTGAAAAATATCTTGAGAAGCAGAAAGCAATCCCGAAATGTTGTCGGCACCACTACTGTCATCATTAAGTTCATCATCGGATAAAGTAATGGTAAACAATTCATCGTTGGAGTTGTCTATTTCAAGCATTAAATCCAGAAGATTGAGGTCGCTGCCTTCAGAGACTACAATGGGATAGCGTGCATTTAAAAAACCATCTTTACTAAGTACAAGCATCTGTTCTCCCAAGGGTACATCCAAAAGAAAGGCAAATGCACCTTGTGGATCCGTAAGTGTAGTCAATTCAGTACCTTCCAATTGAACCAATACCGCGTCAATGGGCTGGGAAGTCAGCATGTCATTGACAACGCCACGGATGGTAGTTTGCTGTGCAAAACTGTAGAGGCTTGCAAAACAGACAAACAAAAAGCTCAAAATTTGTTTTTTCATAAGTGATTAATTTTGTTGAAGAATATCTTTGAATATTTGAACAGATATCTCTAACAAATGTACGTTTCTTATTTTAAAATTAATACTTTTGATATATAAATTAATTGCCAAATTTAGTAACAACTTGAAGACATCATATAGCAAGCACCACAAAATAATAATTCTACTGCTTTTATTCTTTTTCGTTTCGAAAATTGAAGCTCAGAACAAACGCACCTTTAAAGTCCACACCATAGCATTTTACAATGTTGAAAACCTGTTTGACACCATCAACGATACGACAAAATTTGATGAACGCAGTCCAATGATGGAGCTGAAAACAGCACGCCAAGAAATTTACAAAAAGAAAGTGCAAAACATGGCCGATGTGATTTCAAAAATTGGGGTTAAAACTTCAAATAATAGCCCCGCCGTCATTGGAATTTGTGAGGTTGAAAACCGCGGTGTTATTGAAGACTTGGCCAACGACCCTGCCTTGGTTTCTAAAAACTATGGCATTGTACATTACGACTCCCCGGATGAGCGCGGAATTGATGTAGCGCTGATGTACCAAAAAGCTTTATTTCGTCCTTTGAGTTCAAGCGCCCACCAAACAAAACTCAGAGACAACAGCTCCGATGGCCGCGACTATACAAGGGATGTACTGTTGGTTAGTGGTTATCTTGAAGAAGACTTGATTCACGTTCTTGTCAACCACTGGCCCTCAAGAAGTGGCGGTGAGGCCAGAAGCCGCTCCAAACGTGAGGCTGCCGCTGCTGTAAATAAAAGACTTGTAGATTCCTTACAAATGGAAGACCCCTATGCTAAAATATTTGTGATGGGAGACCTCAACGACAACCCAACCAATTCCAGTTTAAAGAAAGTTTTAAAGACCAAAGGCGATAAAAGAAACGTAGATTTTAAAGAGCTTTTTAACCCTATGGAAAGCTTTTTTAAAAAAGGATTGGGCTCCAATGCCTATAGAGATGCTTGGAGTTTATTTGACCAAATTATTGTGTCCAAACCACTACTTGAAGAAGACTATTCTTCTTTTCGGTTTTACAAGGCTGGTATTTTTAATGCGCAATTTCTAATCACCAAAAAAGGCCAATACAAAGGCTATCCATTCCGAAGTTTTTCATGGGGTGGTTTTACAGGTGGATACAGTGACCACTTCCCAGTTTTTGTACATGTCATAAAAGAAATCCAGTAAATATTTTCTAAAGATCAATTAGAAGGCATTGAAGCGGTAAATCTTATTTAATTCGGTTTTGAAAATAATCTTGAGCTAGAGTTAAATAATTTGAATCTTCGTTAAATTGACTTTTGTTGGTGTGATCCTTTTTTCAAATCCTAATGTGAAAATTCATTTGAAAACCCAAAAATTAAATTTAAAAATGCCACCACGCCTTCCAAGGAATTCTAGATAGTATCAACACTAAAGCAAGGCTATAATGAATGGCAAGGGTTTTGTATTTAGGATTAGAAAGACGTTTCTTTTTATGTTTTGAGTAACCCCGAGTGATCAGCACAACCGCTAATATGTTTGTGACGGGGTGTTCTACCAAATACAAGCGATGCACTGGAATATTCATAACCTCTCCGATTCCTAAATCAAACCACAAAGAAAAACGACTGGATGTGAAATATAACAAAAGTGCAATCAATAGCTGGGTGTGGGTGGCAATGAGGGTAAATAATGCCGACTGAAACATTTTAGGGCTGTATTCTTTGTTCATCACAGCACCTGAAATGGCTCTGTAAACCGCCAATAACAATACTGCTAAAACCAAATAAGCCCAATAGGAATGTACCGTTTTAATCATGCTTTTTGTACTGATTACTGCTGCAAAATTACGAGAATTTTGACAACAAAATAACTTGATTGTTCGTAAATACTAGACCGGTGATTATTGTTTTGGCCGAGCTATCGAATGTTTTTATAACGGGCAATAAGATTTGCTGTTGAAGCGTCGTGTGCCGCAGGGCTTTGTTTTGAAAATTCTTTGAGAATTTGACCCGCCAATTGTTTCCCAAGCTCCACGCCAAATTGATCGTAGCTAAAGATATTCCATACAATCCCCTGCACAAATATTTTATGCTCGTACATGGCAATAAGTTTACCCAAACTTTCAGGCGTTAACTGTTCTATAAAAAGGGTGTTGGTTGGGCGGTTGCCTTCAAATATTTTATAAGGAAAAATTTCTGAAGCGGTCCCTTCTTCAGCTACAACAGCCTCGTTTTTTCCAGTGAGTAAGGCTTCGGTCTGTGCGAAAAAATTAGACATGAGCTTGTCTTGATGGTCTTGATTGCCGTGCAACGACTTTGAAAATCCTATGAAATCTGCTGGTATTAGTTTTGTGCCTTGATGAATCAATTGAAAAAAAGCATGCTGTGAATTGGTGCCAGGCTCACCCCAAATTAGGTTTCCGGTTTGGTATTTCACTTTATTCCCATTGCGATCAACACTTTTTCCATTACTCTCCATAATGGCTTGCTGTAAATAGGTCGCAAACTGATTTAAATATTGAGTGTATGGAATGATCGCTTCGCTTTCAGCTTTAAAAAAATTATTATACCAAATACTGATCATGGCCAGCAAAGTAGGGATGTTTTGTTCAAAAGGGGCTTCCTTAAAATGTACATCCATTTTGTGAGCACCCTTGAGCATGTCATCATAATGATCAAAACCAACAGCCAAACTGATGCTCAACCCGACGGCACTCCACAGAGAAAATCGACCGCCAACCCAATCCCACATTGGGAAAATGTTTTGAGGGTCAATCCCAAAAGCTTCCACTTTTTCAATGTTGGTAGATACTGCCACAAACTGTTTCGAAATATCGGCTTGGGCTGCTTTTTGTAAAAACCATTGCTTGATGGTCGTTGCATTGGAAAGGGTTTCTTGAGTGGTAAACGTCTTAGACACAATAACAAAAAGAGTAGTCTCAGGGTCTAGCTCTTTTAAAACTTCATTCACGTGATCGCCATCTACATTGCTTACAAAATGTACTTTCAAATGATTGCCATAATAGGAAAGGGCATCTACAACCATGGCAGGACCCAAATCTGAGCCGCCAATTCCAATGTTTACAACATCCGTAAAAGCTTTGTTTGTAAAGCCTTTTCTCTGGCCACTAATCACCGCCTCTGAAAACTGCTGAATCTTATTTTTGACCTCATAAATCTCTGGAATAACATTAGTGCCTTCAAATAAAACCTCGGATTCTTTTGGAGCCCGAAGTGCAGTATGCAGTACGGCTCTGCCTTCCGTTTTATTAATCTTTTCGCCCTCAAAATACTTCGAGATGGCATCGCTTAATTGAATTTCTTCTGCCAAACCTTTGAGTAATGATATGGTTTCGGCAGTAATTCTATTTTTAGAGTAATCAAGAAAAAAATCATTCCATTCAAGGCTCATTTCTGAGGCACGCTTAAAGTTCTTTGAGAATAAAGAAGACATATGTACATCTTTGATAGTTTCAAAGTGAGCCTGCAACTTTTTCCAGGCAAGCGTTTGGGTAGGGTCAATGGATTTTAAGCTCATTATAAATTAAATAGGATTAGTTAATTGAATCTAATTGTTGTTTCAATGGTGCAATATACTCAAGATAATCCGGTTTATACTTTTCCGAAAGCGCTTTTGCGTCTGGAAGTTTCTGTCGAAAGGGATCTACTTGACGTCCATTTTTCCAAAAACGGTAACAAACATGAGGGCCACTGGTGTTTCCGGTCATTCCTACTTTGCCAATCACATCGCCTTGCTTTACAAAATCCCCAACTTTAACAAGTCGTCTGCTCATGTGTAGGTATTGGGTTGAATAAGTGGCATTGTGACGAATCTTAACATAATTTCCATTGCCGCCACGCCTCGCTGATTCCACAACGGTCCCATTTGCTGTTGCTAAAATGGGTGTTCCTACTGCGGCAGCAAAATCTGTTCCTTTATGCGCGCGGACTCTGTTGCCATAAAGTTTAATGCGACGATTTAAATTGTATCGAGAGGAAATACGGCTGAACTTTATCGGGCTTTTTAAAAATGCTTTTTGGAGACTCTTACCGTTATCATCGTAGTAATCGGTACTATTTTTAGAATCTGGCGTAAGATAATTAAAGGCATATATGGCTTCGCCTTTGTGTTGAAAATAGGCTGCTTCTATGGTTTCAATCCCCGCATAAATGCTGTCCTCGACGAAACGTTGCTTGTAAATCACTTTAAAATTATCTCCTTTTTGAAGCCTAAAAAAATCAATGGTCCAAGCATAGATGTCGTCCGACATATCGTAAATCAACTGAATGGGTAAACCTTGTGCTTCCATGGTCTCAGAGAGCGAGTTTTCAATGAGGCCAGAAGCTTCTTTTTCAACTATTTTAACAGCTTTACGCGATTTGTATGCCAAAATAGAATCACAAAATTCTACAACGAGATACTCAATTTTATTTTCTTCATAAATAAAAACCAAGGGGACATTGGAACTGTCTTTCGAAAAAAGTATTGTATAAGGCTTGCCTATTCTGAGCTGGCGAGTGTCAAAAACAGCTTTGGTTTTTTCCGTAATGTGATGGATTTTTGGATAAAAAAGTTGGTTATTTTCTAATATTTCTCCAAAACTATCTCCTTTCCTAACAGTGTCATAGACAACCTTATAATTATTGAAATTATAGCCAAATTTATTGTTTTCCAACAGGACAGGCTGTGAGATTGAATCCGTATCAAGGGTCTCGGAAGAACAACTTTTTATGATATAAAAAAAGATTACAATAGCAAAACTGTAAAGGAAGAATTTTAAATTAAAAAGTGCCGAATTAATTTTCAACTTCATGGCCCCAAGTCTCTATTTCTATAGCACTCCAAAGTTCTGGAAAAAATATTCTCTTTTGATATTTTGGATGCATGTATTTTTGCCATTTGCTACCCCCTGTGGCCGAACCATCTCCAGAAGAAGACAATATGTAATGTTTGGCGGCCTTGAAATGCCCCATGACCCAAGTGATATTGACAGTGTAATCGTAATGACGCATGGCATTAACGAGCGCTTTACTGCTTTGGTCTGACTCTGAAAGTTCTTTATAGCGAGACCAAAGGTTTTTGGAATTGTAAACCTTCATAAAGGTAATAAATTCTTCTTTATAACGTTTTTCAAAACTTGTAAGTAAGGGCGATTTTTTAGCTGTCTTATAATCTTTACCTGCAGCCTGCCAGTACAAATGTTCAAACGCATTTTCGAATGGGGTGTTTCTGTCGATGGTTTCTCTGAAACGAGGGTCTATAAGATTTATGAGCTCGGTGGATGCAAATTCAATTTTTCGATACTGTGCGCTTTGGAAGCCACTAC
Organism: uncultured Flavobacteriaceae bacterium; assembly: GCA_913044085.1. Taxonomy (GTDB): domain Bacteria; phylum Bacteroidota; class Bacteroidia; order Flavobacteriales; family Flavobacteriaceae; genus UBA3537. The sequence continues at coordinate 11,978 of CAJWNW010000023.1, read as the reverse complement.
CTGGTGCAAGTGTGTGCCTGAATTGATTGTACTGTTTAACATCCATTCCATCTTGCATTATGATAAAAGAAGTGGTTAGCATGTCAAAATAGCGGCTGACACGCATCAACTTATCTGTCAAAAAATCTACTTTCAAAATAGCAACTTCAGCAAGTTGTTGGAGTTCCCATAAAATCATTTTAAAAATCAATTCATTGATTTGGTGGTACCCAATGAAGACCATCTCATCTGGAAAATTAGTGCGTTGAATTTGTAAATTAAGAAGGGCATCCGTATGTATATAGTCCCAATAATTCATGGGCTTGCTATGTAAGAGACCTTCCAAATACATGTTTTTGTCTTGGCCTGAAGCGCTGTATTTTTCATCCAGTGCTTTGATAATGTCTTTAGTGGTTTTGTTTTTCATTGGTTGAATTTAAAGTTGAATTTCAAAAGGATATTTTAAACCTTTAAAAGCCACTAAATCAGACCTTAAAGAACCAACCCTCAGGTCTGCTTTAATTTTTATTGGAATTTTATTATTATCGGCACTCACCCAAAGAGTAACACTTTCTTCTTCATGAAAAACACGACCAGCCATTACGTAAGGGCGGAATTTAAGACAATTGATGTTTCCAAATTTAGTATTGATAGTTTCTCTTCCTAAAAACTTAAGTTTAAATCCGAAAATTTCATTGTCAAAAAACATCTTTAATTTAACAGTATGGCCCACTTTAATGGTCTCCGTATCGTAGTGGTCTCTCAAGTAATAATAGGCAGAAACCATATCTTGAATATCAGAAGTTATGGAAACTGTTTTTTTTGTTTTGTGTCTTAAATCATTAACAAACGCTAAATTTTTTTCATGGTCAAAATCAATAACTCTGTTTTTGACATGCCCGCCTTCGTTGATATTTCTAATAAATTTATAAGGCCGCCCCGTGGCTTTGTCAAAATAACTTTCATATCGATCATTAACTTTAAAAAACCATTTAATGGCGCCGGTGGTCCACCCTTTTCCAACTACATGACAAACAGAACGGTTTTTGAAAGTGGCCTCTCTCACTTCCAAGGTTGCATTCCCTGCTTTAACCCAGCCACTGTAATTTAATTTGAATTTTAACCACTCCCCAGATTGAAACGAAGACTCAGACTGGGCATTGGATGTGCTCAAGCTCCAGAGTAAAATTAAGGATGCTAAAATTTGCTTCATAAGATTGCATATGCATTTGTAGCATTACAAATTTGCAATTATTATTCCAAAACTAAAAGCAAGTTTAAATCTATTTATAAATCAACTTATCAAAGGGTACCCCTATTGGCTTGTTCTCGCTCAATAGACTCAAAAAGGGCTTTAAAATTTCCTGCACCAAACCCTTTGGCGCCCATGCGCTGAATGATTTCAAAAAATAAAGTGGGGCGGTCTTCAATAGGTTTTGTAAAAATCTGCAATAAATAGCCTTCTTCGTCAGCATCCACTAAAATAGACAGCTCCTGTAGGGCAGAAATATCTTCTTTCATAAACTTCATATGAGCACCCAAACGACCTGGGATAGCATCGTAATAAGATTGAGGGGGGGGTGGCAAAAATTCTACTCCATTCTCTTGCAACTGTTTTACAGTTGCTATAATATCATCAGTAGCAACTGCTAAATGTTGCACTCCTGAATCTTCATAAAAATCTAAATATTCTTCAATTTGAGATCGCTTTTCAGCTTTAGCGGGTTCATTGATTGGAAATTTAATACGGCCATTGCCATTGCTCATGACTTTACTCATCAGAGCTGAGTATTCAGTGTGAATTTGTTTGTCATCAAAGGATAGAAAATTTACAAAACCCATCACCTCTTCGTACCATTTAACCCAAGTATTCATTTCCCCCCAGCCTACATTCCCAACAATATGATCAATAAACTTTAAGCCTGAGCTTGGTGGATTGTAATTTGATTCCCATAATTCGTAGCCTGGAAAAAAAACACCTTTATAATTTTTACGTTCTACAAAAATGTGAACCGTTTCCCCATAAGTGTAGATGCCAGAGGTAATAATCACACCATGATCATCCTGGCTTTCTTTGGGTGTAAAATAAGACTTTGCCCCACGTTTTGTAGTTTCTGCATGGGCAGCCCTAGCATCATCTACACACAATGCAATGACCTTTACGCCATCGCCGTGTTTTCTCAAATGGTCGTTAATTGAGGATTTACTGTTCAAGGGTGTGGTGAGCACCAATCTGATTTTTCCTTGTTTTAGGACATAACTAACCGCATCTTTTGAACCCGTTTCTAAACCCCGGTAGGCCAAGGATTGAAAGCCAAAAGCGGTTTTATAAAAATGGGCTGCTTGTTTTGCATTGCCAACATATAGCTCGACATAATCGGTTCCAAGAAGGGGTAAAAAATCTTGGGCACCATCGAAAATTTTTTCAAGACCATAGTCTACAGACTTTAAGGATTTATTCATAACTAAAATTTGATGTTAAGTGTTATTTTCCAACCACGACTTGTAATAGTCCTTATCAGAGATTTTGAGGGCTTCTTCTGTGACTTGAAGCGGTTTAAAAGTATCTACCATTACAGCCAACTCTTTGGTGTCTTTAAGGCCAATACTGCGTTCCATGGCGCCTGGGTGTGGCCCATGTGGAATCCCGGCAGGATGTAATGAAATATGACCGACTTTAACATCATTTCGACTCATAAAATCCCCATCTACATAATACAAAACCTCATCGCTATCAATATTACTGTGGTTGTAAGGGGCTGGGATGGCTTTGGGGTGATAATCGTATATGCGAGGGACAAAACTGCAAACAACCAAGGCGTTGGTTTCGAAAGTCTGATGTACTGGAGGTGGTTGGTGAATTCTCCCAGTTATAGGTTCAAAATCGTGAATGGAAAAGGCGTAAGGATAATTGTAACCGTCATAGCCAACTACATCAAAAGGATGAGAGGCATACACCATATCGATGAGCTGATTTTGTTTTTTAATTTTTATAGTGAAATCGCCCGATTGGTTGTATGTTTCTAATTCTTGAGGACGGCGGATGTCACGTTCACAATAGGGCGCATGTTCAAGCAACTGACCAAACCAATTACGATAGCGCTTGGGGGTATAAATAGGACTGTAAGATTCCAAAACAAACAACCTATTATCTTCAGAATCAAATTGGATTTGATATATCACTCCCCTTGGGATGAGCAAGTAATCCCCATATTTAAAATCTAAATTCCCAAACATACTGCGTAGTTTTCCAGAGCCTCGATGGACAAAAATAAGCTCATCAGCATCCGAATTTTTATAAAAATAATCCGTGAGAGATGTTTTTGGAGCTGCCAAAATAATGTTGCAATCAGAATTTGTTAAAATAATGGTTCTACTCTCTAAAAAGTCGGCCTTAGGAGCGACTTCAAAGCCACGAAGGCGATACGATTGAATGTTGTTTGTTTTAACTATTTTTGGCGCAATACTGTACTGTTTTCCAATAGATTTTACTTGTGTTGGTCGCTGTTCGTGGTAAGAAAGCGTAGCCATTCCATCAAATCCAACCGTTCCAAAAAGTTGTTCGTAATAGAAACCCCCGTTGGGTTTTTGAAATTGTGTATGTTTTTTGGGTGGAACGTTCCCAAGCTTATGGTAATAAGGCATATTAAAGAAATTTTAACTTTTAAACGAAAGCCTTGAAAAAGGCAACTAATTTATGCGAAGATGCAAGGTTTAACTACTCAGGACTTCTCTTGATAAGAAAATGAAGAAACAACAAACGATCTATCCAAAAAAGAGTCATAAACAAAGTTAGGGAAAAAAAACAGTTTTTTAAAACCAGTATCCTAAATTAATAAAAACACCGTTAAAATTGTTTTCAGGAGACCAGTTGTATTTTAATTCTATAGGGCCAAAAATAGTTTCTAAACCATATCCCAATGCATAACCACTATAAGAAGGAAGTTCTAACCAATCATTAGAAACAAAAATATCATCTCCAATATTGGAAAAGTTGCCAGAAAAATTTAGATGGTGCCGTTTATAAAATTCGTAATCAATATTGAAATATGCTTTTATAAAACTATTGCCCGACAGACTAAAGAAATCATATCCAAACATATTACCGTAGTTATTTATTTGGTTGAGTGCATAGCCTCCAAGTCCAAAATTAAGAGCCGAAATATTGTCATTACCAATCCTAAAACCACCCTCAGATCCGACCAATAAAGACAGGCCTTTGGTAATTAAAAAAGCTTTTGCAATGTTTGTTTTAAGGTTAAAAAACTGTGTGAAATCTTCTGCGCTTGAAGCCGTTAGAAATAAATTTCCGTCTGTGTCAAACAAAAGCCCGCTGGTTGGGAAAAAAATATTGTCTAAGGTGTCATACCTCAATCTGGTATTGAGACTGAAAAAATCGCTGTTTTCAATTTGATACTCACTTGCCTGAAAAATATTGATTAAAGAAGGGCTTGAAGCTTCTATTTTAAGACGCGTAAACCTAGCGCCAAGCCTGAAAGATAAATCCTTTTTGATAAGAGTCTCCACAAAAAAGCTCGCTGTTAAATCAGAAATTGTGGTGGGAATCGCATTGTCAATTTCTATTGGAAGCGCTGCATCAAAAAACAAAGGATTTATATCATATCTAAAATCTGTAAATTTAAAATTAAGGCCAATGCTCCAATAAAACCCTTTATCTATGTAATAATCAAAATTAAATCGAGAATTATCCCCTAATATAAAATCCAAAGACAAGACGTCATTTTTTAGTAAAAATTGCTTTTTAGTAAGGTTTAATAGCAAAGAGCTCTTTAAAACCTTGTCGTAATGAACTCCTAATTTTAATAAGGTTGTATTAGTGGATTCCTTGATATTGCCTGTAAAATTATAGCTGTCGTTTGAAAGGGGAGAAAACTGGTAACGAAAACTTTCAAAATTATTGGTCGCTAAAAGATTATTAACCCCGCTGCTAAAATCTTTAAAACTTATGGTTTCACCACGCCGAAATCGCAATTTACCAAAGACATAAGAGTCCGTATATTTTTCATTACCAACAATTTTTACTTTACTAAATTTTAAAGAATCTAAATCTGTGATTTTTTTTCGCGCTTTCCTGTAATTCTGTTTCTTGGCAATCGTCTTTAATTGACTTAGGAAAGGAGTGACAGAAACTTCCCCACTTTTAATAATTTTAGCCCCTTTGTTAAACGAAATGATTGAAAAATCCTCCACGTCAGGTTCAATAAAAATATCGGTAAGTTGAATCTTGTCTTCTAAATCCTCTGCAGATTTAAAATTATTTATTTGTGCTAATATATCTGAAATTGAATTGATTTCTTCTTTGGTCAAAAGATCTTCTTCAACACTCACACCAATGATAAAATCTAAGTTTTTTGTTTTTAAATATTCAATGGGATAATTATTTGCAATACCGCCATCCATCAGCAGTGCGCCATCGCGCTCCAAGGGATGAAAAAGGGTGGGCAATGTACTGCTTATTGAAATGGCTTCGGCCAAATTACCACTTTCTAATACGACTGAAGCCCCTGTCTCAATATCAGTTGCCATGCAATAAAATGGGATTGGAAGTTGACTGAAGTCAGAAATAGCAGTGACATCCAATGTTAGTTTTGTAAATAAATTAAACAAGTTTTGGCCTCTTGAAATTGAAGATGGTAATTGAATTTTAAAATCGTTTATAGGAAGTGAAATCCCGTATTTCTCAGAATTTTTCCGTTCTTGAAATGTTTTTGAGGGCCTTGGTACCTTGTCACCCAGCAATACATCAAAATCAATCCCTCTAAAAATAGAATCCAACTGCTTTCCAGTATACCCTGTAGCATACAATCCACCAACTGCAGACCCCATACTAGTGCCCCCAATATAATCTACTCGAACCCCCAAGCTGTCAATAACTTTTAAGACTCCAATATGTGCCAACCCCTTGGCACCACCGCCACTCAAAACCAATCCAATTCTGGGATTATCGGGCAAGGGTTCTTGGGCATGACCTAATAGGGATAATAAGCAGATAACAATGTAAAATTTTAGGTTAAGCTTCATTTTTAGAATGGTAATAATTATAAACTTTTTGGGCTTTAGAGCATCCAATGATTTGTTCTAATTCATCCAACTTCGCAAAAGAAACACGCTGAGGTGATTTGAAGGCCTTTAACAATTCGACTCGTGTTTTATCGCCGATACCAGGGATAGATTCTAACTCAGAATACAAAGCAGATTTACTGCGCCTGTTCCGATGGTGATCGACACCAAAACGGTGTGCTTCATTTCTCAATTGTTGAATGATTTTCAAAGTTTCACTTTTCTTGTCTAAATATAAGGGAATTGGATCATTTGGGTAAAATAATTCTTCCAATCTTTTTGCTATGCCAATAATCGCAATTTTTGAACGCAAGCCAAGGGCGTCCAAACTTTTTAGAGCTGCAGACAATTGACCTTTACCCCCATCAATAATCACAAGCTGAGGAAGTGGTTTTTTTTCTTCTGTTAAACGTTTGTAACGGCGGTAAACTACCTCTGTCATTGAAGCAAAGTCGTCTGGACCTTTTACAGTTTTGATGTTAAAATGACGGTATTCTTTTTTGCTGGGTTTTCCATTTCTAAAAACCACACAGGCGGCAACTGGATGCGTTCCCTGAATGTTTGAATTGTCAAAACATTCAATATGGGTGGGGGCATCCTTGAGCCGAAGATCTGATTTCATTTGGGCCATAATGCGTTTCACATGACGGTCTGGATCTGTAATTTTAACTTGTTTCAATTTTTCTAGACGTTGGTATTTGGCATTGCGCAAAGACAGGTCTATAAGCTGCTTTTTATCCCCAACCTTCGGGACCGTACATTTTAAATTAAATCCCAATTCAACCTTAAAAGGTAAATATACCTCTTTGGATTTCAGCTGAAATCTTTGGCGCATTTCCATAATGGCCAAAGTTAAAAGTTCAGCGTCTGTTTCGTCCAGCTTTTTTTTCAATTCCATAGTATGTGCCCTAATAATGGCGCCGTGAGACACTTGCAAAAAATTCACATAGGCATAGCTCTCGTCGCTGACAATGCTGTACACCTCGACATCACTAATTTTTGGATTCACAATGGTGGACCTGGCCTGATAGTTCTCCAGAATCATAATTTTCTCTTTAAAAGATTGGGCTTCTTCAAACTGATTCAAATTTGAAAACTTAAACATTTTATTGCGAAGTGTTTTTTTTATATTACCGAGTTTTCCATTCAATATTTGCTTTACAAATAGCATATTTTCTATATAATCCTTTTCGGAAATAAAATCTCGTGTCAGCTTTTTGGGACGCTCTGCAAAACCCAGGACAAGAAAGTGTCCTTGGTGGCTGTGTGTTTTTAAAAAAATGTCTGTTTTAGAATTATTTATTTTTTTTTGAGAAAAATTATAATTTTCTATGCGAATTGGATAAAGCGATTTTATCAAATTAATGATGGTGTTCACAACTTTAACACTGGAATAAGGACCAAAATACTCAGATCCGTCTTTAATAACACGACGGGTAGAAAATAATCTTGGAAACCGTTCGTTTTTTATACAAATCCATGGATAGGACTTGTCATCTTTGAGTAGTACATTATAACGCGGTTGGTGTTTTTTGATGAGGTTATTTTCTAGCAAAAGGGCATCGGTCTCAGTCGCGACAACAATGTGCTTAATGAATCTTATTTTCTTAACTAAAACATGAGTCTTGGCCTGGTCTTGATTCTTGTTAAAGTAAGAGCGAACGCGTTTTTTTAAGTTCTTGGCTTTACCAATGTAAAGAATCTTGTCTTTGACATCAAAAAACTGATATACTCCAGGACTGTTGGGGAGTGTTTTGAGTTGTATTTCGATGCTTAGTGGCGCCATAATACCAAAGGTATACTAATTCTCAACATCCTAAAAATCGATACTACTTTTTTAGTATATTGTTGCAAAAATTAAAGGCCATTTATAACATGAATATTGTCATTTTATCAAGAAATAAAAATTTATACTCAACTCGAAGGCTTGTTGAGGAAGCGGAAGATCGGGGGCATGATGTTCAGGTCATAGATCCTTTAAATTGTGACTTGATTATTGAGAAAGAAAAGCCAACAATTTATTACAAAGACAGATACCTCAATGATGTAGATGCCATCATCCCAAGGATTGGTGCTTCAGTGACTTTCTATGGATGCGCAGTGGTACGACAGTTTGAAATGATGAATGTATTTTCTACCGTTTCATCAGATGCCATCATTCGATCTCGCGATAAATTGCGCAGTTTTCAACACCTTTCGAAAGGGGGAATAGACATGCCGAAAACCGTTTTTACAAATTACTCCAAAGACGTTGAAGAAGTTATTGAACTTGTAGGTGGAACCCCCGTAGTTATAAAACTATTGGAAGGAACGCAAGGTCTTGGGGTTGTTCTGGCGGAATCTAAAAATGCAGCGGAATCTGTTTTGGAAGCCTTTAATGGCTTACAAGCAAGGGCCTTGGTTCAAGAATATATTTCCGAGGCAAAAGGGGTGGATGTCCGTGCTTTTATTGTAGATGGCCAAGTTGTTGGAGCTATGAAACGCCGCGGTAAGCCTGGTGAATTTCGTTCTAATTTACACCGTGGGGGTACCTATGAATATTACAGAATGTCAGAACCTGAACTAAAAATCGCTATCAAATCGGCACGACAACTAAAGCTCCCTATTTGTGGGGTAGACCTTTTGCAATCCAAAAGAGGGCCGCTAATTATGGAAATCAATTCCACACCTGGTCTGGAGGGGATTGAAGGCGCTTCAGAAAAAAACATTGCTAAAGCGATTATTACATTCATTGAAAGAAACAGACGTTAATGAATTCACACAATTCAGTTTTATACATTTTAGGAGAAAAGATTGCAGCTGGCGAATCTCGGGAAATTAATTTTCATGTTGCTAAGCTTCACACACAAACAAGTGTGGAAGTACCGGTCATAATCAACCGTTCTAAAAAGCCTGGGCCTGTGGTGCTCTTTATAGCAGGCATTCACGGTGATGAGGTAAATGGGGTTGAAATTGTAAGACAATTGATTGCAAAGGGGATTAATAAGCCAAAAAAAGGAACCATCATTTGCATCCCCGTTTTAAATATATTTGGGTTTTTGAATAAATCGCGGGAACTGCCAGATGGTCGGGATTTAAACCGTGTTTTCCCAGGCTCAAAAACAGGTTCATTGGCCAGTCAAGTAGCTTATAAATTGATGCATGAAATCATTCCGCAAATAGATTTTATCATTGATCACCATACTGGCGGTGCAGGACGTTTTAATGCACCTCAAATTCGAATTGTCAAGCAAGCCCCAAAACTCAAAAAATGGGCCAAAGCCTATGGAGCACCCTTTGTTGTTTACTCAAAAAAAATTCCTAAATCCCTTCGAAGTGCTTGTGATAAAATCAACATTCCAATGATACTTTTTGAAGGCGGTAAATCAAATCACATTGACAGATTGGTGACCAATTCAGGCGTCAATGGCGCCAAACGTATTTTGAACCATCTAGATATGTTAAATTCTAAATTCAAAGTTTCAGCCCCTAAAAAACAAATCATTTTTGTCGAGGAAAGTAAATGGATCAGAGCCAAGACTTCTGGATTGTTCCGCCCGTTAATAAAGCTTAATTCAAAAGTTGAAAAGGGAACTGTACTAGGCTATATTACAGATGCTTATGGAAAATTTAACCAGTCTATTAAAGCCGATTGTGTGGGCTATGTTATAAATATTAATGAAGACCCCATTGTTTACAAAGGAGACGCTTTGTTACGCTTTTCTACAAAAACGACTAGATGAAAAAACAACACCTCAGAACAGCCTACAAACAGAAGCGCAAATCACTAACGCCTTCAACCATAAATAGCTTGAGTTTAGAAATTGCCAACCAAGCGCTTAAACTTCCTATTTGGGAAGCCTCTTTTTACCACCTTTTTTTAACGATTAAACACCTAAAAGAAGTTGAAACAGAACCACTATTGAGTATATTATATGGGAGAGATAAAAATATTGTCATTCCAAAAAGTGATATTTTAAATGGTGAAATGAGCCATTATTTACTAACGGATAATACGACGATTAAACCAAATATATGGAACATTCCAGAGCCCCAAGATGGGCTGCAAATTAAAGCCTCAAAGCTTGAGGTGATTTTTGTGCCTTTGTTGGCGTTTGATAAAGTTGGGCATCGGGTCGGCTACGGAAAAGGATTCTATGATGGCTTTTTAAAAAACTGTCCTAATGCAGTGAAAATCGGACTCTCCTTTTTTGAAGCTGATGAAAAAATTAAAGACATTCAACCAAATGATATTGCATTGGATTATTGTCTTACACCAAATCAGATTTATCAATTCTAAAAGAGGATTTTTTTGAAGTTTTATTGCCCATGTTACATAAAATTAGCAGGCCAACACCAATACTGATGGCCACATCCGCCACATTGAAAACAGGGTTGAAAAATGTAAAATAATGGCCGCCTATAAATGGAAACCAATCTGGAAAATAGCCCTTGTAGAGTGGAAAGTAAAGCATGTCAACAACATTTCCATAAAACAAACTGCTATAGCCCTTGTCTGGAAAAAATACCGCCTTCTGCCCTAGACTGTCATCGAAAAAAATCCCATAAAAAACTGAATCTAAAATATTGCCAAGTGCACCTGAGAACACCAATGAAACTGCCAAAATTAAAAATCGATAAGCTTGCTTTTTGATAAGCCCAAACAACCAATAGCCAATACCAGTAAGGGCTAAAATTCTAAATATTGTAAGACACAACTTAGCAGATTTATCAGATATAATGGAGGTGAAATCACTAAGTTTTGCGCCCCAAGCCATGCCATCATTTTCTACAAAAAGAATTTTAAACCAATTAAAAATGACGAGCTCTTGCCCAAGCTCGAAATGAGTTTTGATGTAAATTTTTGAGCATTGATCAATGGAAAGTACGATAAGAATAATAGCGAAAACTTGCTGTTTCGTCATACTATTTTTGCATGTTCTTTGCTTCAATACTTAGAGTGGCATGAGGTACGAGCTCCAAACGCTTTTTGTTGATAAGCTTTCCTGTCACACGGCATATGCCATAGGTTTTATTCTGAATTCGAATCAAGGCATTTTTTAAATCTCGGATAAATTTTTCTTGACGAATTGCCAATTGCGCATTGGATTCTTTACTCATGACCTGACTGCCTTCATCAAAAGCTTTAAAGGTCGGTGAAGTGTCTTCAGTACCATTGTTAAGATCGTTCATATAAGCACTTTTAATCAATTCTAAATCGTGTTGCGCCTTTTCAATCTTCTTTAAAATCAGTGTTTTAAATGCTTCTAGGTCTTTATCGGAATATTTAACAGGTGTTTCCATAGCCTTTTATTTTATGTGTTTTTTAATTAATAACTTGGTGGTAATAGCATCAAAATTGACCTCAGTCCCATTTTCAAGTTCGTTTACTGTGTGTAATGTGTGTGTTAATGTTTCAGCTTTGATGTACTCTAAGTTATTTTGAACAGCTTTGTCCATAAATTCATTATTTAAAATAAAAACATCAATCATATCCGTTACTTCAAAGCCTGAATCTTTTCTTAAATTTTGAATTCGATTTACTAGCTCACGTGCAATGCCTTCGGCCTTCAAGGCCTCTGTAATTGTCACGTCCAAGGCGACAGTTACAGCACCTTGGTTGGCAACAAGCCAGCCCTCAATGTCCTGAGAAGAAATCTCTACATCGCTGATTTGTAAATTAATACTTTTTCCATTAATTTCAAGGGCTAAAACCCCTTTTTCTTCAATTTTTTGGATATCATCCGCATCAAATTTCTGAATGGCCGCCACCACTTGTTTCATGTCTTTTCCAAAACGCGGACCTAAGACCTTAAAATTGGGCTTGATTTGTTTGACTAAAATATCAGATGTATCCTCCAAAAGCTTGATTTCTTTAACGTTAACTTCGTGTTTTATCAAATCTGAAATGGCAATAATTTCTTCTTTTTGTGCTTTGG
>CAJWNW010000022.1 GCA_913044085.1 uncultured Flavobacteriaceae bacterium | reverse complement strand
GTACTTGGTGGCTTAGAGATGGTACTTTTTTGAGATTAAAATCTGTTGAAATTGGCTATTCAATAGAAAACAAGGCGGCTTCAAAATTAGGATTGACGTCTGCTAGATTTTATATTACAGGTACCAATCTGTTAACATTTAGTAAATTTAAGTTGTGGGATGTTGAAATGGGTGGAAATGGCTTAGGATATCCGATACAACTGGGGTATAATTTTGGAATCAATTTAAACTTATAGATATATGAAAAAGTATGTCATAATATTATTTATAATATCTACTTCGTGCGAGAAAGACTACTTGGATGTTGTCCCGGATAACATAGCAACAATTGACCTAGCATTTAATACTAGATCTACTGCTGAAAATTTTCTTTCAACTTGCTATACATATATTCCCGAACATGCAAATGTTGAACAAAACTTCTCCCTACTGGCCGGAGACGAAATTTGGTATTATGCGGAAAATGATTTCTACATGAACAATGAAACAAGTTTTAGATTGGCAAAAGGAATGCAGAATTCTGCAAGCCCATATCTTAATTATTGGGAAGGTGGTAGAGGCGCGCCACACAGTTTATTCAATGCCCTAAGAGATTGTAATATTTTCCTCGAAAATTTGGTAGAAGTGCCTGGGCTTGAGGAGGATGAAAGATTAAAATGGATTGATGAGGTCAAAGTTCTAAAAGCATTTTACCATTTTTGGCTTATGCAAATGTATGGTCCAATTCCAATTATTGACCAAAACATACCCGTTGGAGCAAGTCCTGAAGAAACAAATGTAAAAAGAGAATCCATTGATGATGTAGTTAGTTATCTGGTTCAAATTCTTGATGAAGTTATTGAAGCTGAAAATCTACCCGGCTTGATAAATTACATATATACTGATATGGGTAGAATAACCATGCCAATCGCTAAAGCATTAAAAGCAAAGATATTAGTATTAGCCGCAAGTCCCATTTTTAATGGCAATACTGACCTGAGTGAACTCACAGATAATTTAGGAAATAAACTTGTAAGTCAAGTAAATGATCCTCAAAAATGGGTGTACGCTAGAGATGCACTTTTCGAGGCAATTGAAAGCGCCCATTTAAATGGTCATCAACTTTATGAGTTTAATCAACAAATTCCAATCATTGGTGGTATTAATGAAGAAATTACTAGAGAGTTAAGTCTAAGAGCAGCCATAACAGAACCTTTCAATACAGAAATAGTATGGGCATTTGCTCCAGAGTGGACTGGAGATTTGCAAATGTGGTGTCAGCCACGATGGACTGCGGACCACTCAGCATTGTTTGGTTATACTAAAAAATCACACGCCCCAACATTAAATATGGCTGAAACATTTTACACAAAAAATGGTGTACCTATTGATGAAGATATCACTTGGGATTATGGCAATAGGTATGATGTAATTCAAACGCCTGTTTTTGATTCAAATAATGAAAATTTTCATGAATTTTATATCGAGGATAATTATTACACTGCTAAACTGCATACCTACAGAGAACCTAGATTTTATTCATCAATTGGATTTGATGGTGGTAAATGGTTTTCTCTGGAAACAGAAAATATAAATTTCATTCCTCATTTGAATGCCAAAGCCGGAGCTGCTTCAGGCAAACAAGGTTTTGAAATATATTCCATAACTGGATTTTTTGCAAAAAAATTAGTCCACTATGAAAATATAATATCATTACAAGGTTCTACTATAAAGGGATATTCCTTTCCTATTATTAGGCTTTCAGATTTATATTTAATGTATTCAGAGGCATTAAATGAAACAAAAGCTGCTCCAGATGCTGAAGTTTATGAGTACATCCAAAGAGTTAGGACAAGAGCAGGATTAGATGCTGGCGGCGACATCTTGAACACCTGGCAGATGTATTCCACTAACCCATCAAAGCCCATGACCAAAGATGGAATGAGAAAAATTATCCATCAAGAAAGAATGATTGAGCTTGCACTTGAAGGACACAGGTATTGGGATTTAAAACGATGGAAATTAGCGACAGAGTATTTCAATAAACCCATACAGGGATGGAATATTTTTAAATCTGATGTGGAAGGTTTTTATGAAGTTGAAAATATTTTTTACAGAAACTTTTCAACGAAAGATTATTTATGGCCAATTAGTCAAAATGAATTATTAAGAAATCCTAATCTAATACAAAACCCAGGTTGGTAAAATTTTAATTATTATGAAACAAATTTTAAACTATCTAATTAATAAACCGATTAGTCACATTTTTATTGTTTTTTTGACTTTAGTTTTTTGCTGTTCTGAAGATAGTCATAGTGCTTATGGAGGTGATTCAGTTGCCCCTGCTAAAGTAGTAGTAAATTCAATTGAAAATACCCCTGGTGGAGCAATTATTAGATTTACTCAACCAAATGATCCCGATTTATTGTATGTAAAAGGAAAATATAAAGATGAAAATGACATCCAAAAAGAAGTCATTGTATCGTCATATATTGACAGTTTAAATATTCTTGGGTTTGGACAAACAGGAGATTATCCTGTTGATGTCACCGCGATTGATACTGGTAATAATGAATCTGAGGCGGAAAGAGTATTCATCTCTCCATTAGAAGCGCCAATTCATGCCATATTAGAATCTATTGAGGGTGTACAAGACTTTGGAGGTGTCAATATTTCTTATCTTAATCCAACAAGAGCTGAGGTGTCCTTGAATATGTCAGTTGAAGAAGAAAATGGCGAAATTGCATTCAAAGAATCATTTTTCACAAGCCAAGCTAACAGTTCATACAGTTTTCGAGGCTACGACGCTGAACCAACAGTTTTTGTAATATACGTTGAGGATAGGTGGGGAAACCAAACTATTAGTAAAAGTTTTGAAATCACACCTCTTGAAGATGAATTTTTAGACAAGGGCTTCTTTTCAATTGTCTCTATGCCAGGAGATGAAAGTTTTAGTGAATATGGTTTTTCAGCCAATCAAATTTGGGATGGCTCTTGGAGCAATCAATGGAACTGTGGCCACACTAATTTTTTATCTCTCCCACATCAATTAACATTAGACTTGGGTCAGACGGCTAATTTAAATAGATTTAAACTGTACCAAAGAGGAGGAAGTGAACTATACAAGCATGGCAATCCTAAGGTTTTCAGGATGTATGGTAGAGCTAACCTAGACAATTTACCAATATATGACCCATCCAATCCTGGAGATGGTTGGCTATTTTTAGGAGAGTTTGAATCTTTTAAACCCTCTGGTTTACCTCCAGGGTCTAACACGGACGAAGATTACCTGTTTCAGGACAATGGAGAGGATTTTGTATTTAGTTTTGATTCTCAACAACACGATATACGATACATAAGATTTATAAACCTTGAATCATGGAACAACCAGACAGTTACAGTAATAGGTGAGTTGTCTTTCTGGGGTAGTATTATTCAATAACTAGATGATATGAAATACTTTAAGTTTGTAATGATTTTTTTAATTTGTCTAATTGCAACTACAACAAGTTGTAATGATATGGACAAAATTCATCAACAATATTTAGACGGTGAAATAATTTATTCTGGAAAATTAGACACACTTCTTATTAGACCAGGTATGTATAGAGCTCAATTAGAAGCATATACTCATTTATTAGGTAATTCAAATAAAGTGATTGTCGAATTTGACAACCGTACTGAAATTTATGATATTGAAAGTGATGTACCAGAAATCTATTCTATTATCATTGAAAACCTAGATGAAGATTTTTATGAATTTGATGTAATCACTCAAGATCAAGAAGGGAACCTATCAATTCCTCAAACTGTTAGCGGATTTGCAGTTGGAGAAAATTTTGTTGGTGATCAACCGTCGAGAGAAGTAAATGATTTTACTTTTGAAACAGATGGGAATTATGTAAACTTTTTTGGAAATGCAGAGTCTGAGTTTGTTATTTTCACAACACTCGACTATGATAACGAAAATAATGAGATTGTTAGAGATACTCTATTTTTTGAAGACAACAAGTTGAAGCTAATTGATTTTTTACCACTAGGTAATTTAACAACTCAGTCCTATATTCAATCGGGAATTAGAGGTATCGACACCATAGCATTGGAACCCATTAGTTACAGTTTGCCTAATGTACCATATTCCGAGTTGTCCAAGGAGTTTATACAAATTATTGATATGCCCGGAGATAACAATGGTCAATATGACGGAGCAAATCCCCAGGAATTTCTCTTTGATGGAGATGGTAATTGGAATGGTAACAATCAACAAACATATTTCTCTCAACCGGGCGATATTCCACACCATTTTACAATAGACCTAGGAGTAAATACTGTTTTAAGAAAAGTTAAATTAGAAATGCCAGATGCCCAAACAAATAATCAAAATAATGCCACCAGAGTGCAGGTTTGGGGCAGGGGAGATCTTTCATTTGCAGAAACAAATGAAAGTACAGAAAGTGATTTAACAAATTCTGGCTGGCTTCTCATGGAGGATGTTACGCTTGATGGTCAAAATGAAAGCAATCATAGTTTTTTAATCAGTCCAATGAACAATATTAGGTACGTAAAATATAGAGTAGTTTCTACAGTAGGAAATGTACATTCACAATTGACAGAGATGACATTTTATGGGCAAAATACAGAACCCATTACGCATGATAAATCTTTATTTTCAATAGCTACGATGCCAAGTGATAACCCTGGTACATTCTATGGTGCCAGTCCAAGTGATTATTTATGGGATAATAACTCGTTGTGGTCTGGAAGCGATGTCAATGGATATCATTCTGGGGAGAATGCAGTTCCTGGACATTTTACGATAGATTTGGGAGTCGTTACTCAACTTAAAGGAGCTAAATTTCATTTTAGAGATCCTTCTAATTACTCAGGAAACAATCCGACAGAACTAGAAATCTGGGGAAGGCTAGATTTAGTAGGTGCTACCATTTTACCTAGTTTTCAATCTATTGGAAACAATGTAATTTCCGCTCCAACAAGCTCAAGCAACTTAATTGATGCTGGTTGGATACTATTGTCCTCGGAAAACATTGAAGGAGCAAACCTTCAATCTGCAGAATATGAAGTACAGCCAAATGAAATGGTTCGGTATTTAAAAATACGTTATGTTAGTACCGTTGCTGGAAGTGGGTGCCAATTTATTGAAGTTAATTTTGAGGGGAATGGTGCAATTATTGAATAAAAGCATATATGTAACGCTATTATTTTGTCTTTTTTTTTCAAAATCACACTCGCAAAATTTACATGATTATGTAAATACAATCATAGGTTCCAAAGACAATGGACTTAGTAGCGGATATACATTTATAGGTGCTACCTATCCATTTGGAATGGTTCAATTCACACCCAGTTTTTTTTCTCCAAATAAGGGTTTTGTTATTACACAGCTAAGTGGTGCTGGTTGTCCAAATATGGGTAATTTCCCTGTCATGGCCATTTCCAACGAAATGAAAAAATCCCCAAATAACATGGAGTCATTTGATTGCTACAAGTCAATTAAAAACTCCAAAGCTGGACTATTATCTGTAGAGATGAATGATGGAACAGAAATTAGCGTTACCGCTACTAAAAGAACTGCTGTTGCTAAGTTCAAATTTGGTGCTTCTGACAGAGGAACCGTCATAATTGGATCTGGTATTAATTCCACAAAAGTTAATAACGCATTCGTCACAAATACTTCTTTGAAGAGTTGTGAAGGTTATGCAACTGGTGGCAATTTTTGTGGAACAGACACAAACTATCCTATATTTTTTTATGCGGAATTTGACAGACCTTCTTTGGAATTTAAAGTCTGGAAAAAAAATAGAATTCTAAGTAAGCGTTCAGCCGAAGGGCCAAATTCTGGAACCATTTTCACATTTGATACCTCAATGAACAAAGAAGTTAATTATAGAATTTCTATTTCATTTGTTTCAATTGAAAATGCTAAAATGAATATGAAATTTGAGGATGTTGGATTTAATTTTCAGTCCTATTTATCAAAAAACCAAGAATCCTGGAATGAAAAGTTAAGCACTATTTTAATATCAAGTGATGATAAAGATTCTTTAATTCAATTCTACACTAACTTCTACAGGAGCCTTATTCATCCTAATGTTGTGAGTGACGCTAATGGGGAATATTTAGGCGCAGATTTTAAAATTCAAAAGACAAAAAATGAAAGAGAGCAGTATAGCTCTTTCAGTGTTTGGGACACTTACAGAACACAGGCACAATTGTTGGCTTGGTTATTTCCAAATCAAAGTAGTGATATGGTGCAATCTTTGGTAGATTTTGCCGATCAATCAGGCGGTTATGGCAGATGGATTCTAGCAAATACAGAAACAGGAATTATGCAGGGAGATCCAACCCCTATTTTAATCTCAAATTCGTATTGTTTTGGTGCCAAAGACTTCGATATTCAAAATGCATTTAAGCACATGAAAAGCGGAGCTACAATTCCTAGATTGAGGTCTCAA
Source organism: uncultured Flavobacteriaceae bacterium (assembly GCA_913044085.1). GTDB lineage: Bacteria > Bacteroidota > Bacteroidia > Flavobacteriales > Flavobacteriaceae > UBA3537. The sequence goes on along the minus strand of CAJWNW010000022.1, from coordinate 13,314 downwards.
AATCAAGAAATTAGACCTTATTTGGAAGAATACATAAAGCATGGCCACACCTTCGCTTCCATGCATTTAGAATACACATCTTCCGATTTTGCAATCGGTCAATTTGCATTACAAGCCTTAAATGATAAAGAACAATATAATTTTTTCCTCAAAAGATCTAAAAGCTGGCAAAATATTTACAACCCAAAAATTAAATGGCTCAATTCCAAATACCCCAATAACATATGGAAAGATATCAACCACGACTGGAGAGAAGGTACATACAAGAATTATTTTTGGATGGTTCCCTACGATTTAGACGGATTGATTCAAAAAATTGGAGGCAAAAAAATCGCCCAACAAAGGTTAGATTCTCTTTTTATAAGACTGGATGCAAGATATGAAGATAAATGGTTCGCTTCGGGGAATGAACCAGATTTTCATGTGCCCTGGGTATACAATTGGACCGATGAACCCGAGAAAACATCTAAAACCATAAACAGAATTCACAACGAGATGTATCAAAATTCACCATCTGGATTACCGGGGAATGATGATCTTGGAGCCATGGGATCGTGGTATGTTTTTTCTTCTATAGGGCTTTACCCAGTCATTCCTGGAGTTGGAGGTTTTGCAATGAATTTACCAAAATTCAAAAAAATAAAAATCCGATTACCTAATGATGTTTTAACAATTCAAAAATATAATGAAAATATAGATGTCATTAAATCAGTCAGTGTGAATGCCCTAAGCCACCACAACACATGGTTAGGCTTAAATCAAATAAAAAATGGGGGGACAATCACGTTCAATAAGAACGTGGATAACAAATGGATAATTAAAGAAAATGCACCCACTTACTAAAAACAATCAAACATGAGAATACAAAAAATAATTCAGAGTATATCTATTGCATTAATTTGCATAATAATTTTCAGCTTTGGTAGGATTCCAAAAAATAATTACGTAAAATATGTGGACCCTTTCATTGGCTCTGGAGGTCATGGACACGTTTTTGTTGGTGCAAATGTTCCTTTTGGTGGGGTACAAGTTGGGCCTACAAATTTCAACAAAGGCTGGGACTGGTCATCCTCTTACCACCACTCAGACAGTATTGTAAAAGGATTCTGTCATTTAAATGTTAGTGGCACTGGAATGTCAGATTTAGGAGAATTGACTGTCATGCCTGTAAATGGACCACTCAAGATAAATGCTGGAACGCAAGAAAATCACATGAAGGGCTATTCTTCATTATACAGAAAAGAAAAAGAACAGGCTTCACCTGGATATTACAGTGTCTTTTTAGAAAGATACAACATAAAAGTTGAATTAACGGCTTCTAAAAGAGTAGGCCTCCACCGATATACCTATCCAAAATCGACAGACTCTAAAATTATTATTGACTTGGGAGAAGGAAGTGCCGATAGACCCACAGAAACCTTTTTAAGAAAAATAAATGATACTTTGTTTGAGGGGTATAGATTTTCCACTGGATGGGCAAAAGATCAAAGAGAATTTTTCTCAGCGGTAACTTCAAAGCCTGTAAAAAACTTTTTATTGTATGACAGAGGAAGACAGATTAAGGATGATGAAAAAAAGGGTAAGTATGTAAAGGGATTTTTAGAGTTTGAAACCAAAGAGGGAGAAGAGGTATTCTTTAAAATGGGCGTTTCAACTGTGAGTTCGAAAAATGCTTTAGAAAACTTAATCCACGAAATTCCACATTGGGATTTTGAAAAAGTTCACAACAATGCTATTTATGAATGGAATCGTGAATTGTCTAAAATAAAGATAAAAACAAAAGATATTAAAAAGAAAAAAATATTTTATACTGCCATGTACCACACCATGATTGCACCTAATTTATACCATGATGTGAATGGAGAGTATAGAGGAACGGACAAAAAAGTTTATAAAGATACTACTTTTACAAACTACACATTGTTTTCTCTTTGGGATACATACAGAGCGGCACATCCGCTCTATACAATTACCCATCCAGAAAGAGTTAGTGACATGGTCAATTCTATGCTCAAAATATTTGATCACCAAGGTAAACTACCCGTTTGGCACCTAAGAGGAAATGAAACCAACACAATGCCGGGTTACAGCGCCATACCCGTAGTAGTTGATGCAGTTTTAAAAGGATTTGATATAGACAAGAAAGAAGCATTTAATGCGGTTAAAAAAAGTGCTACTGGCTATTTTGAACCTGGGGTAAAAGAATTAATGAATCTTGGGTACATTCCTTCTGATTTAATGGTGGAATCTGTAGCCAGTTCTATGGAATACGCTATTGGAGATTGGGGAATTGCTCAATTGGCAAAAGAAATGAATATGAAAGATGATTATCATTACTTCTTGGATCGATCTAAAGCATACAAAACCTATTTTGATGATGAAACAAAATTCATGAGAGGTAAATTATCTAATGGTGAATGGAGAACACCATTTGATCCTGTTTCCGCACAACATAGGATTAATGACTATTGTGAGGGAAATGCATGGCAATACCTTTGGCTTGTGCCTCAAGACCCAGAAGGTTTAATTAAACTGCTTGGTGGGGATGAAAAATACATAGAAAAACTTGACACCTTGTTTAGCATGTCATCAGATCTTGAAGAGGGATCATCAATGGATATTACAGGCTTAATCGGCCAATATGCCCATGGAAATGAACCAAGTCATCACACCACTTACATGTACGCATATGCAGGGGCTCAACATAAGATTCCCAAAAATGTCAGATATATTTTAAGTGAATTATACAACGACCAGCCAGACGGACTCAGTGGCAACGAAGATTGTGGACAAATGTCTGCTTGGTATATTTTTTCTTCACTAGGCTTCTACCCTGTCAATCCTTCTAATGGAGCTTATGTTTTTGGAAGCCCTATTTTCGATGAAGTTTTAATAGAACTTCAAGGGGGTGAAAAATTTAAAATTATAACCGAAAATAATTCAGAAAAAAACATATACATAGAATCTGTAACATTAAATGGAGAGAATTACAACAATTCTTACATAACTCACAAGGACATTACAAATGGTGGTGAATTAAAATTTGTTATGAGTGATACGCCAAACAAAGCGTTTGGTAAAGATTATAAAAACAGACCAAAATCTATAGTATATTAAATTTAAAATGAGCCGTTTCGTAGTATTTTTTCTAATTTTTTTTAATGGGAATTTTTTTGCCCAGAGCGAAAAAGATTTTACTAAATATGTAAACCCCTTGATTGGCAGCGATTCATCTCATGAACTATCTAAAGGCAATACTTATCCTGCGATTGCTTTGCCTTGGGGAATGAATTTTTGGACACCTCAAACTGGAAAGATGGGGGATGGTTGGATTTATACACACAAAAACTCAGGACTTGTCGGGATACGACAAACCCACCAGCCAAGCCCATGGATTAATGATTATGGAGCATTCTCTGTCATGGCTACTACAGGAAGGCTTAATGTTTTGGAAAAGCAAAGAAAGGCAAACTATCAGAATAAAATCGTTAAGCCTTATCACTATAAGGTTAAATTGGTTGATTCTGACATAGATTTAGAAGTTTCCCCTACTAGAAGTTCGGCCCATTTTAAGCTTATTTCTCCAGCTCAAAAAAAAATAAATATTATCATCGATGCTTTTTTTAAAGGGTCAAGTATTGAAATAAATACCGAAAAAAATACAATCTATGGTATTTCAAAAAACAACTCTGGTGGAGTCCCAGAAAATTTCTCAAATTATTTTATAATTGAGTTTAAAACGCCTTTCAATAGCTATGGAACATGGGACGGGTCTGGGAAATTATTTAAAAAAGATAAATTAGATGGGGACCATGTAGGAGCACATGTAAGTTACGACTCTATTATTGATGGAGCAATTGAATTTAGAGTTTCATCGTCCTTCATTAGTCATGAACAGGCTTTAATAAACCTTAATCGCGAAATACCCATAAACCAAAGTTTTGAAGCCACCAAAGCAAATGCAAAAAAAATATGGAATAACGAACTCTCAAAAATTAAGATAACACCAGTAGTCGAAACTGACAAAAAAGATAGTAACGATAACATAGTAAAATTTTATTCTTGTTTTTACAGGACCATATTATTCCCTCGCTCTTTACATGAATATGATATTAAAGGCAAACAAATACATTACAGCCCATACAATGGAGAAATTTTAAACGGGCCTCTTTATACAGATAATGGATTTTGGGATACTTTTCGTGCAGTATTCCCTTTTTATAATTTGTTGTATCCAGAAAAAATGGGTGAAATTATTCAAGGTATCATGGTTAACCCATATAAAGAAAGTGGTTGGTTGCCCGAGTGGTCAAGTCCCGGCCACAGAGATTGTATGATTGGATCAAATTCTGCATCCATCATAGCCGAGGCCTATATAAAAGGCAACAGAGACTTTGATGTTGAGACTGCCTACCAAGCTATCCTAAAAAACACTGTCAATGAAGGGCCTTTAGGCTCCGTGGGAAGAAAAGGGTTCAAGGCCTATAACGCACTGGGATACATTCCATTTGATATTAAAGTTAATGAGAGTGTAGCACGTACTCTCGAATACACTTACAACGACTACTGTATTTACAAATTAGGTGAGAAATTAAATAAACCAGCAGATGAGATTAATATTTTTAAAGAAAGATCATATAACTTTAAAAATGTTTTCGATCCTTCTGTAAATTTTATGAGAGGAAAGTCTAAGAAAGGTGATTTTGAATCCAAGTTTAGGCCAGATAAATGGGGCGGCGTTTTTACTGAAGGTAGTTCATGGCATTATACATGGTCCGTCTTACATGATATTCAAGGCCTTATCAATCTTATGGGAGGGACTGAAAATTTTATTGCTAAAATGGATTCTATTTTTACAACCCCCCCTACTTCAGATTTCAGTTATTATGGGTTCAAAATCCACGAAATATTAGAAATGGAGTTAATTGAAATGGGGCAGTACGCACATGGAAATCAACCGATACAACATGTGTTGTATTTGTATAATTATGCACTTCAGCCATGGAAAACTCAAGAAAAAGTAAGGTTTGTTATGGACAACCTATACGGAAGTCAAGAAGATGGATATTGTGGGGATGAAGATAATGGACAAACATCTGCCTGGTTTTTATTTTCATCAATGGGATTTTATCCTGTTGCTCCTGTAACCGGACAATATTTGATTGGAAGTCCACTATTTAAAAAAGTAGAAATTAGTTTAAACAATGGTCAAAATGTGACAATTAATAATCATAACAACAATAAAAAATCTGTATACATTGATAAATTATCCGTTGATGGTAAAACATATAATAAAAACTGGTTAGATCATGATGCACTTTTAAACGGCATGGAAATTGATTTTCGAATGAGTAGCAAACCTAATTATAATTGGGGTTCATCGGAAGAATCAATTCCATATTCAATGTCAGAAAAAAAATGAATCAATTAAATAATTATTTCTATGAAAAAGTTTCTGCTGCTATTGTTACTAATACACTCTTCGTGTTCAAAAAATGAAGCTCAGATTAGCGAGCCAGTAGCTGATAATCTATATTTTCCAAGTGTAGATTCCGACCAATGGGAAACTATAACTCCTGATGAACTAAACTGGGATTCTATTGAAATTGGAAATCTTTATGATTTTCTTGAACTTAACAACACTCGTGCTTTTATAGTTTTAAAAGATGGGAAAATTATTTTAGAGAATTATTGGGGCAATAACATTCAAATAACAACAGCTTTTGATAAAAACTCAAATTGGTATTGGGCTTCTGCTGGAAAGACACTTACCGCCTTTTTAATAGGGATTGCTCAAGCCAATGGGCTTATATCAATTGAGGATAATAGTAGTACATATCTTGGCAGTGGATGGACAAGTTTAGATGAAAGTCAGGAGAATTTGATTAAAATTAAGCACCATCTGACCATGACAACTGGTTTAGATTATGAAGTGGATAACCTCAATTGCACAACACCCAATTGCCTTACTTACAAAAATAATCCTGGAACAAACTGGTTTTATCACAATGCTACATATACCATATTAAAAGATGTAATCGAAAACGCGTCCGAAATGACATACAATGATTTTACCAACCAAAAAGTAAAAATGAAAATAGGAATGGGTGGAAGTTGGGTTCAATCAAACTACAATAATATTTACTGGAGTACGGCACGGGATATGGCTAGGTTTGGGTTGTTGATATTAAATGAAGGCGTATGGGATGGTCATGTAATTTTGAATGATACAAATTATTTTTCAAACATGGTAAATACGTCTCAACAAATAAATAAATCTTATGGGTTCCTATGGTGGCTCAATGGCAAAGATAGTTTGATTCCACCAGGTATAACGATTCCAATAGAGACTTCTTTAGCATCCAACGCTCCAGAAGATTTAATTGCGGGGATGGGTAAAAATGGTCAATATCTTGATGTTATCCCAAGTCACAATCTAGTAATAGTTCGCATGGGTGAAGCTCCTGAAGTTGGTGATTTAGAGCCTATCAATTTCCATAACGAAATGTGGGGTTATTTAAACGATATTTTATTTTAATAATTCCAAATCCTTACAAAATAATGTGACTTCTCTCGTACGGAGGTGCTCCGCGATGAAGCGCAGTATTACTGCAGATAAACCATAATAAGTCCTGCAAATTTATTTGTAAAGGCTTGTTGGGTTTAGACAACTGGGCTCAATATACAGCATATTGCGTTTCTCAATCGGGAAGATAGAGAAAGATGCAAGTCATTCTAGGCGTTTCCAAGATGAGTCTACTTGTCAAAACTAAGGATCAACACAAAAAATCTAACAATTTGACTTAATTTTACTAATTTTATTAAACTATATTTTTACTTTGAGACTATTTTTTTTATTATCAGTTGTATTTTCTTTGTCCTGTACCACAAAAAATACTACAGAACAATCAATTGCTGCTTACAGAGTAACACAGAATATTACCTATAATAATATTAATGTTAATCTTGTAATAGACAAACCTGCCTTAAATGAAGTTGATGTCTTATTGGTATTTCACGGTACAATATTATATGACTTTAACTTAAATACTGCTGCAAATACAGCTCTTGATAAATTCAAGAGTATTTTAGACAGAGATGATATGATGATTGTAAGTGTAGCATATCCCCAAGAAAATATATTATTAGGTGACAGTATTATTCAATGTGAAGCTGCCTTATTATGGTTGAAGAATAACGCAAGTCAAGAGTTAGGAATAACAGTAAATAAGATATTCTTAGCGGGGCATTCTCAGGGAGGCTATATGGTAACAAGACTTAATACAATGCACCAAACAAATGGCGTAATTGCCAATGCACCAGGACCATTAAATCTTGTTTATAGATGTCAATTAGAGGAAAATAGCCAAATTCAACCTAGCGCTGTGTGCACTAATCTAAAGGATGAATATGGAATCACCTCTACTAACCCCAACGCATATTTTCAAAGGTCATTACTTAATTTTACAAATGGTTTTAAGTCGGATATTTTGTTTGTTCAAGGGTTAAATGATTCCCCTATACAGATGTACTTGTGGCCAACTTTTAAACAAGACGTAATAAGTTGCTCAAGTTGTCAAAACAGACAATTTGTTGAAATTTCCGGTGGTGAACATGTCTCTCTTTTTGAAAGTTTGACTGCAAAGACGGAATTCAACAATTTTATAAATAATCACTAATTGTAAAATCATAAAATATCTGATTTAAAAATATTATCTCTGATTTTTACAAAGCTAAAGAGCTCTCATCTCCAAACATTTCTAAACAGACGAAAAGGAATTGGATTAGCTAAGATTAATTGATTAGATTCTTCCCATAATAGTTCAATTTAACTCCCTCATACTCCAAGGTATTATTTATATTTGTGATGTGCAGACCTGAGCCAAAAGTAACTTGGCATTAATTGATATTGATTTTAATAACAACTAATAATGTCAAGTTTATCCCAGTATATCAACTTAAAAAACAGAATTCATTCGCTCGACTTGATACGTGGATTTGCTGTTTTAGGAATTCTGATGATGAATATCACATCTTTTTCTCAAATCAGTATGGCATATATGAACCCCACAATTGGTGCTGGTTTAGAAGGCTACAATCAATATTTTCATGGCTTCAACTACATTTTTGCAGATACTCGATTTATGTCTATTTTCTCAATGCTGTTTGGAGCAGGTGTGGTTTTATTCACGCAAAGAATAGAAGCAAAAGGTAAGCGAGTTGCTGCATTGCATTACAAAAGAATGTTTTGGCTTTTAATCTTTGGTTTAATACACGCCTATTTCATATGGGTAGGAGATATATTGGTAGCCTATGCCATTTGTGGAAGTCTGGTTTTCTTTTTTAGAAAAAAGTCAATACGTACACTTTTTATTGTGGCAGTTGTTCTTTTTCTAATTCCCATAAGTTTAAATTTTATGACCTATTATGGCATGCCAAAAGACGCACTCGAAAGCACTTTTGCTTTCTTTTACCCTTCTACTGAACAAATCTCTGTACAAACCAAAATCATGCAAGGTTCTTATATTAATCAAATGCCACTTAGATTTAAAAATGCTCTAGAACTTCAAACCCTTGTTTTTATGATTGAAATATTTTGGCGCACCAGTGCAATGATGTTGTTAGGTATGATATTATATCGAAAAGGAATTTTATCTGCTGATAAATCAACTGCATATTATAAAAAGATGATGTGGGTGGGATTCATACCAGGATTAATACTCTCTAGTATAGGATTGGGTCAAGTGTATGCTTCCCAATGGTCCGGTGCATACGTGATGAACATTGGTGCGAATTATAAATTTGTATCAGGTCTTTTTATGGCATTAGGCTATATTGGATTATTTATTTGGATTTATAAAAAAGGAATATTTAAAAAATTTCAAAATCGATTGCAAGCCACAGGGCGAATGGCATTTTCTAACTATATAGGCATGTCCGTAATTTGCACACTCATTTTTAATGGCCATGGATTAGGGCTTTTCGGTACGCTTGACAGGTTGCAGCAGTTCCTTATTGTAATTGCTGTATGGTTTCTAATTTTAATAGTTTCTCCTTTAGTTTTAAAAAAATACCAATTAGGACCATTGGAATGGCTGTGGAGAAAGTTGACTTATTTTTCATTTAAAAACAGCTAAATTAAAACTGAAATAATTCGATTTTACGCCTCTTGGCTCCACAGTATTTTTTTATACTTGTGAATATTTTATAAAACCCTCATCGTTTTTTGTTCAAATTACAAAAACTGAAACTGTATATTTTTTATATATTAGTTGGTTTAAAACTACTAACAAAATGATTATGAATCTTATAAAAAAAATGCTTGTTGTCCTTTTATCTTTTGTCTTTTCAATGCACATCATCGCCCAGGAAAACAAGGAAAAAAACCTATTAGAAAATGCTTTAGATGGTTTTAAATTTAGAAGTATTGGCCCTGCATTCATGTCTGGCCGAATTGCAGATATAGCTATAGATTATAATAATGAGAATGTATGGTATGTGGCAGTAGGATCTGGAGGGCTTTGGAAAACTACAAATTCTGGAACAACATGGACACCACTTACAGACAAAGAATCTTTTTATTCTACAGGATGTGTAACTGTAGACCCTCATAACAATGAAAAGATTTGGTTAGGTACAGGTGAAAATGTTGGAGGACGACATGTTGGTATTGGCCATGGTTTATTTGTAAGTAAAGACGGAGGAAAAACATGGAAAAATTCAGGTTTAAAAAAATCAGAACATATCTCTAAAATTGTTGTACACCCTCAAGACCCTAATATTATTTGGGTTGCTGTTCAAGGCCCATTGTGGAGCCCTGATGGAGAACGTGGTTTGTACAAAACTATCGATGGTGGTAAAACATGGAAAAATACACTCAACATAAATAAATGGGCTGGAGTGACAGATTTAGTTATTGACGCATCAAATCCTGCTATTCTTTATGCAGCGTCATGGCAACGTCATAGAAATGTAGCGGCGTATATGGGTGGTGGCCCCGGAACTTCTCTATACAAAAGTACAGATGGTGGTAACAATTGGTTTAAGATTGATAATGGTTTACCAAAATCTAGCATGGGTAAAATTGGCCTAGCTATCTCTCCTATGAAATCTAATATATTGTATGCAGCCATTGAGTTAAATCATAGAAAAGGTGCGGTTTACAAATCAACTAACAGTGGTGGAAGCTGGACCAAAATGTCTGACACAGTTTCTGGGGGAACTGGTCCACACTATTATCAAGAGCTTGTAGCATCCCCACATCAATTTGATAAGATATTTTTAATGAATGTAAGAGCCTTAGTTTCTGAGGATGGTGGTAAAACCTTTTACACAATGAAAGAACAGAACAAACATTCAGATAACCATGCTTTAGTGTTCAAGGCCAAAGATCCAAACTATTTGTTATTTGGCTGTGATGGTGGTTTATACGAATCTTTTGATAATACTAACAATTGGAAATTTATCAATAATCTACCATTGACCCAGTTCTATAAATTAGCTGTTGATGATGCCACCCCATTTTATAATATTTATGGTGGAACTCAAGATAATAACACCCAAGGAGGGCCTTCTAGAACCTTGAAATCTAATGGAATTTCTAACTCAGACTGGTATGTGTTACTTGGAGGTGATGGGCACCAACCAGCCACAGAACCTGGAAACCCAGATATCGTTTATGCCCAGTGGCAACAAGGTAATTTATATCGTATTGATAAAACTACTGGAGAGGCAACCTACATTAAGCCGCAAAATCGTTTAGGTGAAGTTTACGAACGTTATAATTGGGACTCTCCTATTTTGGTGAGTCAACATGACCCAAAGCGCCTTTATTTTGGTACGCAAAGGGTGTGGCGTTCAGAGGATAGAGGGGACAGCTGGAATGCAATATCATATGATTTAACCAAAAATGAAGAACGTTTAAGTTTGCCTGTTATGGGAAAACAACAAAGTTTTGACAATGCTTGGGATGTATATGCCATGTCTACTTACAACACCATAACATCTTTAGCTGAGTCTAAACTAAATGAGAATATTTTGTACGCAGGTACTGATGACGGTATATTACAAATTACTAAAGATGGTGGAAATAATTGGACCAAAATAAAGGTAAACCAACTGCCAGGAGTTCCAGAATCTGCATTTGTAAATGACATTAAAGCAGATTTATTTAATGAAAATGTAGCTTATATTGCACTTGATAACCATAAGTTTGGGGATTACAAGCCCTATTTATTTAAAACCACTAATGGGGGTAAAAAATGGACCCCAATAACCACAGGTATACCAGACAACACCCTTGTTTGGCGTTTAGTTCAAGATCATATAAATCCTAATTTACTGTTTTTAGCTACTGAATATGGTGTATATCTTAGCTTAGATCAAGGAAATCAATGGCATAAGTTTTCAAACGGATTACCAACAATATCGGTTAGAGATTTAGCCATCCAAAAACGTGAAAACGACTTGGTGCTAGCTACTTTTGGACGTAGTTTTTATGTTTTAGACGATTACAGTGCACTAAGAAACATTTCTGAAAAGAGTTTAGAACAAGATGGAATTTTGTTTCAACCCAGAACAGCTCTACAATACCAACCATTAATAGGTGGTACATCTAGTCAAGGTGCTTCCTTTTTTACTTCTAAAAATCCAGAGTATGGTGCATTAATCCGCTATTTTATCAAAGATGATCACCCTAGTAGTAAAACCAAAAGACAAGAACGTGAAAAAGAACTCAAGGATGTTAACATCCCTTTTCCTGGTTGGGACACATTAGATAATGAAATGGTTGAAGCCGGTAACGATGCAATCATTGTAATTTGTGATATTGCTGGGAATATAATAGATCAACTCATACAGCCTTTGAAGAAAGGAATGAATCACGTCAATTGGGACTTAAAACAACCCTTTGGAACAACAGTTAATGCCAATTCTAAAAACAAACAAATCCAAACCTGGCGTTTTAATGTTAAAAGCGGTAATTATACCGCACAATTATACAAACGTATTGCTGGGCGAAGGGTACAGTTATCAGACCCTGTTCCGTTTAAGGTAAAACGCATTAGAACCAATATACTCACTAATCCGTTAGCTGGTGAAACAGAGGCTTATACTAAAAAACTCATAGCTTTAAGTAAAGATGTAAGTAAAGTAGAACACAGTTTTAATAAAGCTTCCAATCAACTTGAAAAATTTGAGAAAATTCTCAAGTTTACCACTTCAAATCAAGCTGCGCTTACAGAAGAAATTTATGCCTTACGGACCGAAATGCATGCGTTGAAGCTACTTCTTAAAGGCAGTGCTGCAAAATCCGAAGTAGGTGAAAAAGAACAACTCTCTATTAGCTACAGGATATACTTTGCAGCCAGTGGACTTACTGGTAATTCATATGGTCAAACAAAGCTTCATATGGAAAGTTATAATATGGCCAAAACCATGTTTGAAGAACTAAAACCCAAACTGGAAGAATTTTCTAAAGTAAAAGTTCCTGCTTTGGGCGAAAAACTAGAATCAAATGGCTCGCCAGCAGTACTTGATTAGATTTGAAAATACTGAACTAATTCCTCACTAACAGAGAGGTATCTTTATTAACTAATTCTAAGTTTCTTAATAACACACCAACCAACTATTATTTGCAACAAAAAATTTAGTTTTAATATATACCAGAATACAAATTTGATATATTAAAACGTTGGTTGGCACCAAAGCTATTACTTTGGTTTTTACAATACGGGTCCCAATAAATTATAAACTGCGATTTCAGTTGAGAGTTGGTTAATTTTAAACTGTTCATTTGCTGAATTTGGGTAAATACAACGATAGCTTACTTTTTGTGAATATTTTTAGTTGCAACACTTTATCTTAAAAAAGTTTTAAACTAACGATTAATTGAAAATTACAACAGTAGGAAAACATTATAAAATAAAAATTATTATGAGGGATTAAATATTTATATTTGCACTTCATTTAAATAAATCATGATAAGATTAATTACCTCAAAGCCCGATATTTTTGGTGCCGTTGCCAGCTCGCTCTGCGTAGTGCATTGCCTTGTAACACCTTTGCTTTTTATCTCCCATTTGTACACATCGACAGGTTATGAAGCGGTTCCATTTTGGTGGAAAGACTTAGACTTTCTATTTTTAACTATTTCCTTTATAGCCATATATCGAGCTACAAAAACTACCTCTAAAAACTTCATGAAATATGCTTTATGGATTGGCTGGATTGTACTTTTTTTTTTGATTCTCAATGAAAAAATAGCTTGGTTGGCCGTCCCTGAAATTTTGAATTATGCCGCGGCGCTTACCCTTA
>CAJWNW010000021.1 GCA_913044085.1 uncultured Flavobacteriaceae bacterium | reverse complement strand
TTTATGCGCGATTTAGAAAATGAGTCTATTTTGTTGGGAATACCTGTAAAAACACGACACAATGAAGTAGCTCCCAATCAATTTGAGTTGGCTCCAATATACGAAGAAGCCAATTTAGCAGTAGATCACAATTCATTATTAATGGATTTAATGAAAAAAGTGGCGGAACGCCATCATTTCAAAGTCTTATTTCACGAAAAGCCTTTTGCTGGAGTCAACGGTTCAGGTAAACACAACAATTGGAGCTTGTCTACAGATACTGGAGTAAATCTTTTAGCGCCTGGAAAAACGCCGATGAGTAATTTACAGTTTTTAACGTTTTTCATTAATACTATTAAAGCGGTTCATGACAATGAAGAACTTCTAAGAGCATCTATTGCTTCTGCAAGCAATGACCACAGGTTGGGCGCCAATGAAGCACCTCCAGCTATCATGTCTGTTTTTATTGGTGCGCAACTCACCAAAGTATTAGGTGAACTTGAAGGCGTTACAAAAGGCAAGTTGTCCCCTGAAGAAAAAACCGATTTAAAGCTTAATGTGGTTGGTAAAATACCGGAGATTTTACTGGATAATACCGACCGGAATCGTACATCCCCTTTTGCATTCACAGGTAATAAATTCGAATTTAGAGCTGTTGGATCAACAGCCAATTGCGCTAATCCAATGACGGTTTTAAATTCAATTATAGCACAACAACTCATTCAATTCAAAAAAGAAGCGGATGCACTTATTGATAAAAAAGGACTTAAAAAAGATGAAGCTATTTTTAATGTATTAAGAGACTATATTAAAAAATCAAAGGCCATTCTTTTTGAAGGTAATGGCTATGGTGAATCTTGGCAAAAAGAGGCCAAAAAGAGAGGCTTGAGCAACAATAAAAATACACCCGCTGCGCTCAAGGTGAAAATTGCCCCTAAGACTATTGTACTCTATCAGGGATTGGAGGTGATGAATCCAACGGAAATTGAAGCGCGATATGAGATTGAGGTAGAAGACTACATTCACAGAATTCAAATCGAAGGCAGGGTTTTAGGTGATATTGCCAGGAACCATGTCATTCCAACTGCTGTGAAATATCAAAATATATTGATTCACAATGTCAGAGGGTTGAAAGACATCTATGGCAAAGATTACAAAAAGCACGCCAGTGAACAGTTGATGTTAATTGCAGATATTTCAAAATATATTAAAGCTATTAATTCTGGAGTTACCTCCATGATCAACCAAAGAAAGAAAGCCAATGCGATTTCAAAATCTATTGAAAAAGCAGAAGCTTATTGCAACAAAATCAAACCTATGTTTGACGAAATTCGCTATGGATGTGATAAGCTGGAATTATTGATTGATGATGAGCTTTGGCCGTTGCCAAAATACAGAGAACTTCTTTTTACTCGATAAACCTAAAAAAACGCTCAAGTTAATTGGGCGTTTTTAATTTAAATAAACAAATACTTTATTAGATTTGTAATTCATAAAAAGCCATGACTCAAGAGACAAGCCAACGGTATGCCCAACGCGGAGTATCAGCATCCAAATCAGATGTTCACAACGCCATTAAAAATATTGACAAGGGTTTGTTTCCAAAGGCTTTTTGTAAGATTGTACCTGATTTTCTTACCAATGACCCAGATTATTGTTTGGTAATGCATGCCGATGGGGCAGGGACCAAGAGCTCTCTGGCTTATGCTTATTGGAAAGAGACCGGTGACCTATCCGTATGGAAAGGCATTGCCCAAGATGCTCTAATTATGAATATTGATGATTTGATTTGCGTGGGTGCCACTGATCATATTATGTTGTCTTCAACCATTGGACGCAATAAAAATTTGATTCCAGGAGAAGTGTTATCCGCAATAATTAACGGCACGGAAGCACTCATCCAGGATTTAAAATCACACGGTATCACCATCCACTCTACAGGGGGGGAAACGGCTGATGTTGGTGATTTGGTGCGTACCATAATTGTGGATTCCACAGTCACGGCAAGGCTGAAGCGCAGAGCGGTCATTGACAATGCCAACATCAAGGCAGGAGATGTGATTGTAGGTTTGGCATCATATGGTCAAGCAACCTATGAGAAAGAATATAATGGCGGTATGGGTAGCAATGGCTTAACTTCTGCCAGACACGATGTTTTTAGTAAAGACATTGCCCGCAAATTCCCTGAAACTTTCGATCCAGGAGTTCCTGAAAATTTAGTTTACTCTGGAGGTGTTGAACTGACACAATCTATTGAAAACAGTCCATTAAATGCAGGTAAACTAGTGCTTTCTCCCACGCGAACTTACGCGCCGATTGTCAAAGAAATTTTGTCAAAATATGACGCAAATACGATTCATGGAATGGTACATTGTAGCGGCGGTGCGCAAACAAAAATTTTGCATTTTATTGATGATTTACACATTGTAAAAAACAATATGTTTACTGTGCCACCACTTTTCAAATTGATACAAGAACAATCCAAGACTGATTGGAAAGAAATGTATCAAGTTTTCAACTGTGGTCATCGCTTGGAATTGTATGTCGCCAAAGAAGTTGCAGACCCACTTATTGACATTGCTTCAAAATTTAACGTAGAGGCACAGATTATTGGTCACGTCGAAGCCTCTCCAGAAAAAAAATTAACCATTAAAAGTGAATACGGTACGTTTGAGTATTAACGTCTGGCTTTCATTCATCTCAAAAATTGTATTTTTACAAACGATTTGTAGGCACTTATGTTAGAAAAAATTGAAATTATAAAGCAGCGTTTTGATGAAGTTAGTGACTTGATTATTCAGCCGGATATCATTTCAGATCAAAAGCGCTATGTTAAAATTAGCAAAGAATACAAGGACCTGAAAAAAATTCTAGACCGTGGTCAGCTTTACAAAACGCTCGTGTCTAACATAGAAGAAGCCCAAGAAATCATTGCAGATGGTTCAGACCCTGAAATGGTTGAAATGGCCAAAATTGAGCTTGAAGATGCCAAGGGTCAATTGCCTAAATTGGAAGAGGAAATTAAAGTTCTTTTAATTCCTAAAGATCCAGAAGACGCCAAGAACGTTGTAGTAGAAGTCCGTGCCGGAACAGGTGGGGATGAAGCCAGCATCTTCGCAGGAGACTTACACAGAATGTACTCTAAATATTGTGAATCCAAAGGCTGGAAGGTTGAGGTTGTGGATTTCAATGAAGGGACTTCTGGGGGTTATAAAGAAATAATTTTTGAAGTTTCTGGTACAGACGTTTATGGTACCATGAAGTTTGAAGCGGGTGTACACCGTGTTCAGCGCGTACCCCAAACAGAAACACAAGGCAGAGTTCATACCAGCGCAGCCTCAGTCATCGTATTGCCTGAAGCAGAAGAGTTTGACCTTGAGCTTGATATGTCTGAAGTTAGGATTGAACGAACAACTTCTACTGGACCCGGTGGACAATCGGTCAATACGACTTATTCAGCGATCAAGCTTCACCATGAACCAACGGGCATGATTGTCAGTTGTCAAGATCAAAAATCATCACATAAAAATTTAGAAAAAGCATTGAAAGTTTTACGCTCTCGACTCTATGAGATGGAATTAGCAAAAAAACAAGCTGCGGATTCTGAAAAACGAAAAAGTATGGTATCATCTGGAGACCGGAGTGCTAAAATTAGAACGTACAATTACCCTCAGGGACGCGTAACAGACCACCGCATTGGACTGACACTTTACGATTTATCAAACATTATAAATGGCGACATTCAAAAGGTAATTGATGAACTCATGCTTGCTGAAAATACCGAAAAACTCAAATCAAATTCAGATGTAATTTGAAATCTATGAACCTTGAAAGTATCGTATCGGAAATTAGAAAAAAACAATCTTTTCTTTGTATTGGATTGGATGTAGACCTGTCCAAAATACCAGCTCATCTTTTAGAGACGTCATCTCCTATTTTTGAATTTAATAAGGCCATTATTGATGCAACGCACCATCTTTGTGTTGCCTATAAACCCAATATTGCTTTCTATGAAGCCTATGGTCAGGACGGTTGGAAAGCATTAAAACAAACCATTGATTATTTAAATAATAATTACCCTGAAATTTTTACCATTGCCGATGCCAAACGTGGCGATATCGGCAATACAAGTCGAATGTATGCCAAGGCATTTTTTGAAGATTTAGGTTTTGATAGCATTACGGTAGCTCCGTATATGGGTAGCGATTCCGTAGAGCCCTTTTTAGAATTTAATGAAAAGCACACTATTCTACTCGCTCTGACTTCAAACCAAGGTGCTTTCGACTTCCAAACCAAAGAAAACACCAATGCTCCTTTGTTTGAATCTGTTCTAGATACTTCTAAAACATGGAAAAACTCAAAACAATTGATGTATGTAGTAGGGGCCACAAAAGCAGCCTATTTTAAAAAAATCCGAGACATTGTTCCCAATAGTTTTTTGCTAGTTCCAGGCATTGGGGCTCAAGGAGGTAGTTTAGAAGAGGTTTGTAAGTATGGTTTAAATACTGAAGTGGGCCTATTAGTCAATTCTTCCAGGGCTATAATTTATGCATCCAATGACAGAAATTTTGCCACCCAAGCTGCGAAAAGAGCAAAGGCGCTGCAACAACGAATGCAAGAAATTCTTTCTACTACTTAGGTTTTTTAAAAGTTAATTTTAGAGACAAATTTGGTAAATATTTAAACTTTACAGGGTAAGCATCCAATGCTTGTGAAGGCGTTTAAATTTTTTCAGTTCTATTCTTAGTATTTGTATAAAGTTTTTACCATTACTGTTGCATTGCTCCAAACGTTTGCAGTTTTGCATCAGCCGATAGGTCAACCATCGCAGTGTACGTGCGTGCATGTATTTTTTATCGGGAACCAAAGTGCGTTCCGCTTTTATTATTTCCTCAGAAAGCGAAATAGATTGCTGAACAATATCCCCTGAAAAATAAATATTGGAATCTTCAGATCCATTTGTACTCAGCGGAGCAAGGTCATTCATTAAATAAGCAGAAATAGCTTTAGAAAGCCTTCCAATATCTTGTGCCTTTTTGTGTAGACTACTGTAAAATTCTGCGTTGTTAGAATGCATTTTTTTAACCATCTGTTTATACAAAGTTAAATCGCAAAAGCTTTAGTTGTATTAAATTATTAAACTATAATTGGATTAAATATTTAATTTTTTATTATTTTTAATTAATTATCTTAAAAATGAAACTTGATACCATCCATACTAAAATCTTAGCAGCGCTACAATCCAATGCAAGAATCTCCAATACCCAAATTGCCGCTTCGGTAGGAATTTCATCTCCAGCTGTCGCAGAACGCATAAAAAAAATGGAAGATTCGGCCGTTATTTTGGGCTATCATGCTAAGCTAAGTCCAAGGAAATTGGGCCACGGCATGAGAGCTTTGATTACCATTCGTGCCTTTATGGGACGGTTGCAGCCTTTCTTACACAAAATAAAAACCTACAGAGAAGTTGTTAATTGTTATAGGATTACTGGCAATGAAAATATTGTCATGGAGGTCGTTTTTACCGACCAACAACATTTGGAAAAATTTATTGATGAATTGATTAGCTATGGCGAAACTAAAACACAAATCATTCTCTCAGATATTGTTTCTGGTCAACCTCTAAGACATGCCCAATTTTGAACCAAAACTTTAAATTAACAGTTGTATTTTGTGTTTTTTTATTCTTTTTCAATTGTAAAGAGGGCAAACGTTTTTCGACTACCGAATCTGAATTTCATAAATCGCTGAATGCACTTTTTAAAGATGCCTCTAGATCTCCCTTAGACCCTGAAGACATAAAGAGCTTTAAGGGGTTGTCATTTTTCCCTGTTGATTCAAGTTTTGCCGTGGTTGCAAAGTTGAAAAAAACAAATGCGAGTGATTTTTTTGAAATGAAAACAAGCACCACCAGGCTGTCTAAAGAACGTGTTTTTGGTATTTTAAGCTTTACAATTAAGGGTTTTGATTACAGCCTAAAGGTCTACCAAAGCGAAAGTTCTGTATTAGAATCAAGTGATTACCTGTTTTTACCTTATTTGGATGCCACTAATGGGGTAACAACTTATGGAGGAGGCCGCTATATAGATTTAAAGATACCAGAGGGAGACCGTATTTGGTTGGACTTCAATAAATCCTACAACCCTTATTGTGTTTACAACGCGCGTTATTCTTGTCCAATTGTCCCAAGAGAAAATTTCTTACCAATCAAAGTTGAAGCGGGGGTGATGTACAAGTATAAAAATTAAATCTGTTTCGCTAAATACAATCCAAGCATGACCGCCAGTAGGCCTAACAAAATAGAGGCCCCAGTATACAGCCCAAATTGCAAATAGTCACCAGATTTCAAAAATAATTGGTTTTCAGCAGCAAAGGCTGAAAAAGTAGTAAAACCACCGCAAAAGCCTGTGATCAATAAAATTGATTGATTTTCACTTAGGGTCTCAGTTTTGAGCCCATAAGCCATAAATATACCAATCAGAAAACAACCTAAAATATTGACAGTAAAAGTGCTCATTGGAAACGCACCGGGTGCTGTTTGAAATATTTTTCCAAATCCGTATCGAAGAGCGCTCCCTAGGCCACCTCCTAAAAACACGAGTAAAGCATGTTTCATATCATTAAATTATTTTTTCAAATGGACGTCCATTCACTGGAATGGACTTTATTATAATTAATAATCACTAGCTACACGAAATTATAAATTTCTTTTGAATCGAAATCCTCGAAGAAATTATTTTTTTGAAAACTGAATAACCCTATTGTTGCAAGCACACTTTTTTATTCAATAAAATTATGGACTGCTAGTTTGTTTTTCAAACCTAAATAAAATTTAGATACGATTGTGTGTAATAATAGACAATTGATTAATAGCCTAGTAGAAATTTTATAGCTGCAATTCCAGCAATAAAGGCAATAAAAGTCAATAGAATCCAAAAAACCCCATTGTAATATTTTTTGTGTAAAACTGCATCTTTTTTGTAAGCTACAATAATGATAACAAAAAACACAATGGCGAAAATAATACCAAAAATTAGTTGTCCACGACTGAACATATTTATGTATTTTTAGATTCGTAAAACTACAAAAAAATTACTACCAATGAAAAACAAAATTGATGCTGTTAAAGCATTTCATGAAGCCTTTAAAATTGGATACAGAACCACCCCTAAAGCGGATTTAGGATTTGCAAAGAACAAACTGCGTTTTGACTTAATGAAAGAAGAAAATGAGGAGTATTACGAAGCGGCTCAATCCAATGATTTGGTAGAAGTTGCTGATGCTCTTGGCGACATGCTTTACATTCTTTGTGGTACCATTATTGAACATGGGATGCAGCATAAAATAGAATCTGTTTTTAATGAAATTCAGCGCAGCAATATGAGTAAACTAGGAGCAGACGGAAACCCCATATACAGGGCCGATGGTAAAGTGATGAAAGGGCCAAACTATTTCAAGCCAAATATCAAAGCCATCCTAGAGTCTTAATTAATTAACCTTGAATCGCCAGTTAAAAGGGTCCTCAGATTTATTAGTTTGAATGGAAGTAATGCGTTCTTTTAAACGAGAGGCAAATGTCTTTTCAAGCTTAGGTAATGCATAGTCTGTATCTTTATATCCATAGACAGCAATGGGCGAAATAACAGCGGCTGTGCCAGTTCCGAACATTTCTTTGAGACTGCCATTATTTGAAGCCTCAATTAATTCTGATACTGTGAATTTTCGCACCTCTACTTTAATTCCTTCACTTTTTGCAATATCGATGATACTTTTTCGAGTCACCCCATCTAAAATTCGGTCGCTGGTTGGGCCGGTAATTAGTGTATCATTGATACGAATAAAAATATTCATCGCACCAGCTTCTTCAATATTTTCATGGCTGTTATCATCGGTCCAAATAACTTGATTATAACCTTTTTCAATAGCCAGCTGTGTTGGATAAAACTGCGCTGCATAATTTCCGCCAGCTTTTGCAAATCCAACGCCTCCATTTGCAGAACGGGAGTACTTTTCTTCAATTAGCACTTTTACTTGTCCAGAAAAATAAGGTCCCGATGGCGCTGTTGCAATTAAAAAACGATATGCATCAGCCGGAGAAGCATGGAAGCCTTCACCTGTCGCAAAAATTATAGGGCGAATGTAAAGTGAGCTGCCTTCTTTTGTCGGAATCCAAACATTGTCAAGTTTTAAAAGCGCTTTCAAGCCATTGAAGAAAACAGCTTCTGGTACTTCTGGGATGGCCAAGCGTTTGGCGGACTTATTAAGGCGTTTAAAGTTTTCATTAGGGCGAAATAGCCAAGTATTTAAGTCTTTGTCTTTATAAGCCTTCATGCCCTCAAAAA
Organism: uncultured Flavobacteriaceae bacterium; assembly: GCA_913044085.1. GTDB lineage: Bacteria > Bacteroidota > Bacteroidia > Flavobacteriales > Flavobacteriaceae > UBA3537. The sequence continues at coordinate 11,512 of CAJWNW010000021.1, read as the reverse complement.
TGGATTGACCATAGTGAAAAATCTTAGATGATGGCATGAGCGATATGGGCTGGAAGGGTACAATTTCTGGAGCGCCCCAATTGCCATTCTTGTAATCACAAATCAACATATGGTCTGAAAAAGTTTTACCAAACCCCAAGTTATTAAAATCAACACTTTTTAATTTAGAATGTTGTATGGTTGTTATTTTTAAAGTCTCCATTGTTCGGTGTTCAAATTGATCTCAGCAAATCTACTAAATTCATAACTTATTTATACAAGGCTTCCGCAAAAAGTTATTATATTTAAAATCATAATTTTTAAAAAATGAATAGAATATATTTTTTGGTTTTTAGTTTAATTTTATTTTGGAATTGCAAGGAAAATAAGCCACAACGTTTACCCGTCAAAATTGAATCAACTACTTATCTGTCTTATGGTGCCCAATTTGATGTTAGTGAGGTTTCTACTTCTGAAGAATTCACAAATATAATGGTTGGCTTAACAGATACAATTCAAGTTACTATGCGAGGAATGGTAAGCGATGTTTGTTCCAAAAAAGGGTGCTGGATGACACTCCCATTGTCTAACGGAGAAGAATTAATGGTTCGATTTAAAGACTATGGTTTTTTTGTACCTACAGATGCATCAGGTGAAGCAATTGTAAACGGGTTGGCTTATGTATCAGAAACTTCGGTTGCAGACCTTCGCCATTATGCAGAAGATGCAGGGGCATCGAGTGCTGAAATTGAAGCGATTATAGAACCTAAAATCACCTATAGTTTCATGGCTGACGGGGTCCTCTTAGCCGAATAAACCACAAATTTTGTTTTGAAACGTACTATAATTACCACTTCGGATGGATCAAAAACCATTCAAATTGAAGGTTGGAATGAGCAATACCATTCCATTCATGGGGCTTTACAAGAGGCCAAACACGTTTACATCAATGCCGGCTTAAAAACGTTTTTAGAACGCCAAACAAAACAAAATCCATTAACACTCTTGGAAATTGGATTTGGAACTGGACTGAATGCTCTTTTGACCGCTTTAGAATCCCTAAATATTTCTCAGGAAATTTGTTACCATGGCATTGAAGCGTACCCTGTTGCGGCAGATGAATTAAAGGCATTGGGATATCATACACTGATTGGTTCGGATCCCTCTATATTTCAAAATATTCACAGTTGCTCTTGGGAAGAGATCCAAAAAATTTTACCCCATTTTTCTATTATTAAACGCCAAGCGTTTTTTTCTGAAATTGCCGAAGCCAATGCGTTTGACGTCATTTACTTTGATGCCTTTGGCCCCCGAGTTCAACCCCATTTATGGATCGAATCAATCTTTAAAAAAATGTATAAAGCCTTGCGGCCTAATGGTCTTTTGGTTACCTATTGTGCCAAAGGCAGTGTACGCCGTTGTATGCAAGCAGTAGGGTTTGAAGTTGAACGCTTACCAGGCCCCCCAGGTAAACGGGAGATGCTACGCGCCATTAAACTTTAATACCCTCCAACTTATGCTTAAATATTTGTTAAAGATTGTTTTTTAACACGATACAATCTAGTGATTCAATAATTTTGAATCGTGTCCAATAAAATATTAATAACAGGCGCTTCAGGATTGGTTGGCAGAGCACTAACTGATTCCTTAATTCAACAGGGTTACAAACTCCATATTTTAAGCACCCAAAAATCAAAAGTAAATACAAACAGTTATCCTAAAACATTCCACTGGGATCCCATGTCCAATGAATTAGATTTGCGCAGCTTAGAGGGTATAGATTCGATTATTAACTTGGCTGGAGCACCAATTGCCCAACGCTGGAATAAGGCCGCAAAAAGTGAAATTGTAAATAGCCGCGTCAAGTCCTTAGAAATTTTGGCACATCATATCAAAACACATCATTTCCCTGTCAAGTACCTTGTAACAGCGAGTGCAATTGGAATTTATTCCAATTCTGTCACCCAATATTATGAGGAAAAACAAGCACAATTTTCCAGCAACTCCTTTTTAAGTTCTGTAGTTCAAAAATGGGAAGCTGCCTTAGGGGCTTTTGATAATGCGGATTTAAAAATTTGTATTTTAAGAATTGGAATTGTACTGGATGCCAATGGCGGTGCATTGCCTAAAATTATGTTCCCTATCAAAAACTATTTTGGAGCGGCTTTGGGTACAGGCAGTCAGTGGCAGTCTTGGATTCATACCGAAGACTTGGTTGGAATTTTTTCACACGCTTTAAAGTCTAAAATTGAAGGGGTTTACAACGCAGTAGCACCAAACCCAGTACAGCAATCGGAATTGACAAATACCATCGCTCGAATTGTAGGGAAGCCTATTTACCTCCCTAATGTCCCCCAAACGGTCTTGAAATTAATACTTGGTGAAATGTCTGCCATTGTCTTGGAAAGCCAGCGTGTTTGCTCAAAAAAAATCCAGAAAACAGGTTTTGATTTTAAATTTCATGAAGTTTCAGCGGCCCTTGAGGACTTGCTTCGATTTTAGACTTAGCTAAACCCATAAAAAAAAAGATGACATTTTGACATTTTTCGAAGAATGGCAGTACTTTTGCCTTCAAAATATATAATTCATAATTTAAAGAACAAATTGTAAAATGGCTAAGAAAGAATCCAAGAAAAAGTTGAAATCTGAAAAAGCGTCAAAAACGGCATCTGCAAAAGTTGAAAAAACAATTTCTGTCGAAGATCAATATAAGGCAGATTTAGAACAAGAAAAGGATAAATTTTTGCGTTTATTCGCTGAATTTGAAAATTATAAGCGGCGAACAGCCAAAGAACGTATCGAACTTTTTTCAACTGCAAGTCAAGACGTAATTCAATCGCTCTTACCTGTTCTGGATGACTTTGACCGTGCCCTTGCAGAGATGTCAAAACACGAGGAAAATGATCTTTCTAAAGGCGTTGAACTCATTAAAAATAAATTTCAATCTACTCTTGAGCAAAAAGGTCTGAGTGTCATTGAAGTAGACAAAGGTGATCTTTTTAACGCCGACAAGCACGAGGCAGTGACTCAAATTCCCGCTCCCAGTGAAGATCTTAAGGGAAAGATTATAGATGTCATAGAAAAAGGCTATAAATTAGGGGATAAGGTGATCAGATTTCCAAAAGTAGTCATAGGTCAGTAGAATAAACGCAAACAGCAAAATACAACATGGCAAAGCAGGATTATTACGAGGTATTAGGAATTACGAAAAGTGCCTCATCATCAGAAATTAAAAAGGCCTATCGAAAAATGGCAATCAAATACCATCCTGATAAAAATCCGGATGATAAATCCGCTGAGGAAAAATTCAAAATTGCTGCTGAAGCTTATGAAATTTTGAGTGATCCCGACAAAAAAGCGCGATACGACCAATTCGGTCATCAAGCCTTTGAAGGCGCTGGTGGTTTTGGCGGTGGTGGAATGAACATGGATGATATTTTCAGTCAGTTTGGTGATATTTTTGGCGGTGCTTTTGGTGGAGGAGGTTTCGGTGGTTTTGGCGGTCAGCGCCAAAGAACGCCTCGTGGCAGTAATTTGAGAATCCGCGTTAAACTTTCTTTGGAAGAAATTGCGAATGGGGTTGAGAAAAAAATTAAAGTAAAACGCAAGAAACAGGCTAAGGGCGTCACTTACAAAACGTGTTCTACTTGTAATGGCACCGGCCAAGTCACTAGAGTGACCAATACAATTCTAGGGCGAATGCAAACGGCCACTACATGTAATACTTGTGGTGGAACGGGTCAAATAATTGACAATCGCCCTTCCAATGCAGATGCCAATGGTTTTGTAACTGAGGAAGAAACGGTTTCCATCAAAATACCAGCTGGGGTCGAAGATGGAATGCAGCTTAAGGTCAGCGGCAAGGGAAATGCGGCTCCAGGCAATGGTATTTCTGGAGACTTGTTGGTTGCCATTTCTGAAGAACCTCATCCAAAATTACAGCGTGAGGGGGACAATTTACACTACGATTTTTATGTGAGCCTTCCAGATGCGATTTTAGGATCTTCCGTTGAAATAGAAACCGTTACTGGCAAGGTGCGTCTTAAAATTGAACCAGGAGTTCAATCTGGTAAAATTCTACGACTTAGGGGTAAGGGTATTCCAAATATCAATGGTTATAACAAAGGAGATTTATTGGTTCATGTCAATGTATGGACTCCTAAAACGCTCAATAAAGAGCAAAAGGTCTTTTTTGAAAAAATGCGGGACAACGAGCATTTTTCTCCTAAACCCAAGAGCTCCGATAAATCCTTTTTTGAGAAAGTGAAAGATATGTTCTCGTAATAGACACTTTTCATTAATAATTTTTTAGATTTACAACGTAACGCTTTGTAAATATAAACGTCTTACAATGTAAATTTTAAATTAATGAATGATCTTCTAGAAGTTCAGGGTGTATCCAAAAAATTCGCTGATTTTCAAGCACTTTCTAGTGTTACTATCAATGTGCCAAAACACAGTATTTTTGGCCTTCTCGGTCCCAATGGTGCTGGAAAAACAACTCTCATCAGAATTATCAATCAAATTACAATGCCCGACAGTGGAAAAGTCATCTTAGATGGAGAACCACTTCAGCCTCATCACGTTCAATACATTGGTTATTTGCCAGAAGAACGCGGCTTGTATAAATCTATGAAAGTTGGTGAGCAGGCACTATATTTGGCACAGCTAAAAGGACTATCATATAAGGAAGCCAAAAAGCGATTGGTTTACTGGTTTGAAAAATTAGGAATTTCACACTGGTGGGATAAAAAAATCCAAGAACTTTCTAAGGGGATGGCTCAAAAAATTCAATTTGTAGTAACCGTACTACACCAGCCCAAGTTGTTAATTTTTGACGAACCTTTTTCGGGATTTGACCCCATTAATGCCAATATTATAAAAGATGAAATTTTACAACTCAGAGCAGAAGGCGCAACAGTTATTTTTTCTACCCACCGCATGGAATCCGTGGAGGAACTTTGTGACCATATAGCCTTAATTCACGAATCTAAAAAAATATTGGATGGCAAACTCGAGGACATTAAGCGCCAGTATAAAACAAATACTTTTGAAGTTGGTTTGTCAACAAAACATAAAACAGCATTGAAGCAAACAATTGCGGAGCGTTTTGAAATAGCAACTGCAGATTTCAAGTCGTTGGAAGATGATTTAAAATTGAATATCAAACTTACCCCCAATGACAGCTCTGACGATCTTCTGGCATTTTTAAGCCAGAATGCTTCTGTAAACCATTACAAGGAACTCATTCCAAATGCCAGCGAAATCTTCATTCAAACTGTAAAAAATAACGGATTATGAATCATCTGCCATTAATTATTAAAAGAGAGTATCTGGCAAAGGTCAAAAACAAATCTTTCTTGTTAATGACCTTTTTGAGCCCGCTAATTATGGTTGGATTTATCAGCTTAGTTACCTATTTGACTACATTAAACAATGAAATAATTAGAACAATCTCTGTACTGGATGAATCTGAATTTTTTAAAGAAACTCTTATTTCAACGGAGTATACGAAATACCATTATCTTGATGGGGTTGATTTAGAATCTGCTAAAAGCTTAAGTAATCAAGCCAGTTCTTACGGTCTTTTATATATTCCTAACCTGCCAATTGATTCCGTTTCAGAGGAGATTAAGTTTTTATCAGAAGATGCACCCTCTCTGACCTTTATTACAAATTTAGAATCAAAAATTGAAAACAGGATAAAAGAACTAAAACTTGAAAAATCTGGCGTTGATTTGGCCAAAATTAAAGCTGCAAATACCAATGTGAATTTAGGTCAAGAAAGTTACGAGGGTGTAAAAACCTCTAAAGCTGGAAGTTTTATGAAACTGGCTTTCGGTGGTTTTGCCGGCTATTTGCTATTTATGTTTATCATAATTTATGGCAATTTAATAATGCGCAGTGTAATTGAAGAAAAAACCAGTCGCATTATAGAGGTCATTATATCTTCTGTGAAACCGATCCAGTTGATGCTAGGAAAGATATTTGGGACTTCCTTAGCGGGCATTACTCAATTCGCCATCTGGATTGTGATGATAGGCGTTTTAATGCTCGCATCTTCTTTAATCTTTGGTGTAGATTTAAGCGCAACACCTCAGCAAGAAATCATGACAGAGGCCATGAACAACCCCGCTGTAAATTCTGAATTGCAAGGCTACATCAACGATTTTAGAGCACTTCCGCTGTGGAATCTCATCATTGCCTTTGTATTGTTTTTCACTGGAGGATATTTACTTTACAGCTCCCTTTATGCAGCAATTGGGGCGGCTGTGGATAACGAGACGGACACCCAACAATTTATGATTCCCATTATTATGCCTTTGATTTTTTCTTTTTACATCGGATTCTTTACAGTTTTAGAAGATCCCCATGGCAGTATATCCACAATTTTCTCACATGTTCCATTCACATCTCCAGTTGTTATGCTCATGCGGATCCCATTTGGTGTTCCACTGTGGGAACAATTGTTGTCTCTTTTTATTTTAGTTGTTACTTTTGTGTTCACCGTTTGGATTGCTGCAAAAATTTATCGGGTTGGAATTTTAATGTATGGCAAGAAGCCAAGCTATAAAGAATTGATCAAATGGTTGAAATATTAACCCTTCATTAAAAGCAATGAATTGAATGTCAAGAATATTAATCATAGAAGATGAAGAAGCCATCCGTCGCGTTTTGGTAAAGATTTTATCCGAAGAAAATAGTTTGTATAAAGTTTTTGAAGCTGTGGATGGACTGTCAGGTATCGAATTGATTAAAAAAGAAGATTTTGATTTGATTTTATGCGATATTAAAATGCCAAAAATGGACGGTGTTGAAGTTTTACAAGCCGCAAAAAAACTCAAGCCAGAAGTCCCAATTGTAATGATTTCGGGTCACGGCGATCTTGACACTGCGGTAAATACCATGCGGCTTGGTGCGTTTGATTACATTTCAAAGCCTCCAGACTTGAACAGACTTTTAAATACTGTTAGAAATGCCTTAGATCGCAAAAAACTAGTTGTCGAGAATAAACGCCTCAAGCGGCGCATCAGTCAAAAATATGAGATGGTCGGAGACAGTGAAGAACTCCATAACATAAAATCTATGATTGACAAAGTGGCTCCAACAGATGCGCGAGTATTGATCACAGGACCCAATGGTACAGGAAAAGAACTTGTGGCCCATTGGCTTCACCAAAAAAGTGACCGAAACAAAGGCCCTATGATTGAAGTTAATTGTGCTGCAATACCCAGTGAACTTATTGAGAGTGAATTGTTTGGACATGTGAAAGGCGCCTTTACAAGCGCCAACAAAGACCGGGCAGGAAAGTTTGAAACCGCACACGGCGGTTTGTTGTTTTTAGATGAAATAGGTGATATGAGCCTCTCTGCCCAAGCCAAAGTACTGCGTGCTTTGCAAGAAAACAGAATTCAACGTGTGGGCAGCGATAGAAATATCAAGGTGGACGTCCGTGTGGTCGCTGCCACTAATAAAGATTTAAAAAAAGAAATAGCAGAGGGACGTTTTCGTGAAGATTTATACCACCGTCTAGCGGTGATACTCATTGAAGTCCCTGCACTAAATAACCGTCGTGATGACATACCACTGCTCATTGATTTCTTCAGTACTAAAATTGCCAATGAACAAGGGACCGCGCCAAAAGTATTTTCGAAAAAGGCCATTGCCCTTTTAAAAAGCTATGACTGGACTGGGAATGTAAGAGAACTGCGCAATGTTGTTGAACGACTTATGATTTTGGGCTCGAGTGAAATCACAGATGCGGATGTGAAGGCATTTGCCAGTAAGTCTTAAAACCTTTTTAATTTCAATTTATTGAAAATTTAAAAGTATCCTATATAAGAATTCATCAAGAAATTAAAGACTATTGACCATTTTTCTAATGATAGCCAAGTTTTTCAAAAGTGGTTCAAGTCGATCTAGATGCAACATATTGGCACCATCACTTTTGGCGTTTGCAGGGTCAAAGTGTGTTTCGATAAATAAACCATCAATATTGTTAACGACTCCTGCTCTCGCGATGGTTTCAATCATCTCTGGGCGGCCGCCTGTAACGCCGCTGTTTTGGTTTGGTTGTTGTAAAGAATGGGTAACATCTAAAACAGTTGGTGCAAATTCACGCATGGTGGGGATGCCCCTAAAATCGACGATCATATCTTGGTAGCCAAACATGGTACCACGATCTGTGATCCAGACATTTTCATTTCCTGCATTTTTTACTTTTAAAACGGCGTGTTTCATAGCCTCAGGGCTCATGAACTGGCCTTTTTTAAGATTGACTACTTTCCCAGTTTTCGCTGCGGCCACAACAAGGTCCGTTTGGCGCACGAGAAATGCTGGAACTTGAAGAACATCTACGTAATCTGCTGCCATAGCGGCATTGCTGACTTCGTGGATATCAGTAACGGTAGGAATGTCAAAAGTTTCCCCAACTTTACGCAAAATCTTGAGTGCTTTTTCATCTCCAATTCCTGTAAAACTGTCGAGACGACTGCGATTGGCTTTTTTGAAACTTCCTTTAAATAAATAGGGAATCTCAAGTTCATTTGAGATTTCACAAACACGTTCTGCAATCTTCAGCGCCATGGATTCACTTTCAATAGCACAAGGACCTGCAATTAAAAAAAATTGTCCAGAATTGGCATGCTTTAGCTTTGGAATATTTTGAAGTTGCATTGTTACATCAGTTTATTGGGTACAAATATAAGTAAATTTGACCGTTAAGGTTATCAGAATAAAACCCAAAAGTCTTAAAATTAAATGTACATTTGCCGCTTTAAAATAGCGATTGATGAATTCCATTAAAAATATTGCCATTATTGCCCATGTCGATCATGGAAAAACAACCCTTGTGGATAAAATTTTATACCACTGCCAGTTGTTCCGTGAAAACGAAAATAAGGGAGATCTAATCTTAGATAATAATGATTTGGAACGCGAGCGCGGAATTACCATTACTTCAAAAAATGTTTCTGTTGTTTATAAAGACACGAAAATTAACATCATCGATACTCCTGGCCACGCAGATTTTGGTGGTGAGGTAGAACGTGTTCTCAATATGGCTGATGGTGTATTGTTGTTAGTGGACGCTTTTGAGGGGCCCATGCCACAAACCCGATTTGTGCTGCAAAAAGCCATCAATTTAGGACTTAAGCCTTGCGTGGTGATTAATAAAGTTGATAAAGAAAATTGTACACCCGAAGAGGTGCACGAAGCTGTTTTTGATCTGATGTTTGAATTGGGCGCTGAAGAGTGGCAATTGGATTTTCCTACGGTTTACGGCTCTGCTAAATTCAATTGGATGAGTGAAGATTGGACGGACAAAACCGATTCCATTGCACCACTTTTAGACATGGTAATTGACCACATTCCCTCCCCAAAAATTGAAGAAGGCACCACCCAAATGTTAATTACTTCTTTGGATTATTCGTCATTTACAGGCCGCATTGCTATTGGTCGATTACAACGAGGTAGTTTAGATAACAATCAGTCGGTAGCCTTGGTCAAAAGAGATGGTTCTATTTTAAAGTCTAAAATTAAAGAGCTTCATATTTTTGAAGGCTTGGGAAGAAAGAAAGTTTCAAAAATTATGGCTGGTGAAATTTGTGCGCTGGTTGGATTGGATGGATTTGAAATTGGAGACACCATTGCCGATGTTGATAATCCTGAAGCTCTTGAAACAATCGCTATTGATGAGCCTACTATGAGCATGCTTTTCACCATTAATGATTCTCCATTTTTTGGAAAAGAAGGAAAATTTGTGACTTCTCGTCATCTCAAAGAGCGCTTAGAAAAAGAACTTGAAAAAAACTTGGCATTGCGTGTAAATCCTACGGACAGCGCCGATAAGTTTATGGTATTTGGACGTGGTGTATTGCATTTGTCTGTTCTCATTGAAACCATGAGAAGAGAGGGTTACGAACTTCAAATTGGCCAACCACAAGTCATAATCAAAACAATTGATGGCGTCAAATGTGAACCCGTAGAAGAAATGACGATTGATCTCCCAGAAAATATTTCTGGAAAAGCTGTAGAAATGGTCACCATGCGAAAAGGAGCGCTTTTAAGTATGGAAGTTAAAGGACAAAGAATGGTTTGTCTATTTATGATTCCATCAAGAGGTATTATCGGTCTTAGAAATCAATTGCTTACAGCAACGGCTGGTGAGGCTATTATGTCGCATAGATTTACTGAATATCAGCCTATTAAAGGGGGTATTCCTGAACGACAAAATGGATCGTTGGTATCCATGGAAAACGGTACTGCAATTCCTTATTCTATCGATAAATTACAAGACCGCGGTAAATTTTTTATTGATCCAGGAGAAACTATTTACCAAGGACAAGTGATTGGAGAAAACTCTAGAGGAGATGACATGGTCGTTAATGTTACCAAAACAAAGAAACTAACCAACGTTAGAAGTGCAGGTGCCGATGATAAGACCAGAATTGTGCCCGCCATTAAATTTTCTTTGGAAGAAGCTTTAGAATACATTCAAAAAGATGAATATGTTGAAGTCACACCCAATAGTCTAAGGTTGCGAAAGATTTATTTAAAAGAAGTCGACAGAAAACGAAATAAAGCCTTTTAAATGATTTTTTTGAACATTACCATAACAGAATGGATTGGTTACATCGCAACCGCAGTATTGTTGGCTTCTTTTTCCATGAAACATTTGAGGGCATTGAGACTTGTCAATTCAGTCGCTTGTGTGTTGTTTGTTTTGTATGGGATTCTTCTTTCAAAAGCATGGCCTATTATCATTTCAAATGCAGCAATTTTTAGTATTAATATTTATTATTTATACTTTAAAAAAAATAGTAAAATATAGACAACAATTTTGAATGTCAGGCGTTTATATGCTATATAATAGCATAAGGCCAATTTGAATACGTGAAACTACCTTCCTTTCTTAACAACAATTTAATTTTAAAAATCACCTCTTTAAATTCTTTGGTTGTTGGTACACGTCTTTTAATTTCTCTATTGGTACAAAATCTTTTGGCGTCTTACACAGGACAAGCGGGCATTGCCAAGGTAGGTCAGATTCGAAATATCTCTAATATTTTAATGAGTGTTTCTTCCTTAGGTGTTTTTAACGGGGTTGTAAAATATGTATCTGAATACAAAAACAACCAGGAGGGGCTCCTGAAATTATTTTCTACAGTATTTGTATTGTCGAGCATTGCCACCTTCATGCTTTCCCTTTTTATGTTTTTTGGTGCTGACATGCTCTCTCAATGGTTGTTTTTCACAGAAGCCTACAGCGCTGTATTTAAAATCTTGGCAGTTGCTGCCCCTTTTATTGCAATGAACCGTATTTTTAATGGTGTTATAAATGGAATTTCAGCCTACAAAATACATGCAAAGATTGAAATTATTTGGTACACATTAGCCTCATTATTGCTTTTGGTTAGTTTATATTATTACAATATTGGAGGCGTCCTTTTAGCGATTGCTGTCACCCCCATTGTTCAGTTTTTTGTCCTAATTTTTATTTTTGGGAATACCCTGAGAGAATATATTATTTTTA
>CAJWNW010000020.1 GCA_913044085.1 uncultured Flavobacteriaceae bacterium | reverse complement strand
TTATTTATCCAAATGAAGAAAAATACGGTCAACAAATAAGGCATGTATCGATCGTACTTTTGCTCTCCAATCATCGGTTTCCCAATTTCATCTCTTACAAAAACAATCAAAGGCTCTACAAAACTTGCAATGCCAGAAGGCACATATTTTTCGGATTTTTTATAGCGTCGAGATGCGGATAAAAATATAAAAAGTAATAGAGCAATGGAAACCCACATCATAAAAACATTTCGTGTAATGGAAAGGTCAAGTTTTGGACGATGAGCGTTGGAGGCATGCCCATCTGCTCCTAATATGACCGTCTTGGCCCCCGGTTCTAAAACATAAACCTTTTCATGAAGATTGATAAAGCGCTGGCCATTTCTTTCTACAATTTCGTGACCATGGTAATCGTGGTGAAAAGCAGAAGATGAAAAAACAGTAAAGCCTTTTTCTGTGTAAACTATAACAGGGAGTGGAATTGAAATGTGTGTTGGGTGATCCTCGTTTGCGTTTAACGTTACAATGTGCATGCCATAAGCATCTTTAACGTGATGTAATATCATTTCTTTAGGGTTGAACTCTTCATCTGCTTTATCAACCTTGTCAGAACTGTTTGCAAAACTTGCAAAACAAAAAAATAAAAATAAAATTGTTAATACTTTAGATTTTATCGTAATTAATCTCATTTAAAATGCTTTTAAAATCCCTTATTTAAGTCCGCTGCAAATTTACACACATTAAATGAATTGACAAACATAATTTTTAGGTTAATTTTTAAAGTTTTTCCAAAAGAATATTTGTGCTTACAGCAGTCTCAAAAATAAAACTATTCTTGCTTTTGCAGCAGCTTTGTTAGGCTGAGAATTTCAAAGAAAAGAAATGAAAAATAGGGTGCGAAAAAATTGATTACATCTAATTTTTTTGATTCAAAATCTGACAAAAATAAGGGGAGTAAAAATACAATTGAAAAAATCATTTTAAGCAAAGTCATACCCATGAATAAATTAAAAATTGATTTTTGGACAAAAGAATGCCTATAGTTTACAGCGGTGTATAGGGTCGTAGTTACAAAAAAATGAAAAATATAAATCTGCCAAATTGGAAAGAATGGCAGGTTTGAATTTGAAAAATAATGGTGTAAATAAGAGTGGGTGATAAACAACACCAATGTGAGGCCAATCAATTGCAATAAAAACAAAACTTGTCTTTTCTTAAATGCTTGCATTGTTGTTTCTTCTATGGCCTGTTTGAATGTTTTATAATCTTTCTAACAACATATACTATGGCCAAAATAACCCCAGACAAAGCAAATCCTAAAGTATAGTAATTGTTGGTTGAATTTGAATAAAACACATCCAGTTTAAACCCTAAAAAGGTGCTGGCGGCAATGATGGCTAACATCTGAAAACCAAGACCGGAAAGTACCGCAAAACTTTTAAGCGGTTTGTTCTGATTTGGCACCGGTTTCTAGTGTTGGGTTTAGAGTAGTTTTGAGCGCTTTAACCGCATCTTTCATTTGACAATTTGCGTTAAAGGTCGCACCTGGCTCAACCGCAAGTTTCCCGGTTTGAACATCGCCATCCACATGAGCAGATGCACGCAAACTAAGTGTCTCTGAAACAACGAGCTTTCCTTTGATTTGACCCTCGACATCCGCATTGTTACAATTTAAGCTGCCCTCTACCAGTCCGGTGTTGCCAATAACAACTTTTCCTTTAGTGATGAGCGTACCTTTAATTGTGCCCTCAATCCTGAAATCTCCTTCGCTTTTCAAATCACCCTCAAAAACAGTCCCGTAAGAAATCGTGTTTTGTTGTGATAATCCGCCTTGCTGTAACCTGGTTTTTTTTGAATCTTTAAACATAGCATTTTAATTTTTAATCTCCTTCAAATATTTCTCTAGGGTTTTGTGAATCTGGAGCGTTTTATAGTTGGTGGATGAAATTGCAAAGAACGGTTTGTCTGTGATTTCAGCAGTTTCAATCTCTAGAAGTTCCGCGAATCCCAGCGCACCACTCATGCTTTTCAAGCCGTGAATGACTACAAATGTAGTGTTTAAATCATAAACGTCTTCTGACAGGCTTAAGTTAAAAACTTCTTCTTCAAGGATTGCAGCTTTAAGGGCTGTCTTAAGCGCTTCTATGGATTCGGTTTCTTTGTTGGAAAATTGAAAAATTGTTTTAAAGTTAGTCCCTGAAGTCGCCGTTTGAAAGCTTTCGTTTTCAAGAGTTTTAAGAAAGTTCTCCAAGAGGTCCTGGGCTTCTTTACCTTCTGGGCTGTTAGGGTGGTTGAGCGCAATATAATTCAGCCTGGCTGTATAGGCCGACAATCCCTCAAGGCGGCCTAAGGCGCTGGCTTTTAACAACTCAAGCTTAGGGATAATATCGTCGCCTTCAAAACGGATAATTTCTAAATTACAGCCATCAACAACTTGTTGGTATTTAGCAGCCTCAAAAGCTTCAAAAAGATTTTTATAGCGCGCCTTGGGGCTTTGGCTATCGCCTTCCAAAACAGCAGATGGGTTTAATAAAATTTGAGCATATTGAGAACTTGGGTAATCGCTAATAATATTTTGCTTGATCTGATTGGCTAACTCGGGCCTTTCTTGTAGTGTGTAAACTTTATACAAATTATATTTGGCTGGAAGAATCAAGCGTTCTTCAGGGCTTTGTTTTAATAACGCTTCAAGTTTGTCTTGTGACCGCTGATAATCTTTAAATTTGTTTTTATAAATCAGCCCCAACTGATAATACGCAAAATTTCGCACTTTTGATATACTGTCTGTGGCTTTTGAGGTGCTGGGAAGTTGGTTTATAAAAAAGGCTGGCGTCAGAGACGCTTCATTGGAGGCCGCTCCATTTTGAGCCGCGTTTTTGTCTTTAGAATTATCTACAATCGATTTATTTGACCAGCGCCAATTGTCTTCTAGTGGGCGTGCTCCCCAGAGGCTTGAAAACTCCCCCTTGCCATAGGCCACTGTTGTCGATTGATAAAAATAAAAGCCACTAACTTTCTTAGTTTTTGTTGTTACCATGTTAGTCTTTGGGGTTGTTGCTTGGGTTTTAAAGGCTTTTTCTGCTTCCTCTTTTTCTGCTTCCTCTTTTAGCATCGTAATGTAATTGTCAAAATAGGCTTCAAGGGCATCAGCAGGCATGGCCGCCAATTTTAGAATGCTGTCATTTTCTTTTGCGATGGACTCATAAAATATGACATCTTCTAAGTTGTCACGGCGCTTCTTTACAAGCCTGCGAGGTTTGCTGTTTTTCTTATAGTGCATCAAGGTGCTGTCATAATATGCCCCTGCCAAGGTGTAATTGGAGTCGTCAAAATTGAGGTCTGCAATGTTGTGATAATTGAGCGCATTCAAATAAGAGTCTTTAGATTGTCTTCGCAAAGATTTATTAAAATATGCGATTGCTGTAGAGTCTTCATCAAGATTTAAATAATGCTTTGCCATGACATGGTAAATACGATCTAAATATGGGCGGTTCTCGCGGTCTTCAACCAATGTTTCTAAAAAAACATCTAACGCAAGTAAGTCTCCTCGCTCATAATCAAAATTTAAGATTTGTTCTAGAAATGAATTGACTCTGTATGTTCTAGGGACTTTTCGTTTCAAATCTATTACTTTCTGAAACGCTGTTTGAGCGCTATCAGTTAAACCTCGCTTATTGTACAACTGCCCTTGAATAAAGTGCAAGCGCCCTTTGTAGGCCTTATCCTTAGTAATGAGAGCTGCGTTTTCTAAATGGACCAGCGCCGAATCTATCTCTTCACGGTTTATGTAAAGCTGGGCTAATGTAGAGAAGGCCTCTTCATAATTTTCATTTGAAAGCCCGTCTTTAGCCAATATTGCATTTAGATTTTCTAACGCAATGTTCTCGTTTTCCAGCCTCAAGTTTGTTTTGGCACGCCAAATTTTAGCGGTATTAATATTGCTGCTGCTCGGGTATTTAAAAAGCACATAGTTAAACGCGTCTATTGCAGGGATAAATCGGCCGCTAAAGTAGCGTGCCTTCCCAAGCAAAATATAGGCTTCATCCACTTGATTGTTTTTTTCTTTACCCTTAATCTTCATGCCGTGAGTTTGGACCGCTTTGACGGCTTTTACCTCTGCGCGTTCAAAATTTGGGCTTTGAGTGTCCTCATCAAATCCAAATACTTCCGTAACACTAAGGCGTTCGACTGGGAGAACGTCCCAATAATTGTCTGTATAAGTAGTTTCAATCTCATTAAGGCCATCTATTAAGGCCATCTCACCATTGAACAATACGTTATATTTGGTGTTTAAGGCGTG
Source organism: uncultured Flavobacteriaceae bacterium (assembly GCA_913044085.1). Taxonomy (GTDB): domain Bacteria; phylum Bacteroidota; class Bacteroidia; order Flavobacteriales; family Flavobacteriaceae; genus UBA3537. The sequence continues at coordinate 15,870 of CAJWNW010000020.1, read as the reverse complement.
CCAGTTCCGATTCAAAAAACGGTCTTTCTTACGGGAACAGCTGGAAACTAAAAGCGTTAGACACAAAATAATTGTGATATGTCTGGAGATATTTTTCAATGGTACTTTATTTGTATTGTATAACTTAAAAACGATGCATATGGTATGCAAAGTTTGTAAAAATACTCATCTTTTTGAATAAATCTAATGTTTTAACCCATTTTACCGGCTTTTAAATAATAAAGAATTCGATTGTTATATAAAAATTTAGCGGTCTCTTAACAACTCCATAAGGCGCATCTTTGTTATTTTTGCTTAAACAACGGCTATGGGGACATTTAATTCCTTAGAAATAAAAAACATCACTAGAGAAACGCCTCGAGCTGTAAGCCTATGCTTTGAAATTACACAAGACTTGAAAAAGGCTTATAATTTTTTTGCTGGGCAATACCTAACCCTAGAGGCTGAAATTAATGGAGATACCGTGCGCAGAGACTACTCAATCAGCGCAAGTCCTGAAAGCGGGGATTTAACCGTCACAATAAAAGAAATTGAAAAAGGGTTATTTTCAACTTTTGCCAACCAAACGCTCAAAAAGGGGGATATTATTAGAGTTGCTACTCCCAAGGGACGTTTTACATACAATCCAACAAAAAATCTGTCAAAAACAATTGTCGCTTTTGCAGCAGGCAGCGGCATCACTCCCATTATGAGTATTGTTAGAGCGGTTTTAGAAGAATCCAAAGATCAAAAATGTGTTCTAATTTATGGGAACAAATCTCCAGAAAAAACCATTTTTTATCAAGCGCTTTTAGAACTTCAGTCGGCTTACGAGGACCGTCTTAAATTACAGTTTGTTTTTAGTAACAGCCACGAAGCTGGAGCAGAATATGGCCGCATTGATAAGGCATACACACGCAATGCAATCAATACAGTTCTTGATGGTCAAAAACCGGCCATCTACTATCTCTGTGGACCAGAGGGCATGATTCATAACGTAAAAGATGTTTTAATAAGTCACAATGTCCCTGAAAGTAGTATTTTATTTGAACTTTTTACTGCCTCTGAATCTATCAAGACGAAAACCATCGCAAATAGCAGTGGTACAATTGAAGCAACCATTTTATTTGATGATGAAAAGGAGGTGATATCAATGGACAACGATGCCACGATTCTGGAAGCGGCATTGGCAAAAGATTTGGAAGTACCTTACTCCTGCCAAGGGGGTGTTTGTAGCAGTTGTATCTGCAGAATCACAAAAGGAGCTGCTGTCATGCGACAAAACAGTGTTCTAACAGATAGTGAGGTTGCAGAAGGGCTGGTGTTAAGTTGTCAAGCTGTTCCTACATCCGCTACAATTCACATAGATTTCGACGACATCTAAATCGCCTTTTTTACCGCCGATAAAACTTCCTCAACTGAAATTGTAGCCATTGCATTCTCGTAGCTTTTTGGGTGCCTATTCCCATAAATAGAAGTTGGGATTTTGGGATATTTATAGCGGTCAGATAGCACACAGTTTTCTAATGGCTGATTAAAGGGTGCAAAGCCTGCATAGGGGTGTGTAACCCCCCATAAAGTAATCACATTAACTCCCATCATAGCAGCCATATGGGCGTTACCAGAATCCATTGCCAACATGACTTTTAAATGAGACATAAGTGTCAACTCCTCTTGCATCGTATAGGTGCCAGCGACAGATTTCACGCTAGGATACTGGCGCGCAATAGCCTCAATGATTTTTGTTTCATATGCACCCCCACCAAATAATAAAACGCTGTAAGTGTTTGAGAGTGTTGAAATAACCTCTTTCATTTTATGTATTGGATACATCTTAGAGGGATAAGCTGCGAAAGGAGCGATGCCAATATAAGGCTTTTTACATCCTTTCAAATGAATTTTTAATGCTTTGGTTAGCGGTAAAGGCTGTGGGAAGTGGGGTTTGCTCAAAGACAGCTCAAGTCCCAAAGCACGAAAAACATCTGCATAGCGCTCAACAACTGTTTTGAGAGGTTTAAAAGCAGCCCCTTTTATAAGTTGTCTTTTCTCAAAGCGCCCTTTATTAAGTGTAGAGAAAGGAATATTGGGTAATAAAAATCTTAAAATTTTAGTTCTCAGGACATTGTGCATATCGGCGACGAAATCTACCCTTAAACCTTTAATTTTTTTAGCAAGTTTAAAGAGTCCGTAAAGCCCTTTGTAGTCTGTTTTAAAATCAACCCCAATAACTGAAGCTTTGTTGAGGTGGTGAAAAAGGGGTGTAAATTTTTTTTGTGTGAGAATCGATACCTTGTAGCGAGGATTGGCTTGTGAAAAGGCGGTAACAACAGGAACGGTCATGGCCACATCCCCCAAAGATGAAAACCTTATAAGCAATATGTGTTTCAAAGAAGTTGGCAAGAGGTTGTGTTATTTATTCCCTCGTAGGACGGGGTTTAATTCATCATCATTATACATTTTCATTTGTTTGTAAACTTTCATGTATTTGTGACCGATTGAAATATCGTTTAAAAGGGTGTCAATCGCTGTCGATAAATCTGTTCGCTGATCAAGTAATATTTCTAATTTCTTTTGGCACGTAGATTTGTGTGCCATTGTGGCATCCTCTCTTACCGTCTCCAATTGCATGTGATAAATTTTTAGCGCTAAAATGGAAAGGCGGTCAATTGCCCAAGCAGGGCTCTCAGAATTAATGCTAGCGTCTACTTTTGGAGTCACTTCTTTATAAAAATTTAGAAAATAACTGTCTATGTACTCGACTGTATCGGTTCTGTCCTGATTGGAGGCATCAATTTTACGCTTGAGTCTTAATGCCGCTACTGGGTCAATATTAGGGTCGCGGATAATGTCCTCATAGGCCCATTGAACTGTATCAATCCAACATTTCCTGAAAAGCAAATGAGAAATTAAATCTGCGTTTTTATCATATTTATTGACAAAAGGCTGCTCAACGTCGTTCAATACTTTATATGTAGAAATAGCGTCTTGAAAAATTTTGTTTGCTTTTTGAGTAAACATAATATTGTTTTAATACAAATATAATGCAATTCTTCAGTAAAGCGATATCTGATTTTCAATATTAAGCCCTAAGTTTAGCAATACTAAAGAAAGGAGAACTATCAAAAATAAATCTGACAGCCAAGAAAGTCTTTGACGGTGTGTAGAAATTGCCAGGATAACTGCTAAGGGGAAAATCAAAAAAAGTGTGTTTTCTGCAAACATGTTGACTGCTAGAAAAGGTGTGATAAGACCCATAAACAGCATTAAAAATAAAATAATAAAATTGATTCTTTTTTTACTTTTTTTAAGAATCAATTGGGGAAATAAGCTAAGAAAAGAGCCTATAGTCATCACGGATATAACTCCAAGTGAAACTTTCATCATTTGAGGAATGCTAGATAAAGCGGCAAAGTTGAACTTTGGTGAATAAAACATAAAAAATGAAGGTTTCATCCCAAAAACAGTCGCGAATAAATAGACTGAAAGTCCAGCCGAACCAGCTCCGAAAATAAGTACCAACAAGTGTTTAAACCAGTCATTAGGCCTTAAAATAATTGTTGCCAGTAATGGAATAAAATAGAGAACAGAGCACGCGTGAAAAAGAGTAGCAATGCTCAACCAAAGCGCTGCATCAAAATATTTTTTTTTCATGTTTAGTTTAGTTTCGAGGCTGAATATTCTTCTGTAACTGAGAAGTATAAATCCATTAGCTATAATAATTTTATAATCCGACAAGGTTTGAGGAATTAAGGAAATTAAAATGAAAAAATAAAGTGCTGCAAAGCTATTTTTTTGAGTTAGTTTATTTTTTGTTATGATGAAAACAACCAAAAACATAGAAGCTAAAAAAAATAAAAAAGTTACGCTCTCGATGACAAAATCAAACGATTGAGTGCCGCGTTGATTTTTTAGCCGCTGAAAGAGAAAAATACAAATCAGGCCAATAAAAAAAAGAATGTAGTGATACGGCTTAGATATTCTGAAATTTCTTGTAATCATTTCTAGAGTTGATTATATTTGCAAAGTAAATATAAATCTCTTCTTTAAAACAGTGTCTTTGAAAAATTTTAATCTATGAAAGATTTTTTTATTGCTATTCAAGATTTATTTGAATCCGTTTTGTTTGTTCCTTTTAATGTGCTCAGAGAAATCGAGCTAGAAAACTGGTGGATTGCAAACTTTGTCACCTGGATTTTTCTAGTCATCCTTATCGTTTGTTTTACTTACTGGATGTTGCAACTTAAAACTTTTAATGACAATGGTGAGGAAGACAAGAGCATCAGCTCTCATTCTTATTTATAGATCAAATCCCAAGTCTCTTCTGTAGTTCATGCTTTGAAAAGTAATTTTTGAAATGGCTTGATACGATTTTAAAAGTGCCGTCTTGTAGTCATTGCCAAAAGCGGTAACTGCCGCGACACGGCCACCTGATGTCACAATCTTATCACCATCATTCTTAGTGCCCGCATGAAACACTAATGCATTCTTAACAGACTCAAGCCCTTTAATTGGATGCCCAATTTGATAGGACCCTGGGTATCCTCCGGAGACAAGTACGACAGTGGTTGCAGTTTTAGGGCTTATTTCAATGTCAATTTGATTTAAGTTTTGGTCTTTGATGGCGACAAATATTTCCATCAAATCTGTATTGACGCGTGGAAGAACAGCCTCGGTTTCTGGATCCCCCATACGAACATTGTACTCAATGACCATGGGCTCATTATTTACCACAATTAAACCAATAAACACAAATCCTTTGTAAGGCAATTGGTCAATTTTAAGACCTTTAATTGTAGGTGCAACGATGCGCGATTCAATTTTTGCAATTAGAGTTTCACTAACAAAAGGAACTGGTGATATAGCACCCATTCCGCCTGTATTTAACCCTGTATCGCCCTCTCCAATGCGCTTATAGTCTTTGGCTGTTGGGAGTATTTTATAATTTTCCCCGTCAGTTAAAACAAAACAACTGAGTTCAATACCGTCTAAAAATTCTTCGATAACCACTTTAGCGCTTGCTGCTCCAAATTTTGAGTCTAGGAGCATCTGTTTTAATTCTGTTTTGGCTTCATTAAGGTCTTTTATTATAAGTACGCCCTTGCCAGCCGCGAGGCCATCTGCTTTTAGTACGTAAGGAGGCGAAAGCGTTTCTAAGAAGGCATATCCTTTTTCAATTTCCTGGGCTGTAAAACTTTGATAAGCTGCCGTTGGAATTTGGTGTCTGAATAAAAATTCTTTGGCAAATTCTTTACTCCCCTCGAGCTGAGCCGCAGCTTTCTGAGGGCCAATAACTGCTGTGTTTTTCAGGGTTGCGTCATTTAAAAAAAAATCGTGAATACCTCTGACCAAAGGGTCTTCTGGGCCGACAATTACCATTTGAATGTTGTGCTTTAAAACTGCTTTTTTGATGCTTTGGAAATCGTTAACCCCTATTTCTAAATTTGTGGCAATCCCCGCTGTACCCGAATTTCCTGGAGCAACAAATAAGCTACCACAAAGCGGGCTGTTTGCAATTTTCCATGCAAATGTGTGCTCTCGTCCACCAGACCCTAAGACTAGTACATTCATAAATTAATATGCTTTTTCATCGCCTTTGACAGCTTTTATAATGGTTTTAATTATAATTTTAACATCTAATAATACGGACCAATTTTCAACGTAATAAATGTCAAACTTAACGCGGCCAATAATATCCGAATCAGATTCCACTTCGCCTCTAAAGCCACTAACTTGAGCCAATCCTGTGATGCCGGGCTTTACAAAGTGCCGCACCATAAATTTATCTACTTTATTGGCATACATATCAGTGTGTGATAACATGTGAGGTCGGGGTCCGACCACCGACATGTCTCCAATCAGAACATTAAAAAATTGAGGAAGCTCATCAATACTAGTTTGACGCATAAACTTCCCAACTCCTGTGACCCGGTCATCGGCTTTTCTAACTTGAATTAAGTCCGCCTCTTTATTAATAATCATCGATCTGAATTTGAAACAATTAAATGATTTGTAGTTATAGCCATTTCTTTTTTGTTTGAAAAATACAGGCCCCTGGGACTCAATCTTGATAAGCAGAGCTAAAATAGGGGTAAGCCAAGACATTATAAAAACAATAACAAACGCTGAGAACATAACATCAAAAATACGTTTCAGGGCCAAATTAAATGAGTCGTCTAATGGGATAGACCGGAACTCTAAGACTGGCACCAAACCATAGAAATCACGCTTGAGCTCTTTGTTTAAAATTGTGTTTTGCTCGGGTATAAATTTAACAATTTTCAAATTATTATCAGCGAATTTTGTAATTGCCTTGATTTCTGCTGAACCAATCTCCGAAAGAGAACAATAAATCTCGTCTACACGGTTATGCTTAATGTATTCAAAAAGGGCATTTAATTGATGGGAAGTTGATTTTTTAAAAGGAACTAGTTTGGTGTTTATAAAGCCCGCTTCCGGGGTGTCATCGAAAAATTTTGCCACAGCTTTCGCTTGTTTATTGACCCCCAAAATAATTGTTCTTCTAATATTCCCTTTGAAATAGGCACGATATCTTTTGAGCAGGAAAAATAAGATGTACTTAAAAATCGCAATGAAAAATAAAGAAATAATGAGGTATTTAAGAGTGTGTTTTGGGTCGATTTGAGGGTTAGGAAAAATCCCCACATATGCAAACATAAATAAAGAAAAAAATAAGCCCTGTCGGACCAATAAATTAAATACTCTTACAACACTTGAGTGGCGATATACTTCATAAAATTTTGAAATCAAAGCTGTCACAATCCAGCCAAGGGAAATAATAAGAACAAACTTTAGTCGAAGCGCTTGGTGCAAATAAATTAATGAAATAATTTGTATGACACTGAGGTCCACAGCGTAAGAAATAGGTTTAATCAACCAAGAATAACGGCCTTGTCTAAAATTGCTCACTTATAGTTTAATGTGTTTTTTAAAGTCTTTGTGCTCAACTTTAGATAATTTACTTTTCGAGACGCCTTTAAAATGATTAAATGTTTTATACATTCCCTCGGTTCTTTGAATAAATGGACTCCAATTTAAGATTTTTTTTGCCAAACTTATGTCGGGTTGACGCTTTAATGGGTCGCCCTCAGGTAAGGGCTGGTGTTTAATCTTGTGAGCACTACCACTCAATGCTATAATTTCCTTTGCAAAAGTCTTAATCGTAACCTCATCTGGGTTCCCAAGGTTTACAGGCAAAATGTGGTCACTAAATAGCAGTCGGTAAATGCCCTCTATTAAATCGTCCACATAACAAAACGAACGGGTTTGACTGCCGTCGCCAAAAACAGTCAGGTCTTCACCTCTTAAAACTTGCCCCATAAAAGCGGGAATGACACGGCCGTCATTCAAGCGCATGCGCGGTCCGTAGGTGTTAAATATTCTAGCGATCCGAGTTTGAAGCCCGTGAAATCGGTGGTAGGCCATGGTAAGGGCTTCCTGGAAGCGCTTGGCCTCATCATACACCCCGCGAGGGCCAATAACACTCACATTCCCAAAGTAGTCTTCTTTTTGGGGGTGTTGAAGGGGGTCCCCATAGACTTCAGAAGTTGAGGCAATCAAAATACGTGCATTTTTTGCCTTAGCTAAACCCAGCAAATTATGGGTTCCTATGGAGCTCACTTTTAGTGTTTGAATCGGGATTTTAAGATAATCTATGGGGCTTGCTGGAGACGCAAAATGTAAGATATAATCTACGGGTTTAACAATGTCTATATAGTTGGTGACATCATGCTCGATAAACTCAAAATTAGGAAGGTCAAAAAGGTGATGAATATTGTCTTGATCTCCGGTAATGTAATTGTCCATTCCTATCACCTGAAAGCCTTCTGCAATAAAACGATCACACAAGTGTGAGCCCAAAAAGCCTGCGGCGCCAGTGATGAGAACGGTTTTAGACATGACAATTAAATTATCTAAACAAAGATAATTAGATTGTTTGGTTTTAAGCAGTAATGTATGAAATTAGTTGTGTTGTAATAGTGTCTTTACCTTTTCAGTCATTTTATTTAAAATTTCCGCTTTTGAAAAATTTGAAAGAACATATGCTCTAGCGGATTTACCCATTTCCTCACAACTGGATGGGCGCTCCATTAATTTTTCTACCGCATTGACTAAAGCATTAGAATATTTGCTAAAAAACAGGCCTCCGTTAGAGATTTCAAAGATTTGCTTTACTTCAGAATCCTTATTGCCTATCACTAGCGATGGTGTGCCGCTGGCCATCATGCCTAATATTTTTGAGGGCATTACCGCATCTAAAACATCTGTTTTTTGAAATAATATATGAAGATCTGCGCTACACAATAAATCGGATAATTCTTCGTAGGGCACTGGTGGGTGATAAGCTACATGGTCTAAAGCGTTTATTTCCCCAGTCAACCAGTCTTTTTTTGCACCATCTCCAACAACAATTATTTGATTTTTTGAAGCATCTATGTCTCTACAAAAGGCCATAAAAACATCCCAATCTTGCTTCTCGCCTATATTACCAGAGTATAGTATTTTAGTCTTCTTTGAGGCTAAAAGTTGATGCTGTTTAGATGTCCTTGGGTTTATTTTATTTTCATCAATCCAATTGGGTAAAAAGTAGGCTTCAGCGCAAGACTTTTGTTGTAGTGTTTGCATCATGCTATTGCTTATGGTACTAATAAGGGTTGCCCTACTGAGCAATCTTTTTTCAACTTTAAAAAGAATTTTGAAGAACGTTGGGGTTGAGGCCCCCAAGCCAGTTTGACTTGCCGCATCAAACTCAAAGTCTTGTATATGTGCCCATAATATGGATTTGTGTCTAAGTTTCAAAAACCAGCCTAATAAAATCGAGGTTGTAAAAGGGACAATGGAAATAACCAAATCTGGTTTTGATATTCTAAAAAGATTGAGGAAGTTCCCCAAAGTGAAACTACTCAAATGAAGAATGCGCTTAAAAAATGTTGGTCTAGATGGAACATATTGTTTGCTTCGAAACACATTAACGCCATTTATATATTCCTTTAATAAATACGGTTTTGATTTATACTCTTTTAGAATCTCCCATTGCGGATAGTAGGGAAACCCTGTAATTACCGTGACATCATAGCCATTACTGGCAAGGTGTTCGGCTTTTTGTGTGGTGTAAAGCCCTATGGCGCTGTCTTCAGGGTAGTAATTAATTCCTATGATTGTAATTTTCTTAATCAAAAGTCGTTTTTTTAATATTTTTTAGAAAAAAGATGTCCAATATCTATTGTATATAAATTCTATAGGCAAAAATAGGGGGTAAGTGTTGAGGGCTCTGTTGTTTTTGCCATCATTGGGGTGTAATTGTCTTTACCGCCAAGAACTGCTTCACGGCTACAATCTCTACAACTAATTTCTTTGTGAAATATTTTATTCAATAGCAACTATTTTTACCTTAGACATTGCCAAAGGGCCTATATGATTTAATAACTGTAATATCTTAAGCGGGCAAAAAACCAACTTCGCCTTTTTCAAATAATGCCCATTTGTTTTAGGCGCAATTTAGAGAATGCATAATTAAGATACAATTATGCCTTTAAAATGATTTTTAAGGATTGTCAAAAATTCTACTACTCTAGCTTAACAAAATCAGACTTGGCGTTTTTAAGTTCATTGAGTTTAGCTGTGTGATGCAACATGTGGCTGTTTATTAAAAAGGAAAATAAGATAACTCCCGACTGTCTACTTAGAATATTTTCAAATAAAAATGCAACAAGAAAAAATACTAGAATCCCCAATAAAAAATAATCTCTTTTCAAAAGGGCTGTTTTAAAAACATAGGCAATAGAAAACAGAAAGATTAAAAGTCCCATTAAGCCTGAATTCAAACAAATAAAAAGGAATTGATTGTGAGAGTTAAATTTACTTTTGGGAAGATTGAGCCCCATGGCGCTGTATTTAGCATCTAATTCGTCCTGGACATCTCCGATGCCGTACCCAAACACGGGACTCTCTTTTATTAATTGAATAGATGCTTTAAAAATATGGAATCTAACATTTGTAGAGTTATTGATGTCTATTTTTTCAAAAGATTGCTTGTCTACAAGCTCGTAAAAACGATTGTTTTGCCTGGGTATTGATAGAATTATCAATAGAACAATAGTCAGCCCCATTAATATCCAGATTTTTGAATTTCCTTTGAGCCTTAGCAGCCAAATGGAAAAAATCGAAGCAATCAAGGCAATAATGATTCCCTTGCTCATGATTGCCAAAAGAATTCCAGTAATAAAAAGCATCCCCAAAACCACTAATAATTTTGACAACCGGTTTTTCAGATCAGCTGCGAGCGAAAACCCACACATTAGCGCCAAGGAAAAGAAAATTGAAACGTATGTGGGGTGCTCGCCAATCAATGGAATATCGCTTATTGCGCTTCTAATAAATGATGCGTCAGTAAATAAAAACTTAGGAGATTTATAAAATTGTATTAAATAGCCGGCGAGTGCGCCATAAACAATATTGGCGGTAAAAAATACCTTTTGAAAATTTCTTTTTACAATGTAAAAATCAACAGGATATTTTTTTAAAAAAAGGAAATAGCATGTCGGAAATACAATAAGGCTAAGCGCTGTTTCCATCTTTCTTAAGCCATAAGAGACGTTAGAGGAGATTGTAAGACTTAATAGGTAAATAAAAAAAAGACTACTTAAAATAAAAAACGGCTTTAAAAAAACCTCTTTATTTGGGTTTTTAAAATAAAAATAGACGGCTGTCAATAGTAAAAAAATAGGCAAAAAGCTCTCCTGTACTTCAGGTATTAAGGGATATATGCCAAATAGAATGATTGGTGCAAGAAATAATTTGTGATGCCAACTTTTAAATAGGGCTGTCATAAATTCACTTTTTTTGTTTTGTAAATATAGAAATACGCCATGAAAAAGCCCATTGTCAAACAGAGACCCTTGTGCATCCATATTGTGAAGCTAAACATTGCTTCAATTAAAAAATACAACACCAAACAAAATAATATCACAATGGTATTGTCCCTTTTTTTAAGACGAATTGTGATAAAAAACATGTACAACAACACCAAGGCTAGAAGAATAGCAAGAGCCAACCCAAAAATGCCATACTGTGCAATTAACTCTAAAAAATAGTTGTGAGGGTAGGGTAATATCGAGAAGTGTTGGAAGGCCTCAGAGCCAATCCCGAAAGGGTGGTTGATAAATAGCTGCAGGCTGTCATAGTAGGCAATAAAACGATCGCTGGTTGATTTTTTGGTATAACTAGAAAAAAGCCTTTCAAATAAAACATCAAAATCAATATAGGCTATGGCGAGAAACAATATAAGTCCAACAACACTTCCAGAAATATAAAGAACTGATTTTTTGATTTTAACTTTTGACAAAACAATATAAAACAGTACGAATGCAAAAAATGAAACCATAACGCCCCTAGTGTTTGTGGCAAAGAGGACAATTAATAAAAATGGCAAAATAATCTTATTAAAATTTAGTCGGAATTTTGATTTAATGTTAAAGTAGGCGCCATTGGTTACGAAGATTAAAAAAGATGCAATCGCTCCAAGGCCGATTAGCTGGCTGTAGGGAATTGGGTGTACTCCAGGGATTGTTAGGCGCCAATAGCCTTGACCATAACCCTTTTGTACATATAAAATTGATGCTATAATTCCAAAAAGAATTGACAGCCAATATGAACAAAGTAAAAACAAGCCAATAAGTCGCTTGGGTTCGCTTGAGTTGGCTATAACAATTTTAGATGTGAAAAAAAAGGCAAAGCTCAAAAACAAAAATTTAAAAAAGACCCCTAAGGCTGCGGCTGTATCGTAAGCATAAGCCGATGTGAAAAGGAGCACAACAAGTAAACTAAAAAAGTAAAAATCTGCAACATCAATTGGGTATTTGATTTCTTTTTTAACGAAATCTGATCTTATTAAAATTAGTGAGAATCCAACTAAAGGCATGACCATGCCTAAAAAAATATCTGGTTCGTTTGGACAGCCAAAACAAGGGTCAACATAGTCTATTTTCAATACGCCTCGGATAATATTAGTTTGAAGTAATAATGCAAGGCCCAAGATTGGCTTCTTAAAGCAAGAAAAAACAACTAAAATGAAAACAACAATGCTCATGAATAAACAACTAAATTTTTCTCTAAAAAGTATTTTTTGAAGAAATATTCCCCCTTTTAAAATAATAATACCCCAATAACAGTAAGAACGATTCGGTTAAAATTACTGATAACACTATCCCATAAATTTGATAAAATGGTGTCAATATCATACTGACAAGGAGATGAAATACGGCAGCTGTAATAAAAACTTTCATCCTCACTTCATATTTTTTTGCGGCAGGAAGATACAAAGAAATGTATACCATATTAAGCCCAGAAACAATACCGATAACACTAAAAACTTTAAACACTATGGAGTATTCGTTTAAGCTTGAATTATTAAATACCAGCATTAAAATTTCGTCTCCAAAAATTATTATTGTTAAGCATGTGAAAGCTCCTACCGAAAAAACATAGGGAACTGTTTTGTTAATGAATGCCTTTTTTTCGTGCTCTGGCTTATTTGCCAACCAAGGGAACGAAGCTTGAAAAAATGGCGTATAAATGTTTTTAATCGCTAAAATAAGCTTTTCGAAGCTAGAGAATATCCCTACAATTGTATTGCCTGCAAAAAGCCCTAAAATCAAAATATTACATGTAGTAAAGATATTTGTAGCTAACTTGCCGAAGAACAAAGTAACAGAATCTTTAAAAAGTTTTTTTATTAAATTAATATCCGGCTTTCTAATGCTGACGTGTTTAAATGCTAAAAACAATCCAAAAATTCCTGCAATTAAAAACCCAATAGAATTAAAAGCAGGCACTAAGTAGAAGTCTTCTTCTTTGTTTACAATAAAAAATATCAAGACCGTAAAAATTAACTTTGCAAGAATGTTTATTATAGTTACAAATTTCATTCTTTGAATCCCCTGGAAAAACCAGCCCGGGAAAAGTCCTTGACCAATAACTACTCCAAAATTTAAATAATAAATGTTCGAATTGACTTTTAGTTTGGGAATGCATTCTACCAATAATATCAATATTAAAAGCCATAAAAAAATGAGCAATATCTTTATTGTAATAATTGCAGAAAACACTTTGGATATTCTTTCTTTGTCAGTGTTTGAAATGCTAATCTCTCTTGTGCCACTAATATCAAACCCAAAATCAACTGCAATAACAATAAATGTAATAAGCGCTTGAGAAAACATGACAATTCCGAAGTTTTCTAAATCAAGAACTCTGACCAAAAAAGGCAGGATTATAAGTGGTAAAATATAATTCGCCACTTGAAGAATTGTCAAAGAGAAAAAATTAGATAAAATGGTGTGCGTTTCTTTCTTTTTGAAGCCTATCATGTGATTAATTTTCTAATTCTTGAACTTTTAAACTTTCTGGCAATATAAGAATGTCTTGACCATTTTTAGAATTATCATACGCCTCCCATATGCTAACTTGTTTTTTAGAAGCATCTGTTGGGCCAAATATCAACCTGAAATAACTTGATTTTATCTCTGCATCAATAGTGTATCTACACCACATGCCTTCCAATGGCTCAACTTTAATTACTTCATTTTGAACAAACTCACCTTGTTTAAAAGTGCCTACTATAGATTGGTTTTTTAAATCATAAACGGCGTCAAACCTGTTTGGATAAGCCTCTTGTACTCTAAGTCCTAATCGAGTGACTTCAACAGTGTTTTTGGCAACTATAGTAATTCTATAATTGCCACCCATGTACCCAATTTTTATATTGTTTATTGCCACAAAACTATAGGGCTCATCGTGGTCTATAATAGTTAATTTAAGACCTGCTTGATTTTGATGCTTATCACCTACTATTTTGGCGGAGATTCCTCTTAGCTCCCAATCCCCAATAGCTGGTATAATCAAATCGGCTTTAACTAGTTTTTGATTTGGATTGACTTTATTACTGTCTGTTCTGGCGCTGGAGGATTTTACTTGATTGCAACTAAGTACAAGACTCATTAGGGTTATGGCTAAAACCCTATTCACAACAAAAAACTGGATGTTATAAAAGTTTATTTTCACAAGCATGGTTTAGCGCGTTATTATTTCCAATATTTTGTCCAAAAATAATTCTTTTTTGAACTTTTTCTTTGCATATAAATGATTGTGCTTTATTATTTCTTGGTAATAATTGGAGTTGTTATTAATCATAATTAGCTTGTGATAAATGTCCTGAGGGTCCCTTTTCTTGATAAAACATCCGTTCTTTTCACTAAAAATTTCTGGGATTCCGGCATGATTTGTAGATAATAAGACATTGCCCGTTACCATGGCCTCAATTAATGCTATCGGCTGCCCTTCCATTTTGTAATATGTTGGAAAAACAAAAACATTCCCCCACAATAAAAGGTTCTTTTTCTTCTCAGACTCAACAACGCCCAAATATGTTACATGCTGTAATTCGGTAATTTTTTTTAAAATATTGTCTTTTATTTTAATATCAATATTGCCTGCTATTTTCGCTTCGTAATTAATATTGTTTTTCTGCAAAAGTTCTATGGCACTCAATAAATCCATAATGCCCTTTTCCAGCATTAAATTACTTAAATATATGATTTTGAGTTTCTCCAAAGACTTATTCTTCAGAACATTTTCAATGCTTTCTGCCAAATAGTCCTCAAAAAAATTATTTACTATCTCAATTTTTTCATCAGCTAGAAAGGGTGATAAATTTTTCTTTAGTGACTTTGATAATACGATGCCCGAATTCGCTGATCCTATAAGCTTCTTCGCAATCATCTTGTTTATTTTTTTTAGTTTGTTATATTGCTGGTGTAAAAAATTTCCGTGAATATGAACGATAATTTTTTTTCTATATAATTTCGCTATGATTATAAAAAAGGCATATTTAACGATCCCAAAAAAAGATTGTCCTGGAGTAATGTATAAAACATCCGCACGAGCTACTTTATGAATTTTTAAATTGTAGCAAACCGCATTAAAAACCTTTTTAAAAGAAAAGCTTCCAACGCTTTCATCAAAATTTTTGCTAGATGTGGAGATTTTGTCAGCAATTAAATCTTCTTTTTCTTTAGCGCCTTCATATAAGACCGCATTTGAAAGTCCATTTCCGGTAATTGGTGGGGGGAATGGCCCAATAATTAAAACTTTTTTTAAATCTGCCATTGTATTAAGCGTTGTTTTGAAATGATTTAATAAATGCTCCCGCCATTGCTTCGATTGAATACCTCTCTCTACAGTTTTGAGAAATTTGATCCCTTCTATTGTACCACTTTGAGCGATTGTTAAAAATGCTTATTATTTTCTCTTTTAAATCTCTTTCGTTGTCAGAATCAAAATATAACGCATTGAATTCTTCTTTTGCGAGCTCAATTTCTGGAGAATGGTTTTCTTGTTTGGAGATTAGCATTGGAACTCCAAACCAAAAGCTTTGAGTAATTGACAGTCCCACATAACCTGGCGATATGCTAAAAATTGAGGATGAATAAAACTCTGATAAAGTATTATAATCATTCAAATGTCCGGGTGTGTAAACCCTGTCTAATAATTGATGCGTTTTACAGTAATCTTGTATTTTTTGTTTTTCAGGGCCTTCGCCAATAATATACAACTTTACTTCAGGGGCTAGCTCCATAATTGATTTGTGAAATGCCTTTAACAGCAACATTGGTTTTTTTGATGGGACTAAACGCCCCACATATATTAAATTATTGATTTCCGATTCAGGCCTTAAAGGCGGGCTAGTAGTCTCGTCTTTTTGATAAATAGCATTGGGAGCATAGTCTACGGATATGCTAGGTTCGGCGAGCTCTAATTCCCTCATTTGAGAGAGGGTGTAAACAATTGTTTTGTCACTTATAAGTCTCATTATTT
>CAJWNW010000019.1 GCA_913044085.1 uncultured Flavobacteriaceae bacterium | reverse complement strand
CGCTGCGCCAATTCAACTTCTTCATCGGCAGTGATTAAATCGACTTTTCCAATTTCTTGAAGGTACTTATCAAGAGAGGCAGTTTCTCTGTTGGTAACCTGTTTTGTGATTTTTAGTTGTCTCATGATTTAATTTTGTCTTATCAGTTTATTTTGGTATCACTTTATTATACGTTCAATAGTTGTTAAATGTTACAAAAAAAAGCCAATTTATTTAAAATGGCTTTTTTAGATGCATGATTAATAAGAAAGGTGATTAATCGCGTCTCGATCTGCGATCATTTCTGCGATTGTCTCTACCTCTGTTATTAGAATTTCGATCTCTAGGTGGACGCTCAACATAACCTTCTGGTTTTGGGAGTAATGCTTTACGAGACACTTTGTCTTTTCGAGTCCGGGCATCAACGCCAAAGTATTTAACGTCAAAGACATCGCCCATATTGATAACATCCGAAACATTTTCGGTGCGTTCCCAGGCCAGCTCACTTACGTGAAGTAACACTTCATTACCCGGAGCTTCCATGTATTCAACAACGGCTCCAAAGTCGAGCATTTTAATTACTTTAACTTCGTAAACACTGCCAACTTCTGGCTTAAACATAATGGAATCAATTTTTGCTAAAACGGCATCAATTCCATTTTGATCTGTTCCTAGGATTTCAACAATTCCTTCTTCAGTAACAGGATCTTCATTGATAACAATGGTTGTTCCAGTTTCTTTTTGAAGTTCTTGAATGACTTTTCCACCAGGACCAATAAGGGCACCAATGAATTCATTAGGAATAATTCGCGTTACCATTTTAGGTGCATGTGGTTTTACATCTTCAGCTGGCGCTGAAATGGTATCGGTGAGTTTTTCCAATATGTGTAAACGTCCTTCACGCGCTTGTTGAAGTGCTTTTACCAATATTTCATAGGAAAGGCCTTTCACTTTGATGTCCATTTGACAAGCGGTAATACCAACCGATGTTCCGGTGACTTTAAAGTCCATATCGCCAAGGTGGTCTTCATCACCTAAAATATCCGATAAGACCGCATATTTGCCACTTTCAGCATCTGAGATGAGTCCCATTGCAATTCCAGAAACAGGTTTCTTTAACTGTACCCCAGCGTCCATGAGTGCCATGGTTCCAGAACAAACAGTAGCCATAGAAGACGATCCATTACTTTCTAAAACTTCACTGACCACACGAACGGTGTAAGGACAATCTTCAGGAACCATTCCTTTGAGGGCACGTTGTGCTAAATTTCCATGTCCAACTTCACGTCTTGAAGTTCCGCGTATTGGGCGGGCTTCTCCAGTACAGAAGGGAGGGAAGTTGTAGTGTAAATAAAAACGCTCTTCTCCTTCATGTGATGGCATATCTATCTGATTAGCATCTCTAGAAGTTCCCAAAGTGACAGTTGCCAATGCTTGGGTTTCTCCACGGGTAAATACAGAAGATCCATGTGTTGATGGTAGGTAATCGACTTCACACCAAATAGGTCTAATTTCATCGGTCTTTCGCCCGTCGAGTCTCAAGCCTTCGTTGAGTGTCAAATCTCTCACCGCAGCTTTTTCAGTTTGTCTGTAGTATTTGGAAATTAAATCTCCAAATTCTTCTTGCTCTTCTTCTGAAAAACTGGCTTTGATTTCTTCTTTTATTTCAGAAAATGAGGCACTTCTTTCGTGCTTTGCAGAACCAGCTTTGGCCACAGCATAAACCTTATCATAGGCCATGTTGTACACTTTTTTTGCAAGTGCTTCATCTTCTCTTTCTGGTTCGTATTCACGCACTTCTTTTTTGCCAAAAGCTTTGGCTAATTTTTCTTGTGCTGCACATTGTACTTTGATGGCTTCATGTGCGAATTTAATGGCTTCTGCCATTTCTTCTTCAGAAATTTCATCCATCTCACCTTCAACCATCATCACTGAATCTGAGGAGGCACCAATCATCATATCGATATCGGATTCTGCAAGTTGAGCTCTCGTGGGGTTAATGACAAATTCTCCATTGACACGACCTACTCTAGCTTCAGAGATGGCGCATTCAAAAGGAAAATCCGACAGCTGTATGGCTGCAGAAGCGGCCAGTCCTGCCATAGCATCTGGCATGACATCCTCGTCATGAGACATCAATTGAATCATCACCTGCGTTTCTGAATGGTAATCTTTTGGAAAGAGTGGACGCAGTACGCGGTCTACCAATCGCATGGTTAAAACTTCCCCATCACTAGGACGGGCTTCACGTTTAAAAAAACCGCCTGGGTAACGCCCTGCAGCGGCAAATTTTTCACGGTAATCCACCGTTAATGGTAGAAAGTCTACATCTGACTGTTTGTAATTGGATACTACTGTACAAAGCAGCATACATTTCCCGGATTGAACTACTACAGAGCCATGGGCTTGTTTGGCTAGTTTTCCGGTTTCGATGGAGATTTCTCTTCCATCACCGAGGTCAATGACCTCTTTATAAATTTTTGGAATCATTTTATACTTTTCTAATTAAACATTGGTGTTGTGTTGTTGTTGTGTGGTGTGACCAATGAAAAACTTTAAATTAGCTTCTTCTATATGTTGGCGTAAATTATACGCAAAAAGTAAAAAAGAGGCATAAGGCCTCTCTTTTGGTATTATTTTCTTAATCCTAATTCTTTTACAATCGCACGGTATCTCAAGATGTCTTTCTTCATAAGGTAATCCAACAATGAGCGGCGTTTTCCTACAAGCTTTACAAGAGATCTTTCTGTGTTAAAATCTTTTCGATTTTGCTTTAAGTGTTTTGTGAGGTGATTGATTCGGTGGGTAAACAATGCAATTTGGCCTTCCGTAGATCCGGTGTCCTTTGCATCTTTACCGTGTTTTTTAAAGAGATTTTCTTTAATCTTTTTTGTTAAGTACATTCCAATATTTGTTTAAATAATTTTTATGCAAACAATTCTGGCTCTCAGAATTGAGGGGCAAATATAGACATTTTCGATAAAACGAAGCTTTGCTTTGGATATTTTATGGCCTGAGCTCTTGATTTGAGATCAAATCAATGTATTTGTTCACTTGATTTTTAAGATCCCGGCGGTGGGTAATAAAGTCTAAAAACCCATGATCCAACACAAACTCCGCTGTTTGAAACCCATCGGGAAGTTCTTTTCCGGTAGTATCGCGAACCACACGAGGTCCTGCAAAGCCAATGAGCGCGCCAGGTTCGCTAATATTGATGTCTCCTAGCATTGCAAAAGAGGCGGTAGTACCCCCAGTTGTTGGGTCTGTACATAGTGAAATATAAGGAATTCCGGCATCGGCCAATTGCGCCAATTTAGCAGACGTTTTGGCCAGTTGCATTAGGGACAACGCGGCTTCCATCATACGGGCGCCCCCAGATTTTGAAATGATCATAAATGGGGTTTTGTGTTTCAAAGCATAATCTGCTGCACGGGCAATTTTTTCTCCAACAACACTTCCCATGGAACCCCCTATAAAACGAAAATCCATACAGGCAATTACCAAATCTTTTCCTTTGGATTTTCCAACTGCTGTGCGAACAGCATCTTTAAGCATTGTTTTATCTTGCGCCGCCTTAAGCCTGTCGGTGTATTTTTTTTTGTCCGAAAATTTCAAAGGGTCTTTAGACGTGATTTTTTTATCCAGTTCTCTAAACTTGTTGTCGTCAAATAATATATCGAAATACTCATTACTTCCAATGCGAACGTGGTATCCGTCTTCTGGACTGACAAAAAAATTCTTTTCTAATTCTTCAGTCTCAATGATTTTTCCAGTAGGGGATTTGTACCAGAGTCCCTTGGGTGTATCACGCTTTGCTTCTGTGGGAGTCTGAATGCCTTTGTCTGTTCTTTTGAACCAAGCCATAATGTTCTAAATGGTTAGAATGAAAAAACAAATCTAAGAATATTTTTTTACAATGTATCGACATTGTTTAAATCTTCAAAGGCCTTTTTCAAACGCTCGCTAAAGGCTTGTTCAGCTTGTCTTAACCAGCGTCTTGGGTCGTAGTGTTTTTTATTTGGAACATCTGCTCCATCAGGATTGCCAATCTGGGCCGCTAAATAATCTCCATTTGATTTAAAATCGTCCCGTACTCCCGTCATAAATGCATATTGAAGATCGGTGTCAATGTTCATTTTTATAACACCGTATCCGATGGCTTCTCTAATTTCTTCCACAGATGATCCTGATCCCCCATGAAAAACAAAATCGATATGATTTTTAGCAACGCCATATTTTTCAGTGATAAATTCTTGAGAGTTTTTGAGAATTTTTGGCGTCAATTTTACATTTCCTGGCTTGTACACGCCGTGTACATTTCCAAACGCAGCAGCAATTGTAAACTGATTACTCACTTTGCTCAACTCTTCATAAGCGTATGCTACTTCTTCTGGTTGGGTGTAGAGTTTAGACACATCGACGTCGCTGTTGTCTACGCCATCTTCCTCACCACCGGTAATACCCAGTTCTATTTCAAGTGTCATACCCATCTTGGACATTCTTTCTAAATATTGTTTACAAATCTCAATATTTTCTTCAATGGGCTCCTCAGAAAGGTCAATCATGTGTGAGCTGTAAAGAGATTTTCCTGTAGCCTTAAAATGTGCTTCACTGGCGTCTAATAAACCATCAATCCAAGGCAATAGTTTTTTTGCACAGTGGTCAGTATGCAGAATTACAGGCACCCCATAGGCTTCTGCCAATTGATGAACGTGTTTTGCTCCTGCTACTGAACCCGCAATGGCTGCTTTTTGATTTTCGTTTGAAAGTCCTTTTCCAGCGTTGAATTGTGCTCCACCATTAGAGAATTGAATGATGACGGGAGCATTGAGGTTTTTTGCTGTTTCCAAAACCGCATTGATGGTGTTAGAGCCTATGACATTGACCGCGGGAAGGGCAAAGCTTTTTTGTTTTGCAAGCTTAAAAATCTCTTGAACTTCTTTTCCAGTGGCAACACCGGCTTTGATTGAGTGGGTCATTGTTTTTTTTTTATTTGCGCAAAAGTACTAAAATTTATTGCGTTAAATTAAGGTTTTTAAATATGATTCACAGCCAATTGAAACTAAATCGTTTGCGTCTTTTTTGATTTATTTTAGAAAGGATAATTGAGACCAATGTTATAGACAGCATTGCTGAAATTAAAATCTCTAAACCAACGGTTGCTCATGGAGTAGGTGGGATTGTAGGCTTTAAAACCAGTGTCAAATCTTAAAATAAAAAAGTCAAAATCATATCGTATCCCGATACCAGCCCCAACCGCAATGTCTTCTAAAGACTTGAAGCCAGTAAAAATTGCCTTTGGGTCTTTGACATCGTCCAAAACATTCCAGATGTTACCTGCGTCTATAAAAAAAGCACCATTGAGCTTTCCAAAGAGATTAAATCGATGTTCTAAACTAAATGCTATTTTTAAGTTTGCTTCATTAAACTCATTGTTATTATCTGAACGTCCAGGCCCTAAATTATAGGCTGTCCATGCACGGTTATCATTTGATCCACCAGCAAAAAAACTTTTTGAAAAGGGGATGGTAGCGGCATTTCCCAGTGGAAGTGCTACACCAGCAAATGTTCTTAATGCAAGAACATTATCTCGCCCTAGGTCCCATAATTTGATATAATCTAATTCTGTTTTTACGTACTGAGAAAATGCCACATTGTTAATTTCAAATTCCCCATTTTCGTTTTTATCCAATCCAATAAGGTCAGATGCCGCATTTAGAAAGTTTCCAGCTAATTCAAGTCTTAATCTAAAGATTGAAAAATCAGTATCAAATACATTCTCGCGCTTGTCTTTTATTAAAATGAAGTTACTGGCTAAAATAAGGTTGTCCTGTATGAGTCTGTATTTTCGTTCGCGAATATTTCTGACGGTCCGATAATCATTGCTGTTGCTGCTTTGAAAATTAGCGTCGGCGTTCACCAATGTCATAAAATCATCAGCTCTATTGATGTTAAGTTGATTTGTTCCATCACTATTTTGTATTAAATACTCATCAGGAGTTGGATATGAGGTAATCGCAATTGTTCTCAATCGATTGAAGGAATTTTGATAGACATTAAAATAATTTCCAGGGTTGAGATTCCTGACATATTGGAGGTTTAAAAGGTCAAACGTATTGGTTGTGTTTTTCTTTGGAAACCAATTGTATCGCAAGCGTCCATTGAAAGTTTGCTTGTCTAGGCCGATGTTCTTCTGTCCTGTAAACCCCACCCCAAATTGTGTGGTGGGTAACATATATTTAGGAATTATTTTTTCGGTATTTAATGGAAAAAACATTCGTGGAATGTTAAGCTTAATATCAGCCCCTAATTCATTAATATCAAAGAATCTCTCTTCAGATTTCGCACCATCCTTAGAGGCACCAATAGCTCCTAGGGCAGAGACTTGTAGGGTTTCGGTTCCCTTAAAAATATTTCTTATAATAACCCCTGAGGTAAATGAAAGGCCAATTTTTTGAATGTTGCTTTGAGAGACATTAAAATCAAATCCTAGTCCGTATTTTTTTTTTGGATTGAGATAAATGTTTGCCGTGAGCGTTGTGTCTTTTTCGTTTTCTAAATATTCAATGTTTGGATATTTAAAAGTATTAAGGGCATTCAAATAGCGATAGGTCCTTGTTTTGTCTAAGTCGCTGTATAAATTTCCTTTTGCAATCTGAACAACATTTGCAATGGACTTTGGTTTGTATTTTAATTTTTTGAAATTATAAAAATTAAAATCATTGAATGACGCCGATTTTATAGCAGTCAGTTTGTTGCGATTTTCAAAACTTGCGTCGGTAAAAATATTAACTTCTTTAATTTTGTAAACCTTGAAGGCATGTTGGGATAAACTGTCGCCATTTCTAATGATTCTGTTTTCGATACTCATTTTAACATCGACTAAATGGTCTTTTCCAATGGTATCGTTTTCAAAGCGGATGTAATCTTGTGAAAAGTGGTAAATACCTGAGTTTCGAAAATTAACAGAGACTCTAGAGCGTTCTTTTTCAAATTTTGACATGTCAAATTGCGATGTTTTTTTAATCCATGAAAGGGCTTTGGATTGCTCGTATATTGAATCTAAAACAGCGGTTTCAATTTCTGTACTTTTATTACCAATTTTATAAGGACTTCCAGTAAAAATTTGATACTCTAGATTAGCCCGTTGCTTGGACAATGTATCTATAGTATAATTCACGGTCCGATCAAACCACCCTTTTGAAAAATAGTATCGCTCTAAGTTGAGTTTTGTTTTATTAATTTTAAGTGTATCTAAAATCTCAGGAATTTCACCCGTATTTTTCAACCAGCGGTTGAATCCTAAGGACGATTTTTTAATATTTTCCATTTGTTTTTCAGAAAACAGTTTTTTATAGCGGTGATTGCGCTTGGGCCGTTTGTTGAGCCATCTCTCAAAAATAGAGTCTTTGTTGGCACGTGCCAAGTTATAAAGGTGGAGTTTGAATGGAACCCCAAGGAACTTATTGTTTACTTTTTGAAATGAAAGTTTAGAAAGTGTTTCTGATTTATTTTTTTTCCCATTGACAATAAATGTATTTTCTGTAAGTAAGAATTCATGCTTTTGAACTCTTTTAACCGCATCACACCCGGATAGTATACAGGCTCCAACAGCTATGACCGTAATTTTTTTTAGCGTTTGCTTCAACAAGACACAAATAAAATTTAGATTTATACTTTCAAAAAGAATATTAACCAAATGTACATTTTTTAGATGTTAACTAAAAACCAATCCAAACGAATCCTAAGTTTAAAGCAAAAAAAACAGCGTTTAAAACAAGGACTTTTTATAGTGGAGGGGCCAAAGGTTGTTCAAGAATTCATAGATTCTAATTATGAGTTGGTTGAAATTTTTTCAATAAACAATAACTATGCCCATTTTGAAGGAAAACTTACAATTATTGATGAAAAGGAGTTAAAAAAAATCAGTTCTCTTGTAACACCGAATACAGTATTGGCTGTTTTTAAAATTCCAACTCCCGTTGAGGTTAATGCCAATGGCTTAATTTTGGCACTGGATGATTTGAACAATCCCGGGAATTTAGGAACCATCATTCGACTTTGCGATTGGTTTGGAATTAAAGATTTGGTATGCAGTACAACGACTGTTGATTGTTATAATTCTAAAACAGTCCAGGCGGCCATGGGATCGCACACCCGCGTCAATATAACTTACTTGAATTTAGAATTATTTTTAGACGTCCAATCCGACGCCATGGGCACTTTTATGGATGCTAAAGCCTCAATTTATGAAATGGAACTCCCAAGCTCTGGAGTTGTTGTCTTGGGAAATGAAGCCAATGGAATTTCAGATACGATAGCCTCAAAGTTGAATACAAGGCTCACAATTCCCCGATTTGGTTTGTTAAGACAAACTGAAAGTTTGAATGTCGCAAATGCGGCTGCCATTGTTTTGAGTGAATTTAAAAGACGGTCTATTGAAAGGTGAAGTTGATGAGAACGCCTCGGGTTTGCATTTGATCGATATTGCGTGTCCATGGGCTGTTTGAATCAAAATCTTCAATGTGTTCGTCTTTTATGGAAAAAACACCGCGCAATGAAGGAGTAAACTTAAACCACGTGAGATAAATATCTACCCCGATTCCCAATTCATAGAAAACATTGTTTTTTGTAAGCCTAAAAACACCTTGACTGTTGTCATCAGGGTTGTCTTGATTGCTTGACAAATTCAAGGCTGTAGAAATACCCCCTACAACAAATGGTTTGATGTTGTCGACACGCTTGGTTGAAATTTTAATTAACAGTGGAATGTGAATGTAAGTGGATCGCAATTCACGGTTAAGGTCTTTTTCTTCGTATATAAGACCCTCAAAATAGGTTCCACTGTAGCTCAAAGTTCGGTTGGACATGACCAATCCTGGCTCAAGGCGAATGTCAAAATAATCATTGATTCGAATATTACCTATCAATCCAACATTAAAGCCTGTAGACTTTATAACTTGTATGTCCTTAACGTCATATTTGTAGTCAATATTAAAGTCGTAATTGTTGAATCCCAGGAAATAGCCATAGGAAAGCTTTGCCTTGTCAAAATTTTCATTATTAATTAACCGCTCTTTTGTAAACAGTTGCGCTTGTCCTTGAAGAAAGCACAAACAGATAAACAAAATACTTAAAAAGGGTTTCATATTTATTGTTTTGATGCTGTATAAATCGTTGCAACTCCAAAGGTTTGGGGCAGGTCTTTAACTTGTATAAACCCAGTTTTTTTCAAAATATTGTTGAAAGTCTCTCCATATGGGAATTTTGCTGCGGAAGCGCTTAAATAGCCATAGGCTTGTTTGTCCCTTGAAAACAGCTTGCCGATGAGTGGTAGAAAAATTTTGGTATGCATAAAATAGCCCTGACGGAATGGAAATTTTGTGGGAACGGAAGTTTCTAAAATAACAAAAATACCACCTGGCTTTAGAACTCGATGTATTTCTAAAAGCCCCTTTTCTAGATTCTCAAAATTACGCACTCCAAAAGCGACTGTAATGGCGTCAAAACTATCATTTTCAAAAGGAAGGTTTTCAGAATCTCCAACAACCATATCGATGGTATGGTTCAGTTTTTTTAGATTAATTTTTTCACGGCCTACATTTAGCATGCCTTCACTAATGTCCAATCCGATAATTTTTTTGGCATTGGTTTTGGATAAACTGATGGCTAAATCCCCAGTTCCAGTAGCAATGTCTAAAATTGAATCAGGATTTTGTAATCTCACAATTTCCACGACTTTATTACGCCATTTGAGATCAATTCCAAATGAAATGACTCGATTTAAGCCATCGTATTCATTGGAAATTGTGTCAAACATTTGAGCAACTTGCTGTTTTTTGCTCATTGAACTGTTTTTGTATGGTGTAATTTTTTTAGGCATCTAATAGGTTAAATTTTCGTCTTTTTGCACTGCAAAGAAATGCAATTCAAAAACAAATCCCTAAAAATAAACTATATTTGCACATCTATTAAATGATAATTAATGAAAATAATAATTGCTGGCTCTGGTCAAGTTGGATCTCACTTAGCAAAATTATTATCATACGAATCTCAGGAAATCACTCTTATTGATTCTAATGATGAAAAACTCACTTTCCCTAACAGTCAATTAGACATCAAAGTTATTGAAGGTGATTGTACTTCAACTTCTGTTTTACACAAAGCAAATATTTCTGATACTGATTTATTTGTTGGCGTAACTTCTTTTGAATCTGTAAATTTAATAGCCTGCTATTTAGCACGGAAATTAGGCGCTAGAAAGACCATTGCTAGAATATCCAACCCTGAACTCATTGAAAATAAAAATATTGATTTTTCTGATTTGGGAATTAGTGAACTTATCTCACCCGAAATTTTGACATCCAAAGAGATAAGCATGGTTGTTAACAGAGCCGAATTCACAGATCCATTTGAATTTGATGATGGTGCTTTGATAACCTTGGGTTTGAGTGCAACCCATACCTCCATTTTTGTAGGTAAAACCGTTGTTGAGGCCGCTGGTATTTTTCCAGAAACACACTTTTTCCCCATATCTATAAAAAGAGATGATAAAACCATTATTCCAAGAGGGGATACGGTCTTTCATTCTGGAGACCACATCGTTTTTATGACTGAACCTGGTGGTGAGGAGGAACTGCTTAAGCTTTCTGGTCAAAATAATGGGGAAATCAAAAATGTGATGATATTAGGCGGAGGAAGAGTGGGTATGAAAGTTGCGGAAGATTTATCAGCTGACAATATCAATGTTAAAGTGGTAGAAAGTAACAAGCACAGGGCAGAAGTGTTGGCCGAAGATTTAAGTGATTGCTTGATTATATATGGCGATGGTACCAACTCTGAGCTTTTGGAGGAAGAAAACCTTGGTCAAATGGACGCTTTTATCGCTGTGACAGGCGATTCAGAAACCAATATAATGTCAAGTTTAATAGCGAAATCAAAAGGCATCACCAAAACTATTGCTTTGGTTGATAATCTGGATTATTACAAGCTGACCCAAATAAGTGGTATTGACACCTTAATCAATAAAAAATTATTGGCTGCTGATGCGATTTCCAAGCATGTTCACAAAGCTGAAATTATTGCCATTTCACAATTGGACAATATGGATGCAGAGTTATTAGAATTTGTTGTAAATGAAGATTCTGAGGTCTGTAATAAGGAGGTAAAGACATTAGGCTTTCCCAGATGTGCCATTATTGCCGGAGTCATTAGAGATGGTGAGGGCTATATCGTTTTGGGGGACTTTAAAATTTTGAATCAAGACAGAGTCGTTGTTTGCTGTTTAAAGGATTCAATTCAAAAAATAGAAAAACTCTTCTAAATTTACCATGAAAATAAATATTAAAATCATTTTTTATTTTTTGGGATTTCTGCTATTAATCAATGGGGGGTTTATGTTTTTGACTGCTTTATTGAGTTATTTTTACGAAGATGGAATTACAAATAGTTTATTAATATCAGGAGTTATCGTTACAGTTGTAGGTTTACTCATGTTGTTCTTGAACAAAAACCATGACAAGCAAATTAATAAGAGAGAAGGTTATTTGGTGGTTGTTTTAGGTTGGCTAGTCATGATTTTTTCAGGTACAATACCTTATGTTTTAACAGGCACAATTCAAGGTTTTTCTAATATATTTTTTGAAACTACATCCGGTTTTACAGCCACAGGTGCTACAATTATTAATAATGTAGAAATATTGCCTGAAGGAATATTATTCTGGAGAAGCATTACCCATTGGTTGGGCGGTATGGGAATGATTGTTTTTGCAATTGCTATTTTACCCTTACTTGGAATTGGAGGAATGCAGTTGTTTAGTGCCGAATCACCTGGCCCTAATACAGATAAATTACATCCCAGAATTACCGATACAGCCAAAAGATTATGGCTTATTTATGTTTCATATACAGCCATTGAAACGGTCTGTTTGAAATTAGCTGGAATGTCATTTTTTGATGCTGTGAATCATTCTATGAGTAATATAGCATCTGGAGGTTTTTCAACAAAAAACGACAGTTTAGCCCATTGGAATTCAAATCCTTTGATTCAATACATCGTTATATTTTTCATGTTTATCGCTGGAGCAAATTTTGTTCTAAGTTATTTTGGATTCAAGTTGAACTTAAAAAAAATATTTAAGGACGAGGAGTTTAAAATCTATTCATTCCTTTTAATTGGACTAACAATCGTTGTCGCATTGGTTATTTATTTTAATACAGGATTTTTAACTGAACTTGATTCTCAGTTACATAGAATTGAGGGGGTTTTTAGGCACTCTTTATTTCAAGTTGTTTCAATCATTACCACAACGGGGTTTGTAACAGCGGACTACACTTCTTGGACACCCTTACTGCTTTTAATGTTTTTTGGCATGATGTTCTTGGGAGGCTCTTCAGGAAGTACTTCTGGCGGTTTTAAAATAATACGTCATTTGTTAATCATTAAAAATGGCATTTTACAGTTTAGAAAAATATTACATCCGCATGCAATTATTCCATTGCGCTACAACAAATCTTCTGTTTCGAATGAAATCACCTATAATGTGCTGGGTTTTTTCATTGTTTATATGCTTTCATTTATTTTAGGGACTCTCGTTTTTGCTTTATTTGGACTTGATTTCGAATCTGCATTGGGGGTTTCAGCTTCAAGTTTAGGGAATGTCGGGCCTTCAATTGGTTCCTACGGTCCTTTAAATACGTTTTCTGAACTGCCAAATCTAGCCAAGTGGTGGTCCTCTTTTTTAATGCTTCTTGGGAGGCTTGAATTGTTTACAGTGCTAATAATTTTCACTACTTACTTCTGGAGAAATAGGTAAAATACTAGCTCAGTGATTTTTTAATTCTTTCAACGGCTTCAATGATTTGTTTTTGTGAGGCTGCATAAGAAATTCGAATACAATTTGGGTTTCCAAATGCATCTCCTGTCACAGTAGCTACCAATGCATCCTCTAGTAAAAAGAGGGAAAAGTCTGTTGCGTTATTGATTTTCACACCATTAAAAGTCTTTCCGAAAAGCGAAGAAACATCAGGGAACACGTAAAATGCACCTTGTGGGACGTTGTATGAAAAACCGTCTATTTCAGACAAAAGATTTAACATTAAATCCCTTCGGGCTTTAAATTCACCAATCATGTATTGAACTTTGGATGGTGGTGCCTCTAAAGCGGTGATGACGGCGCGTTGGGCGATGCAATTAGCACCGCTTGTAATCTGACCTTGCATTTTATTACAAGCCCTCGCAATCGCTTCTGGCGCTCCCAAATAGCCTATACGCCATCCGGTCATTGCAAAAGCTTTAGAAACGCCATTCACCGTAATGGTGCGATCGTACATGTCTTCAAATTGAGCCATGCTTGCATGACCACTTCCGTAGTTAATATGTTCGTAGATTTCATCCGAAACCACATATATTTTTGGGTGTTTTTGAAGCACATCCGCAAGCGCTCTTAATTCTTGTTCGCTATAAACAGAACCGCTGGGGTTACAAGGCGAGCTGAACCATATCATTTTAGTGTTTGAAGTGATAGCTGCTTCCAATTGTGCCGGCGTCATTTTAAAATCCTTTTCAATCGATGTTTTGACTTCAACAGGAGTCCCTTCGGAAAGTTTTACAATATCTGCATAACTCACCCAATAAGGGCATGGTAAAATCACTTCATCGCCTTTGTTTAACAAGACCAGTGCCACATTTGCCAAACATTGTTTGGCACCTGTAGAAACCACAATTTGACTGGGCTTATATGAAAGCTTATTATCTCTTTTGAATTTTGTAATAATGGCTTTTTTCAATTCTCCATAACCATCAACAGGAGTGTAAGAATTATAGTTTTCATCAATGGCTTGTTTGGCGGCATCTTTGATAAAGTCGGGAGTGTTAAAATCGGGTTCTCCAAGACTCAAGCCAATGATGTCTTTTCCTTCTCCCTTTAATTCTCGAGTTTTCGCGGCCATGGCAAGGGTCGCAGAAGTCGCCATGTTTAGGATTCTGTCTGAAAGTAATTGGTTCATTTGTTGTTGGTTAGGCTTGCATGCTGGGTTTAACCCCCATTAATTTTAAATAGCTAAAGTGTGCAATGATTGCTTTTCTTGTGGTTTTATATTCATTATATGGTAGATTGAATTCTTTGGCTGTTTTTTTTACTATTTCAGCAATTTTACCATAATGAATATGAGATATGTTTGGAAAAATATGGTGCTCTACTTGGTGGTTTAACCCCCCAGTAAACCAATTGATGATTTTACTTTTCGGGGAAAAGTTTACAGTTGTTTTTAGTTGGTGAATGGCCCAAGTATTTTTTAAACTGCCATCTTTTTCAGGTAACGGCATTTCGGCTGCATCCATAACGTGCGCCAATTGAAAAATGACACTTAAAATCAAACCTGCTGTATAGTGCATGATAAAGAATCCGATAAGTATTTTCCACCAGGCCAGTTCTAAAACTGCTATTGGAAGCACAATCCACAGACTTAAGTAAACGATTTTAGAAATCACTAATGTACTCCAATTTACAAAGGGATTAGGGAGTTTACCATAAGCTAATTTATGTTTCATATAGCGTTTCATTTGAATAAAATCGGTTGTAATCGCCCAATTAATAGTCAAAAGGCCATAGAGTAAAATGGAATAATAGTGTTGAAAACGGTGATACCATTTCCATTCCGCATGTTTAGTAAAGCGCAAAATACGTCCTGCATCTAAGTCTTCGTCATGTCCATGAACATTGGTATAAGTATGGTGGAGTACATTGTGTTGTACTTTCCAATTGTATACATTTCCAGCAAGGATATAAATACTACTACCCATGAGCTTGTTGACCCATGATTTTTTGGAAAAAGATCCGTGGTTCCCGTCGTGCATCACATTCATACCAACCCCGGCCATACCGACTCCCATAACGAAGGTCAGTAGAATCTGAAGCCAACCAGGCATGCTTAACGTCAAAATAAAAATATAAGGAACAAAGAATAGCGTGAACATAACTATCGTTTTGAACCATATTTTCCAATTTCCTGTACGCTTAATGTTGTTTTCTTTAAAGTAAGAATTAACTCTTGAGTTAAGAATCCTAAAGAAATTTGTGGAATCTTTTCTTGGGAATTTTAGAGTGGGTTTGATCATGGATGTAAATTAGTTTATCAAATATAAATAATAATTCAATCTCACATGTCAAGCAATGAATAATTTATGAATATTATAACTATTTTTGTTAAAACTTCTTTGAATGGATTTAATTCTAAAGCATTTCCCAGAACTATCGGATGTTCAAAAGCAACAATTTAAAGCCTTGCAAGGGCTTTATGAGGATTGGAATCTTAAAATAAACGTCATATCAAGAAAAGACATTCAATCTTTGTATTTGAAGCATGTTTTACATTCGCTGTCCATCGCAAAAATTATGTCATTTGAACCTGGTTCATCGGTTTTAGATGTGGGCACGGGTGGTGGTTTTCCAGGCATTCCTTTGGCGATTGTGTTTCCCCAGACAACGTTTCATTTGGTAGACAGCATTCAAAAGAAAATAAAAGTTGTTTCCTCCATCAGCGATGCATTGGCCTTAGAAAATGTAAGTACCGAACATTGCAGAGCAGAACAGATTGATGCCTTGTATGATTTTGTTGTAAGTCGTGCCGTAACTTCAATGCCAAGCTTTGTGAAATGGGTACGAAAGAATATTAAGAAAAAGAGCGAACATTCGCTTAAAAATGGAATTTTATATCTTAAAGGCGGCGATTTAAAAGCAGAATTACAAGCCTTTCCCAATGCTGCAATTTATAATTTGAAAGATCATTTTAGCAACTCGTTTTTTGACACCAAAAAACTAGTGCATCTCCCTTTAAAGTTTAGGGGATAAAATTAAAAACTCATGTTTACACTGGCGGTTAATCCAGTGGCTTCAGGGACAAATCGACAGACTCCTCCAACACAAAGCAGTCCTGCGCGCTGCCTACCATAGTTCAATCCAATTCTAGTGGCTCCCTTAGTATAACTTCCACCTATGTTATAATAGTGGGTCGTTTGCGTTGAAGAATCATCTCCACTATTGTAAATATCATTAATGTAAAAAGAAAATTTTGAATTTAAGTTAAACTCTAATGTGCTCCCAATCCAATCGTGATTTTCTGAGTCTGACCATAGTTTTTGGGCTTCTATTCTTATAGATTTTCCATTGCCAAGTTTGTAAGTGGACTCAATAACGCCAATATTTGTGATAATGGGTTTTGCTCCAAAATTACCTTCAATTTCTTTTTTATTATAATACTGATTTACAAAATAAAATATTGAAAGCCATTTTGAATTCCATTTTTTTCTTATCTCTAAACTTATATCAGAAAAATATTTATTACCAAAACCAAATGTTTCTGTTTTATAATCTTGATTCGCGTAATCAAAATCTCCTTTCAAACCAGCCCAGTAAGAACCATTAAAAGCAATTTTTGATCCATATTTACCTCCGATTACTGTTCCCTTTTTTATGTTGTAAAATAAGTCTAATTGACCTCCAATCTCTCCTACTTTCATTAATTCTGGATCTAAAAATGATACAGAAGACTGAGCTTGGTATACAAAAATATTTGTCAAGAGGTAGTCATGTTGTTTGGTAAGGCCTGGTGTATAGTTGACAATATTTTCAAAGAAAATATTTCCTGATTTATCTCTTTCTGAATAGAAAGTCATATTTTCTAAACGCCTGAAAGTGGCGTCTAAGCCAAATCCTTTTTTTGAATAACCGGTATTAAACAAAATGCCACTTCCCGGTTTTATGAATTGGTTTGAAACTTGATTATTTGCCAGTACAATTGCGTCTTTACTTTTTGAAACATATTCTGCACTTGAATAAAATTTGCCATAGCTAAAGTCTACTCTTCCAGAGTAAGCATTTGTTAAAGATTTGTAATTGATAGCCTCCAAATCAGTTTTTTCTTCTCTACCCACATAGCTAAAACCCATACTCAGAGCCATGCCATTCATTTTAAAAATAGATTTTAAATCAAATTCAGAATTAAACCCAAAGATATCTCCACCTGAAGTTTCAAAACCTACGCGATGATTTCCGTAAATAACAGTCAAATCGGCAAAATCTAAAAGTCTGTAGGACAGTTTACCTCCAAATAAAGCATTATTGATTCCGAGCTGTCGGTCTTCCCAATTTCTGTAAATTAAGCCACTTCCAAATTGTTCGTAAAAATGACCAATCGTAGCTTTTATTTTTGTTGTTTCATAGGTTAGTGAATAGGTGCCTAAATTTGTCCCTATCAGGTTTGAGGAATAGTTTATTAGAGCAAAAGGTTCATAAGATTCTAGTTGTGCAGAGACCGTAAATTTTGAAAGAAAATTATAGTCCAGCTTAATATATTTGTTAAATCTCAGGTGTTTATCTTGATCGTTGTTGTTTTCATCATTAAATGCTCCGGTTTTTTTATCATCATTGTACCAAGCAGAATTACTTTCAATTCCAATACTAAGGCCATCAACAATTTGAGCATGAATTGAGAATAAAAAATGAAATGAAATAAAAATTAATGTAATTTTTTTCAAAATAATTTATTTTTATTAATTAGAGTTTTCTTTTATAAATTCATATAAATCGTCTTCAGCTCCAGGGATATATCCTGTTCTACGGAGAATAATTTTATTGTTTTTTAAAACTAAAGTATGAGGCAGTGTTGTAATATTTAGTGCACGTTTTAAGTCTTGATTATCATCATTCAAAACTATATATTCCCAGCCTTTACCATTTACTAAAGGTCGAATTCTTTTTTTAGTTCTTGTGTCATCTGTTGCTATTGCAATCAAATTCACTTTGGTCTCATCTTTCCATTCATCGTAAATGTCAGCAATGGCATCTAATTCGTTGATGCAAGGCACACACCATGTAGCCCAAAAGCTAAGAACGGTTATATTATCATTATCAATGAGTTGGTTTAGACTTACTTTAGATCCGTCCAAATCTTTAAGCGTTGTTGTAGGGATTTCTTGAGAAAATGTCCAACTACCAATTGTAAAAAAAATTAAATAAAAAATATTTTTCATTGATTTGAATAAAATATTATAAATTATATACTTTAGCGTAAATATAAACCAATTACATTAATTCTTAATAATATTATACTTTGTGAAATATTTCTCAAAATACATAATTACAGTTTTTACTCTTTCTTTCCTTTTAATCTCATGTAGCAGTGGAGAAACAACCAATAATGCTCCGCAAACTAATGAACCAGTTTTTTCATCTATCACAATCAACTCTAGTGAGTCATCTGTTGCATTAGGAAATTCAGTTTCGTTTTCTGCTGTTACAAATTTAGGTGTAGATATAACAGATGAGGTTCTTTTTTATGTTGGAGGAAGTTCAATTTTTGGCAATACCTATACTTTTCAACAGCAGGGTAGTTTTAATGTTGAAGCCACTTATGAAGATATAACAAGCAATTCAATTGTTGTTGATGTATCGGCTCCATTAACAAGTATTACATTGATTTCAAATTCTCAGTCCTATTTTCTTGGTGAACAAGTTGTATTTAACGTTTTGGGGGATAATGGTGAAAATTTTACTGAGCAGTCAATAATTAGTATCATAGGGGGTAGTGACTTATCTTCAAATATCTATTTGACTTCTGCAACGGGACCGGTCAGTTTTATTGCTTCTTATGAAGATTTTACAACGGATATTTATGAAATTAATGTTCTACCACCACCAACAAAATTTAATCAAAATGTACTAATTGAGGATTATACAGGTACTTGGTGTGGGTATTGTCCACGAATTTCATACGCTATAGATTTGGTTAATCAACAAACTTCAGCGGCTTATGTAGTCGCAATCCATAGAGGAAATTCTAATCCCAACAGTTCTTCTCATGACCCCTATAATTTTTCAGCAGGCGAATTAGAGGATTTAATTAATCTACAAGGATATCCCACAGCAATGCTTAACCGCAACATTGAATGGAATTATCCAGAACCTAGTAATGTTGATCAAGTTATAAATTTAACTTCAGGACAAGCAGATGTAGGTTTGGCCTTAAGTCCGAGCTTAAATGGTACTGAGATGAGTATTGATGTTAATGTAAAATTTGGAGGACAGTTCTCAGATTCATATGCAAAACTTGTAGTTTATCTATTGGAAGATAGTTTATTTTACAACCAAACAAACTACACAAGTTATTATGGTGGATCGAGTGTAATTCCTAATTTCGAACACAACCATGTATTAAGGTGGTCATTGTCAAGTTTGTTGGGCGATCAAATTCCATCAACAGAGATTTCAGCAGATAATATTTATCAAGTTAATTATACATTGGCCATTCCCTCAAATATTTCTGTTAATGAAAACATGACATTGGTTGCATTTGTTACAAACTCAAACAATACAGCATTGAATGTACGAGTTGCTAATTTTGGGGAAACCCAAACATTTGAAGAGCTTTGATATTAAGATCCTAGTTGTACTTAAAACCGCTTTAAAGCGGTTTTTTTTATTATTTGAAGAGACGCTTAACCTAAAAACGGATACCTAAAATCATCGGGTGAAACAAAAGTTTCTTTAATCATTCTTGGCGAAACCCAACGCAATAAGTTCTGAGCAGATCCTGCTTTATCATTGGTGCCAGAAGCCCTTGCTCCACCAAAAGGTTGTTGGCCTACAACTGCCCCAGTTGGTTTGTCGTTGATGTAGAAATTTCCAGCTGAATTTTCCAAGGTACGTGTGGCTATATTTGCAGCATAACGGTCGGTTGAAAAAACAGCACCTGTGAGCGCATATTCACTAGTTTGATCAATGAGCTGAAGCGTTTTTTCAAAAGCCGCATCCTTATAAATTAATATTGTAATTACCGGGCCAAATAATTCCGTACACATGGTTTCATATTTCGCATCTGTAGTGACAATCACTGTAGGTTCAATAAAATAACCTTTGCTTTTGTCATAGCCGCCACCAGCAATAATTTCTGCAGCAGGATTGCTTTTAGCATTTTCGATGTAGCCCGTAATTTTATCAAAAGCACCTTCATGTATGACGGCTGTGACAAAATTTGACAAGTCTTCAGGAGACCCCATTTTTATAGATTTTAAGTCTTCCAGTAAATGTCTCTTGATGTCTGCCCACAAACTTTTTGGAAGATAAGCTCTTGAGGCTGCACTGCATTTTTGACCCTGAAACTCAAAGGCGCCTCTGATAATTCCGGTCGCCACTTGTTTTGGATGGGCCGAATGATGGGCCAAGATAAAATCTTTACCTCCCGTTTCTCCAACAATGCGGGGAT
>CAJWNW010000018.1 GCA_913044085.1 uncultured Flavobacteriaceae bacterium | reverse complement strand
GTAGGCTCCATTATCATGATGATTTTAGATAAAAAGCGGGATTTGAAAACCTTGTATAGCTTGGGTGCTACCAAACAAACAATTCAAAGTGTATTTTTTGCGCAAGGCATATTAATGACCGTTTTGGGCGGATTGTCCGGGCTTTTGCTGGGCGTAGTTGTGATTTTATTTCAGCAACATTTTGAATTGGTCATGATTACTTCCACATTGGCTTACCCAGTGGTCTTAACATGGGCAAATGTCGGAGTTGCATTATCAACCATATTGGTTTTAGGTATCACTGCCTCAAAATTGGCCTCTTGGCGCATTAAGAAAGTAGATTTTGTAACCTAGGCGAACTGGTAATCGCCAAATACTTTTTCGACTTCATCAAAAGCATTAAACACATCCGCACTGTGGTCGCTAGTGACCATTTTAGTGCGGTAGGGCTTAAAATCTGGAATCCCTTTAAAATAGGTGCTGTAATGCCGTCTGGTTTCCAATACCCCCAAGACTTCGCCTTTCCATTCGATGGCCATTTTTAGGTGTCTTCGTGCGGCTTCAATGCGCTCTGTCATGCCAATAGGGCCCATGTGTGCCCCTGTTTCAAAATAATGTTTTATCTGTTTAAAAAACCAAGGATTTCCAATGCTGGCACGTCCAATCATGGCGCCATCCAAGCCATAGACATCCCGCATTTCAACGGCCCGCTCCGGAGAGTTCACATCCCCGTTTCCGAAAATTGGGATATGCATCCTTTGGTTGTTTTTGACCGCTGCAATTGGCGCCCAATTGGCGTCCCCTTTATACATTTGTGCACGGGTGCGACCGTGGATGGAGAGCGCCTTTATGCCCACATCTTGAAGCCTTTCGGCCACCTCAACAATCTGAATGGAATCGTGGTCCCAGCCCAAACGCGTTTTTACAGTTACTGGTAAATGGGTCCGCTTAACCATCTCAGCTGTCAGCTTTTCCATCAAACAGATGTCTTTAAGAATACCGGCCCCAGCCCCTTTGCTAACGACCTTTTTTACAGGACAACCAAAATTAATATCAATGATGTCAGGGTTGGATTTTTCTACAATTTCAACTGCTCGAAGCATGCTATCTAAGTTGGCTCCAAAAATTTGAATACCTACTGGACGCTCCTTTTCATAAATATCGAGTTTGATGGTGCTTTTTGCTGCATCGCGGATTAAGCCTTCACTGGAAATAAATTCGGTGTAAACCACATCGGCACCCTGTTCTTTGCAAAGCGCGCGAAAAGGTGGGTCACTTACGTCTTCCATGGGCGCGAGCAGCAGCGGGAATTCAGGCAATTCTATATCACCAATTTTAACCATATTATTTATAAAAATTCATTTCATCTAAATAAACCCAAACCGCTTTCGGTAGCATGGCCTGCACATTTTTCCCAGCTTTGATTGCGCTGCGTATAAAGGAGGAGGAGATTTCAATAATGGGCGCTCCTACCTTAACGACATGCCCTTCAAAGGTCACACTTGGAGGAGATGACTCCAGTTTTCTGGGGTACGAATAAATGGCATAACGCTCGGTAATAACGTCCACATTTTTCCATTTGTGTAAAGATATTAAATTATCTTCCCCCATGATGAGTGCAAATTTGTAATCTGGATATTTTTCTTCTAAATGGGCCAGCGTATTCACTGTGTAATTGGGCTGGCTTAATTTAAACTCAATGTCACTGGATTTTATTTTTGGGTAGTCTTTTGTGGCCAACTCAACCATTTGCAAGCGCTCTCGATTGTCTAAAATACTCTGCTTGGCCTTGTGGGGATTTTGGGGTGTTACGACGCACCAGACTTGATCTAGGTCTGAATGTTCTGCAAAATGGTTGGCAATGATGAGATGCCCCACATGTATGGGGTTAAAAGTGCCAAAATAAAGCCCAATTTTCATAGTGCCAACATTTTATGATTTGATAAAATCGAAGACCGTTTGATATGCTTCTTCCTGTGCGGTTTCTAAAATCGTATTTTCAATAATACAGTCAAAAAGGGGTGCAGTTGCAAGTTCAGCAGAAGCTTTTGATATTCGCATATTGATTTTATCATCGGATTCTGTTTCTCTTTTTTTGAGGCGAATTTTAAGGTCGTCTATACTGGGAGGCTTCACAAATACAGCCAATGTTTTTTTCGGAAATTTTTTTTTAATTCGCAATCCCCCTGAAACATCAATGTCAAAAATTACATGTTTTTTTAGGGCCCACAGGCGCTCAACTTCCGACTTTAAAGTCCCATAGAAATTATCCCGATAGACCTCTTCCCACTCTAAGAAATTCCCAGCCTTGATATGGTCTTTGAACGCATCTGTTGACAAAAAATAGTAATCTTCGCCGTTGATTTCTTTCCCTCTTTTGGAGCGAGAGGTTGCAGAGATGGAAAATGCCAAGTTCAACGCTTTTTCCCCCAGTAGGTGTTTAACGATGGTGGTTTTACCAGCACCAGATGGAGCAGAAAATACAATGAGTTTACCTTCAAACATCTTAGAGCACATTAAGGAGTTGTTCTTTTATTTTTTCGAGCTCATCTTTCATTTGCACGACCTGTTTTTGCATGGGCGCAAAGTTAGCCTTAGATCCAATGGTATTGATTTCACGTCCAATTTCTTGACTTATAAAGCCCAGTTTTTTTCCATTTGAATCTACAGATTTTAGCGTCTTTATAAAGTAATTTAAATGGCTTTCAAGCCTTACCGTTTCTTCAGTAATGTCCAGTTTTTCAATGTAATAAATTAATTCCTGTTCAAAACGGTTTTGATCTAAACTTTCTTTAAATTCTTCAACCCCTTTACTAAGGCGTTCTCGCACATTTACAACCCGCTTGGGGTCCATTTTCACGATGCCTTTAAGAAGGCTCTCTATGGTTTTAATACGCGCTGTGAAATCAGCCAAAAGCACTTTACCCTCATCGCTTCGGTAGGCTTTAATTCCTTCCAAAGCCTTTGCCACCGCGTTCAAGATTTGAGACCATTCTTTGACGTCTACTTCTTCTTTTTCTGTACTAAATGCTTCAGGCATTTTAACAGCCATTTTCAGCAATTCTAAGACCGAATCTGTCGGTACTATGTCTTTGAGTTGATGAATATAATTTTGGACAACAGTAGTGTTAATTTGAGCAGCTTTTTCCAATTTACTTTTTTCAACATAAAGCGATATATCGACCTTACCTCGCCTGAGCTCCCTGCCAATAATTTTGCGAAGCTCTAACTCTTTACTGCGATACTCTGAGGGCATTCGCATATTCAAATCCATAGATTTGCTGTTGAGTGCACGAATTTCGATTCGGATGGTTTTTAATGGCAGCTCAAGAACAAACTTGCCATAGCCCGTCATGGATTGTATCATTCGGTTGACTTAAATTTGCATCAAAGATACAGAAAAGCGATTACTATTTAAAAGGGCTGTGCTGTTTGAAGCTTTTGATTTGAATTCTCCTAAAAAATGGGCGCACCAATGCGTTTATAAACGGACTTTTATGTTTGATATAACAGCTCAGTTCAAGCGGTACTGCGCCTATGGTGGTTTTTATTTCTGAAGCGGTTCTCCCCAAGTTAATGACGGCAACTTTGTTCTCAATGCCGATTCTAACATAATCATTGAGAATTCTGGGGTAGATGGCATGGATTTTATTTAAATGGTAGTTCAAGCCAATAAAATGCGCATCCAAACTCGACTTGTTTTTTAAGGCTGATAGAAAACCGACAATTTCACCTTCTAAGAAATAACCTTTTACGATAAAATCATCTTTATAAAAACGTTTTAGCTCAACATATGTATTTAAGTTGAGCACTTGGGCGTTAAAATTGGCGTTATCAATGGTGTTTTGATATAAATTTTGTAGGGCTTTTTGGGAGTCTTCAATGTCCTTTTTCGACATGAATCGACCTTCAAGCGCCTGGCTTTTAGAATCTGCTTTATTTGCTTTAATCCTGTATTTTGATTTCAGCGCATTTTTATAATCCTCAAAACTTTTCCATTCAGGTTTTAGATGCACCAGCATGTTAGGTTCTACTTTAATATTAGTAAACCCATAGGATTCGAATCCTTGTGAATAAACCAAACTCTTTTTTTCAAAATCTTTGATGAAAATTGCGTGGAGCGGTTTGACCGATTTCGAAATACTATCCAGGGCCCGGCCAACTTGCCTCACAGCCTTTTCCTGTTTTGTTTTTTCAGCAAAACTTAAACAGTATTCCCCACTCAAAAAAACATTCCCACAAAACATAATTTTTATATGCTCTTTCCAAAGCAACAGGCTTAAAAGGCTACGCGATAAAGCAGATGCTTTGATATTCTTCAAAATCACATCCACGTTTAATTCAATAATTTGAACCAATGCCAACGCCTGGGGCTTGTCATTGTCTGAAACACAGACATAACGCATTTCAATTTTGGGGTTTGAGACTTCAAAACTGTGTAACAATGTGTTTGAAAAGTAGACAT
The DNA here is from genome assembly GCA_913044085.1 of uncultured Flavobacteriaceae bacterium. Lineage (GTDB taxonomy): Bacteria > Bacteroidota > Bacteroidia > Flavobacteriales > Flavobacteriaceae > UBA3537. Next base: position 16,298 of record CAJWNW010000018.1, on the reverse strand, counting down.
TGTTTTGGGGATTGATATTCTTTAAAAAAGAAGCATCAACGGCACCGATAGATTTGTGAATCTTAGTGGTCAAGACTGTAATTTTTTGAGACTAAATATACACCAATAAAAATTAAAATAGCGGCAGTTATTTTGACCAAGTCTAGTCGGTCACTGCCCATGGAAATGGCAAAAAGACCTGCAAAAATGGGCTGAAGGTATATAAAAGTGCTGACAGTGGTGGCTTTTAACCTTGACAACGCTAATGGATTGAGCAGGTAGGTGCCAAACGTTGCAAATACAACCACAAACCCTACTGAAAACCAAATATAATTCGGCAATGTTGTCCACTGCACCGCAGCAACTTCATGAAAACCAAAAGGCAACACCATCAATGCCCCAAACAAGAACAACCATTTTATAAAATCATAGGGGTGGTATTTTGCAGTTAATTTTTTGATGAGAATTAAATAGTAACTATAAGAGCTCGCATTTACAAAAACTAGAAAATTACCTAGCAAAATATTGGCGCCATTCCCAGATTCTTCGCCATAAAGACTTAAAATTAATGCCCCAGAAAGCCCCAAGGCAATTCCAAAGGCCTTTATTTTTTTTATGGGCTCTTTAAGAAGAATTGCCGACAAAATCAGAACGATGATGGGCGTTGTAATCATGATGACAGCACCATTGATGGGCGTTGTGTACTCTAATCCTTTGAAAAACGCCAACATATTAAGCGCCACCCCAAAAAACGCTGCTGCAACTAACTTAGGAAAATCTTTAGTGTCAATTTTTTTAGTGGGCGTCACAAGTCCAAAAAGCCAAAACAGTATACCGCCACAAACAACCCTTATTAAGATAAAACCAAAAGGTTTGATGTGTCCCTTTACAATGACATCGTTGGCAAATGTAAAAGTCAAACCGTAAAACAATTGGACCAGGGTAAGCGCGATAAGGGCGGTTTTTCGATTATGCATTGGTCAAGGCTAATCTTGCGGCCGCTATAATTTTGGGACTGTTTCCTACAAAAATTTGGTCTTCAATGACAAGCACGGGACGTTTTAAAAAGGTGTAGTGTTCTAAAATATATTGGCGGTAATCGGCTTCTTGTAACATTTTATTTTTAAGCCCCATTTCTTTGTAAAGTTTTGCTCTTTTACTGAACAGCGCTTCAAAGCTCCCAGACAAGGATTTGAGCACTTCTAAATCGGATGCTGAAATTGGGGTTGTTTTGAGGTCTTGTTGAGTAAAATCCTTGGAGAGGTTAAGTGCCTTAATAATGCGCCGGCAAGTGCTGCAAGTTTTAATGCAATAGATTTTTTTCATGGGTTTGATTCGTTATTTTTACAAAGAAAATCATTTCTTAACAAAACAGTAATTAATTTACGAATGAAATTTAACACAAAGACCATCCACGGGGGCCAATCACCCGACAAAGCTTACGGTTCAGTGATGCCGCCAATCTATCAAACCTCTACCTATGCACAAACCACCCCCGGTGGACACAAAGGCTATGAATATTCTCGCACCCATAACCCTACCAGAGATGCGCTTGAAAAATCATTTGCAAGTATAGAAAATGGCTATTATGGGTTGGCTTTTGGGTCTGGGCTGGCAGCCATTGATGCGGTGGTTAAATTGCTACAGCCTGGAGATGAGGTGGTCTCTACCAATGATTTGTATGGCGGGACCTACCGATTGTTCACTAAGGTTTTTGAAAAATTCCAAATCAAATTTCACTTCATTGGCATGGGAAATGCCGATCAAATTGAGCAGTACATCACCCCTAAAACCAAATTGATATGGGTCGAAACACCCACCAATCCCATGTTAAACATCATTGACATCAAAGCGGTATCTGCAATCGCTAAAAAGCACGGTATTCTTTTGGCGGTTGACAATACTTTTGCGACCCCCTATTTACAACAACCCTTGGATTTGGGGGCGGACATTGTGATGCATTCTGCTACTAAGTACTTGGGAGGGCATAGTGATGTTGTAATGGGCGCTTTAGTCGTCAAGGACAAGTTGCTGGCCGACCAATTGTACTTTGTACAAAATGCCAGTGGGGCTGTTTGTGGGCCACAGGACAGTTTTTTGGTATTAAGAGGAATCAAAACCTTACACGTACGAATGCAACGCCATTGTGAAAATGGACGGGCTGTCGCTACATTTCTACAACAACACCCAAAAGTTGAAAAAGTCTATTGGCCTGGATTGGTAACGCATCCAAACCACGAAATCGCAGTAGTTCAAATGAATGACTTTGGCGGGATGTTGTCCTTTACCACAAAAGGGAATAACTATGAAAAAACCATTAAAGTTGTAGAGCGTTTAAAGGTATTCACTTTAGCTGAATCTTTAGGAGGTGTTGAATCTTTGGCAGGACATCCAGCCAGTATGACGCATGCCAGCATTCCAAAAGAAGTCCGTGAAAAAACAGGGGTTGTGGACTCCTTGATTAGATTAAGTGTAGGTATTGAAGACGCCGATGATTTAATCGCCGATTTAAAACAAGCACTAAAAAACTAAAAAAACAAAAATTTTTAAATTATTCGCAAAAAAAAGGTCTTAAAGTGTTTAAAAATTATGGAATACATTTTTTTTTAATTGTTTTTTAATAAATTATATATTTGTACTATAAATAAAGTTTGTTATGATTTTAAAACCCAGCGAAATAAAACCCAAAGTTGATGGGTTTTTAGATTTAGTTCGTCAAAGAAATGGCCATGAGTCTGAATTTTTGCAAGCCGTAGAAGAAGTTGCAGAAACCGTTGTTCCTTACATTATCCAAAATGATATTTATCACGGAAAAAATATTTTACTCCGCATGGTAGAGCCAGAGCGGGCTATCATGTTTAGAGTCAATTGGGTAGATGACGATGGAGAAATACAAGTTAATAGAGGCTATCGTGTTCAGATGAATTCGGCCATAGGCCCCTATAAAGGTGGATTGCGCTTTCACCCTTCAGTAAACATGAGTATTTTAAAGTTTTTGGCTTTTGAACAAGTCTTTAAAAACAGCTTGACAACCCTACCAATGGGGGGTGGCAAAGGGGGAAGCGATTTCGACCCTAAGGGTAAAAGCGATAATGAAATTATGCGCTTTTGCCATGCGTTTATGAGTGAACTATTTCGTCACATTGGGCCAAACACTGATGTACCAGCTGGAGATATTGGTGTTGGCGGTCGAGAAATTGGCTTTTTGTTTGGCATGTATAAAAAATTACAAAATGAATTCACAGGTGTTTTGACTGGTAAAGGCATGACCTGGGGAGGCTCTTTAATTCGACCTGAGGCTACAGGCTATGGCACGGTCTATTTCGCAGAAAAAATGCTGCAAACTAAGGGGGATAGTATCAAAGGTAAAACAGTCTGTATTTCAGGGTCTGGAAACGTTGCTCAGTATGCTGCAGAAAAAATCATTCATCTCGGTGGAAAAGTCATAACACTTTCAGATTCTTCGGGTTATATTTTAGATTCAGATGGCATTAACAAGGAAAAATTAGCTTTTGTTATGGATCTAAAGAACAACAAACGCGGCCGCATCAGTGCTTATGTTGACACTTATACCAATGCCCAATTTTTTGCACACAAAACGCCTTGGGAACAAGCTTGTGACGTTGCAATGCCTTGTGCAACTCAAAATGAATTGAGCGGTTCAGCTGCAGAAACACTTCTTAAAAATGGCTGTACCTGCGTAAGTGAAGGGGCAAATATGCCTTCTACCAAAGCAGCTGTTGCTATTTTTCAAAAGGCAAGAATATTATTTGCTCCAGGGAAAGCATCCAATGCTGGCGGGGTTGCAACCTCTGGTTTGGAAATGACGCAGAATTCATTGCGATATAACTGGACTCGTGAGGAGGTTGACGAGAGACTCAAAGATATCATGGGGAACATTCACGATAAATGTATTGCCTACGGCAAAGACGAGAAAACAGGCTATATTGATTATGTCAAAGGTGCCAATATAGCCGGCTTTGTAAAGGTGGCGGATGCTATGCTAGCACAAGGGGTTGTTTAATCGTTTTATTGTAAAAAATTTTAAAAAGCTGCTGTCCTAACAGTAGCTTTCTTTGTTTATACATAATAATGACAGATTTTGTCGTTTGTTATAAATATATTTGACATAAACTTTAAGGTATTGAATCGATATTTTTTCTCTTTTTTATTTGTATTCTTTTCAACGGTATTTTCGTTTGGACAAAGCGCTGTTAGCGGGCTTTGGGAAGGCCATTTTTCATATAATTCTATCAAATCTATTGACAGCGGAAATACGACTATATATGCGGCCAGTGAGAATGCTATTTTTTCATTCGACCCCCTTACTCAAGAAATAGTTACCCTCACGACCATCGATGGTCTTTCTGGTGACTATATCACAGCCATCAAATATAGCGAAGATTATGATGTTTTAGTTATTGGCTATGAAACAGGCTTGATGGAGGTTTATAACTTCAGTTCAAAATCGGTTCTAAAAGTTGTTGACATTCTCAATAAAGTCACAATACCTCCAGAAAATAGGCGAATTAATGATTTTTACCAGAGTGAAAATTTAATTTATATCTCTACAAATTATGGTATTTCAATCTATGATTTGGAAGCCTTGGAATTTGGAGACACTTATTACATTGGGCCCAATGGGAACCAGCTTCAAGTCCGACAAATAGCACTGTCAAATAATAATATTTATGCCGCTACTAATTTTGGTTTAAAAAGTGCGTCTCTTGACAACCAGAATTTAATTGATTCTCAGTTTTGGTCTACTGAATTTTCAGGCAATTTTACAGCCCTAAGCGTTATTCAAGGGACTCTTTATTCAGTAAAGACAGATAACCGATTGTATCAGTTGAATGGCAGTGTATTGAATCCGGTATTGAATTTTTCGGAAACAATTTTAGGCCTAAAATCCAATGCATCTAATTTTTTAATTATCACTCCAAGTGCAGTACGCTATTATCAATCTGACTTAACGCTTATTGACTTTTACAGTCCACCCATGGAGGATGATGTAAATTTTACCACGGCTCATTTTTTTAATGATAGTATGTATTTTGGGACAGAGGCTTCAGGCTTACTAAGGACATCTGAAAGCACACAAGGGAATTACACGAAATTACATCCTGATGGGCCTTTAAGAAACAGCCCCTTTTCGCTTCACTATGCCTATGAAAACTTATGGGTTACTTTTGGGGGCTATAATCAATTTTTTAATCCCAATCCTTTAAGAAGCTATGGCTTTAGCTATTTAGAGAATGATACTTGGGCCAATATTAGATATGATAGTATACAAGAAGTAATTAACAAACCTGTGTTTAACCTTAATGCTATTGCTGTTAACCCCACCAATTCAAATCAAGCCTTTATCAGTTCGTTTCAAAATGGGATACTAAATTTCAAAAAGAACAATAGCATAGAGTTGTTGGATGAGACAAACAGTGCATTGCAGTCTTTGGTTTTAGATGGAAGCCCAAATTATAAAAGTATTCGGGTTTCCAGCCTTGAATTTGACAGTCAAGGAAGTTTGTGGAGCTTGACGTCTTTAGTCGAAGCTCCATTAAAAAAACTCATTCCCGATACTGGTCAGTGGGAAACCTACTCATTTAATAGTATAATAGACGATCCAATTAATGATGAACTCGGCTTTGGCGCCTTGGTCATTGGCCCCGACGGAATCAAGTGGGTTGGAAGTTTTAGCAATGGTGTTATAGGATTTAATGAAAACGGAAATCTCATAAAGCAAATAAAGGGTGAGGAAGTGGCAAATTTACCTACAAATGAAATCAGTGCCCTGGCCTTAGACAATAACAATATTTTGTGGATTGGCACCCAAAAAGGGTTGAGAGTTTTTTATAATACTAATAATTTTTTTTCAGATGAAGTTTTGACAACCTCACCAATTATTATTTTGGAAGATGGGCTCCCCAAAGAACTCTTGGAACTACAGTTCATAACCAAAATTATTGTTGATGGGTCTAACAACAAATGGGTATCGACGTCAGACTCGGGTGTTTTTTACTTAAGCTCAGATGGGCAAAACACCATTTATCATTTTACAGAAGACAATTCCCCGCTGCCATCAAACACTGTCACAACAATGGTTCAAAATGATAATAATGGTAAAATTTATTTTGGCACCAATAGGGGCTTGGTGGCTTTCAATGCGGGAGGATCAGGTCCATCAAATTCGCTTGATGAAGCCTATGCTTACCCCAATCCCGTTAGGCCAGGGTTTAATTTGAATATTGATAAAGTAAAGATTAAAAACCTGAGCGAAAATGTCAATATTAAAATAACAGATGTTACGGGGAACTTAGTGGCCGAAGCCCAGTCCAATACCAATTTACGCTTCAAAGGTTATAACTTAGAAATTGATGGAGGAACGGCTTATTGGAACGGCAAAAACCTAGCCAATCACACCGTCGCTTCTGGAGTTTATGTAGTACTTATTTCAGATTTGGACAATCTGGAAACCAAAGTTTTAAAGATTATGCTGATTCGCCAATGATTATTTCTACAAAAGCGGTTATTCTGTCTAAGTTAAAATACAAAGACCACGATCTTATTGTTAGGGCCTATACAGCTTCCAATGGCGTGGTTTCCTTTTTAGTAAAAGGGGCCTTTTCTTCAAAAAAGACAAAAATAAAGCCCGCTTATTTTCAACCACTTTCCTTGCTTCAGCTGGAAATTTATTACAAAAATAACAAGGATTTACATTATATCAAAAATGTCCGTTTACAGCAAGCATACAGCGCTTTGCATACAGACATTTTAAAATCAACGGTTGTCATTTTTTTAGCAGAAATATTAACGATGGTGCTCAAAGAAGAAGCCCCCAATGAAGGCTTGTACAACTATATCGAAACGGCACTGCTTTGGTTCGACACGGTTGATTGTAATAGTATTTTCCACCATCAATTTTTAATGGGGCTGACAAAATACGTCGGAGTTTATCCTGAACTTTCCAAACCTTCCCTTCCCTTCTTTAACTTAGAAGCAGGGCTCTATCAAGCCAAAAGCTCAGGCCGTTATTGTATTTCTGGTTCTAAATTATACTTGTTTAATTCAATTTTAGGTATGGAATTTGATAACTACAAAAGTGAACCAATGAATTCTGCTCAAAAGCAAGAGTTGTTAAATATGATTTTACTGTATTTTAAATTACATTTGCAAGGCTTCAAGTCTCCAAAATCTCTTGTCATTTTAAACCAAGTATTTAATTAATGATAAAGTATTTTTACACTTTTTTTGTAGGCTTTTTTATTTGTAGTGTATCTGCACAGAGGGTTGTGGTAGTTGATGCCACAAGCTTAGAACCTATCCCGGGAGTCGTTGTTTATAATTTAGTTAAGACCAAAACAAACATTTCTAACTTAGATGGTAAAGCCTCTATTGTACGCTTTCAAAGTTTTGAACGCATCTACTTTCAGCATCTATCTTACCGAACAAAATCTGGCCTCAAGTCCAAGCTTAATGACACCATTTTCTTAGCACCCAAAGCAACAGATTTGAATGAAATTGTGATTTCAGCCTCGAAGTTCGAGCAAAGTAAAAAAGAAGTTCCACAAAAGATTATAACCCTCAACGCAAACGATATTGAACTGGCAAACCCTCAAACGTCCGCAGATTTACTGGCTAATACTGGCCGGGTTTTTATTCAAAAAAGTCAATTGGGAGGTGGCAGCCCCATGATTCGTGGATTTTCTACAAATCGTGTATTAATTACGGTGGATGGTGTCCGATTAAATAATGCAATTTTCAGGAGTGGGAATGTTCAAAATATAATATCCATAAACCCTTTTAACATTCAAAAAACCGAAGTTATTCTGGGTGCAGGATCTGTTATTTATGGGAGTGATGCGATTGGTGGAGTCATGAATTTTTATACGACGACTCCAAGGATTTCAGAATCAGGAACCTCCGAAATTTCCGCCAAAAGTAATTTGCGTTATGCCTCTGCTAACAATGAAAGGACGCTGCAGTTTGGATTGAATCTGGGCTTAAAAAAATGGGGGCTTAGTTCAAGTCTTAGCTTTTCTGATTTTGGAGATTTAAAAATGGGTAAAACCAGCAATGATGCCTATTTAACACCCTTTTATGTGAGTCAGCGCAATGGTCAGGATATACTAATACCCAATCACGAACCTTTGTTACAAAAGGGAACAAGTTTTAGTCAATTTAATGCCGCTCAAAAAATTCATTACAAGGCCAATGAAAACCTCACATTTGACTTGGGCCTTCATTTCGCAACTACCTCAAACATACCGCGTTACGACCGCCTGACACTTATGCAATCAGACAATCCTAATGCATTACAATTTTCTGAATGGAATTATGGCCCTCAACAATGGCTTTTAGCCAACCTTCAATTGACAAAACTCAGTAGCCGTTCCCCATTTTATGACAAAATAAAGGCCGGCATGGCTTATCAAAATTTTGAAGAAAGTCGAATCAGCCGAAAATTTGAGGCCAACGATCGGAAAACTAGGACAGAAACGGTTGACGCCCTGTCTTTGAACTTAGATTTAGAAAAATCATTATCAGATGTGTCTAACTTATCGTACGGGGCAGAATTTATTTATAATAAAATTGGCTCTGTAGGGATTTCTAAAGAAATTGAAACCAATAGCATCCAACATATTGCGTCTCGTTATCCAGACGGGGCTCAATGGTCAAGTTTCGCAAGTTATCTGAGCTTCAAGTACAAGCCCTCGTCAAAATTAACATTTCAATCAGGGATTCGCTACAATGACGTTTCTATCGCGACAGATTTAACAACTAATAATGAATTTTACGATCTCCCATTTACAACAGCTAATTTAAAGAATAATGCATTGACAGGAACCGCAGGTTTTACTTGGCAACAAAGCCAAACCTTTTTGTGCAAGTTCAATCTAACCACTGCTTTTAGAGCACCAAATATTGATGATATTGCAAAGGTTTTTGACTCTGAACCTGGTAGTGTTGTGGTCCCTAACAATCAACTCAAGCCAGAGCATGCCTATGGAGGTGAATTGGGTCTTATAATTAATTTTAACGATTTAGCAGTGTTGGATTTGTCGGTCTATTATACGCATCTGGACAACGCCATGACAAGAGATGATTTCAACATTAATGGGGTTACAGAAATTAATTATGACGGCTTATCCAGCAATGTGCAGGCGGTACAAAATAACTCGCAGGCCAATATCTATGGATTTGAAGCAGGCTTTCAAGCACAGCTCACTAAAGATATAGAAATTACATCTCAATTTAGTCTTACAAAAGGCCGCCAAAAAAATACTCATAATACAGAAGTTCCTGTACGACATGTAGCCCCTGCTTTTGGGAATGCGCATCTTCTTTGGAAACACAAAAATATTACCTTAGATGGCTTTATTAATTACAGCACTGGTTTGACCTATAAAGACATCTCTCATGAACTTTCAAACCACTTGTTTGCTATTGATGCCAATGGCAATCCATATGCCCCCGCATGGATGACTTTTAATATAAGAGCACAATACCAATTTACCGAGACCCTTTCTTTTGTGAGCGCTTTAGAGAACATTTCTAACGAAGGTTATCGCCCATTTGCTTCCGGAATAAGTGGCCCTGGAACCCATTTAATTTTTGCGATTACATACAAGAATTAATGTTCAATTCTAAGAAATCATATACTGTTGACGAAGCTCTTTCGAAAATTCAAAAATACTGTAGCTATCAAGATCGTTGTCACAAAGAAGTAGAACAAAAATTAAAAGAAATGCGGGTGATTTCTGAAGCTTCTAATCAAATTATAATGGCCTTAATTGACGGAGATTATTTAAATGAAGAACGTTTCGCCTTGGCTTTTGTTCGGGGAAAATTTAAAATCAAAAAGTGGGGAAGGCACAGACTCATCTCTGAACTAAAGCAGCGAAACATTTCAAAATATCTCATTGATAAAGCATTAAAACAAATCTCGGACGCAGCTTATAAGGATACTTTCGAAAGTTTAGCACATAAAAGAGCCGCCTCAATTACAGGGGTATCAGCTCTCAAAAAAAAGAAAAAATTAGCCGATTTTCTTTTACGCCGTGGCTGGGAGTCTTCTATGGTATACGAAAAAGTAAATCAAGTTTTTAAATAGTAAAATATTAAGCATTTACCGATTTAAGTTCCTCATAAAATTTGGCATAAACCACATATTGATACGGGACCAACCATAGGAAACCAATACCAAGGGTAAGCAAACATAAAATTCCAAGCCCGAATAATCTCACCACAATATTAAAGTACTGCCATTTATATCCCATCATCATTTTCTTGCTTTTTAGTATGGCATCGTGAGCATCCATCGATGGGTTTTCTGCTAAAATAAAATACGTTTGTGAATACGCCAAGGCAGCAATTATTCCAGGTACAATAAGCAATAGGAATCTCAACAAAATGAATGCCGCTACAAGCAAGTAAGCCAAGACGGAATTTGTAAAAGAATGATTAAAGGCAAAGAACAAATCATTTGTTTCAGCAGCCTCATTTTTGTAAATTTTTAAACCTACAAAAGCAGCGCCTACTACCAATGGCCCAGTGATTAATAAAGATAAAATTGTTCCTGCAATTGGTATCAATGATGCGCCAATTAGAATTAAAGACATCACAAAAAAAGTTCCAATAGCAAAAGGCCATTTCCCATTGAGTGCAGCCCTAGCCTCAGACATTATTTCAGAATTATTTTTCATATTATAATTTTTTTTAAAAATACACTTCTTAATGAGCTAATCCAAAAATTTTGGTTTAGAAAAAGCCCCGAATGCCAAATAACACGTTGCCTTTTGGCATTGGTACAATGCCCGTTTCGACATAATCGGTATTAAAAATATTATTTGCCGTAACAGTCAGTTCTAGACCAGGAATTAGTAATTTAAGCTGTGCATCTACCACACTGTAGCTCTCCCCTGTAGCCCGCTCCGCATATTTATAGACAAAACTGTGCGTTAAGTTTTTAGTAAACTGTGATTTTAGGCGCGCCGTAAGATGGTGGTTAAGGGAATTAATAATGTATTTTGAAAAGTTAGCACGAACCACTTTTAAATCCTCATTTAAGTGGGTGTATCCCAGGTTAAAGCTTTGGTTGTACTGCCCCAATTTAAAGGGAGCCGATAGTTGAACTTCAACCCCTCTTGTATTCAAACTTGTCAAGTTATTGGACTTCCATTTATCCTCCTCATTGTCTTTGGTATAATCTATTAAATTATCTGAATCCCTATTAAAAAATGCAATAGTTGTACTCATTTTATCTCCAAAATATTTCAAACCAAGCTCTTGGGAAATTGCCTCTTCTGGCACTAAGTTTTCATTGCCCTCATCTCTACTGCCTACATAGTAAAGATCGTTGTAGGTTGGGGTGCGGTAGGTGTAGCCTGCATTGGTATAGACCCTAAAGTGTTCGTTGATTGTATATCCAATATCAATCCCTGGGAAAGCATTGGTCTCAAAGTCTGACAAATAGCCAACGGACACCCCTGGCGTCACGTCGAGTGCATTGTCTAAAAAGGAAAAGCGATGTTCGACAAAAAGCGTGCCCATCCAGCGATTTCTATGCCCCAATCGGTTGCTTTCCATTTCTACTTTGGCAAGATCAATCCCGAAGCCTGTTACACCAATATTTGAGCTATAAGCGGCATTGATTTGCCCGCCTATTTTGTTAGAAATGTGTAAATTTCTATAGACAGAAGGGTTGTTTCTAATGTAGAGATACATATCTTGATTCCGCTTCCAATACAGCTGTGGGCTGAGTTTCAAATTGCCCTTTTGTAATGTTGTTGAAACCCCAACCAAGCTACTTTGGGTTTCCTCGTATTGTTCTTTGGCATCAATGGCATAAAATTGATTCCCTCCGAACTTTCTTTCTGAAAAGGTGGCAAGGACCTCAATGGGGTTTACCGCTGTATTGAAACTGCTTTTTACAAAGAAGTTTTGGTTGTTAAAATCGGTATTATAGCGATATCCCTCTGAACTGTTGACTGATGCATGCCCCATAAGGTTGGTATTTCCCACCCTAGTTCCCAAGGTGGCGGCGGCATGTTGCTGGTTGTAAGAGCCCAGTTGAAATCCAGCGTTATTTTTTATAGAATCATTTGATTTTGTCACAATATTAATGGCTCCGGTAAAGGCATTTTGTCCGAAAATTCTTGCGGCAGGGCCTTTGATAATTTCAATGCGCTTGATGACCTCCAATGGCAATGCAATGTTTAAAGTGTGGTGGCCTGTTTGTGGATCCTCCACTTTAATACCATCTATTAGTAGCAGTGTTTGATCAAAACTACCACCTCGAACGTACAGATCAGATTGCATGCCATAAATGCCTTGACGGCGAACATCGATACCTGCTTCTTGCTGCAGCAGCTCTACTAAATTTGTAGCAGGACTTTCGTTTATTGTTTCTGATGTTATAATACTGATGGTTCTTGAATTTTGCTTAAAGGGCAAATCAATTCTTGAAGATTTTATGGTAATGGAATCTAAAGGCTGCACCATTTGTGCAAGACCATGCTTCATTAAAAAAAGCACCAAAATGGTAAATAGCTTAAATCTAATTTTCATTTTAATTGGTTTTTGTTTGCACGTCAAAGGTATATAAATCCAACACTACAGCGCACAAAAATCAATTAAATTGCACTAAAAATTTAGACCCAAGGTGAGGCTTTGCGAATTAAAATAAATTACAATTTTTGCTTAAAAAAAACAGAAATGCGGTACCTTTAGAACATGTTTGCTTTGGTCGATTGTAATAATTTTTATGCGTCTTGTGAACGGGTTTTTAACCCCAGCTTAAAGGGGAGGCCTGTGGCTGTTTTATCCAATAATGATGGTTGCGTGATTGCGCGCAGCGATGAAGCCAAGGTTTTAGGGCTTCCCATGGGTGCACCAGCGTTCAAATACAAATCCTTTTTTAAAACGAATAAAGTACAAGTGTTTTCTTCAAATTATGCTTTGTACGGCGATATGAGCAGCCGCGTTATGCGGATTTTAGAACAGTTCACGCCGGAGGTAGAGGTTTACAGTATTGATGAGGCTTTTCTCCACTTTCAAGGCTTTGATAATTACGATTTGAATTCTTATGGAGGCTCCATTCGCAAGCGGATTTTAAAATGGACAGGCATTCCAACCTGCGTAGGCATTGCACCTACCAAAGCCCTTGCCAAAGTGGCCAATAAGATTGCACGTAAATTTCCAAAGGAAACGGGTGGCGTTTATGTCATTGATACTGAAGCGAAGCGCCTTAAGGCATTGAAATGGACTCCAATTGAAAAGGTTTGGGGCATCGGCTACGCCTTGCACAAGCGCTTGGCGCAGAAGCAATGTAAAACGGCTTTTGATTTTGTTCAGCTTCCGGATTTATGGGTAAGGCAATCGTTTTCTATTACCGAATGGAAACTTAAAAAAGATCTAGAGGGCATCTCTAAAATTGAGATGGAACAAGTAAAAACCAAACGCGCCATTGCCACCACACGAAGCTTTGAAACAACCCTTACAGAGCTCGCCGATCTAAAGGAGCGTATTTCTACATTTGCCAGCAGTTGCGCCGAAAAACTTCGCCGACAAAAGTCAAGCTGTCATGTGTTGGTTGTATTTTTACGCAACGATCGGTTTAAAACACAGTTTCCGCAATACCGCGCCAGCCGAATGGTCAGTATTCCGTTTCCAACAAATTCGAGTTTGGTTCTAAGTTCTAGCGCTGTTAAAGCCATTACTTCTATTTATAAAAAAGGTATTCACTATAAAAAAGCGGGGGTTATCTTAACGGGGATTGTACCCACCTATAACCGTCAAATACAGCTGTTTGACCATGAAGATGCCCGCCACCAACCTTTAATGTCTGCCATAGACCACATCAACAAAAAATATGCAGCACCCAAATTAAAATTAGCCAATCAAGATTTAGCCCGTACATGGAAAATGCGGCAGGCGCATTTATCTCCACAGTACACCACCAATTTAAACGATATAATTACTGTTCGATGTCAAAAAACCCACAGCAAGCGCTGACCTTTTTTATTCCAAGGCCGCCAGACAATAGTCTGGGTGCCATTTACTTTGATACGGGTATTTCTGCGGGATTCCCCTCCCCAGCGGATGACTTTAAGCAAGAACGGCTGTCATTAGACTCGGAGCTTATTAAAAACAAAGAGGCTACCTTTTTTGCACGAGTGAGTGGGCAATCTATGATTGATGCAGGCCTTAACGACAATGACCTTTTGGTTATCGACCGAAGCCTTTCGCCCGCTCATAATAGGATTGCTGTTTGTTTTTTAGACGGAGAGTTTACCGTCAAACGCCTAAAAGTTGAAGGCGATGAAGTTTGGTTACAGCCCGAAAATAAACAGTACAAACCCATAAAGATAACAACCGAAAATGACTTTGTTATTTGGGGCATTGTTACCAATGTGATTAAAAAAGTATAATTTAAATTTCTTTGCGAAGTCTTGCCACAGGAAACTCTAGTTTTTCTCTGTACTTGGCAACCGTTCTACGGGCAATGGGGTAGCCTTTTTCTTTGAGTATTTTAGCAAGCTTTTCATCGGTAAGCGGTTTTTTCTTATCCTCTTCTACAATAACGGTCTTTAAAATGCTTTTAATTTCTCTGGTAGAAACCTCCTCGCCTTGGTCGTTTGTCATGGACTCACTAAAAAATTCTTTAATGAGTTTGGTCCCATAGGGTGTATTGACGTACTTACTGTTGGCTACTCTAGAAACGGTCGAAATATCCATTTCAATTTCATCTGCAATATCCTTTAAAATCATGGGACGCAGTTGCTCTTCGTCCCCAGATAAAAAATACGCTTTCTGATATTGCATGATGGCGCTCATTGTCACATAAAGTGTTTGTTGGCGTTGGCGAATTGCATCAATAAACCATTTTGCAGCATCTAGTTTTTGCTTGATGAATTGTACCGCCTCTTTTTGTGCTTTTGACTTTTCTTTTGAAGCTTTGTATCCCAAAAGCATTTCACTGTAAGATTTTGAAATGTGGAGTTCCGGTGCGTTTCGGGCGTTCAGCGTCAGGCTTAACTCTCCATCAATAATTCTAATTGTAAAATCTGGCACCACATGTTCAACAGACCGAAGATTGTTTGAAAAAGAACTCCCCGGCTTGGGATTTAAGCGTTCAATTTCTTGAATGGCATCTTTGAGTTGATTTTCTGTGATATTAAACTTTTTCTGAAGTTTTAAATAATGCTTTTTGGTAAATTTTTCAAATGTTTTTTCAACAATGAGACCTGCCAATTCCGTTTGTGGGGTTTGTA
Organism: uncultured Flavobacteriaceae bacterium; assembly: GCA_913044085.1. Taxonomy (GTDB): domain Bacteria; phylum Bacteroidota; class Bacteroidia; order Flavobacteriales; family Flavobacteriaceae; genus UBA3537. Next base: position 1,047 of record CAJWNW010000018.1, on the reverse strand, counting down.
CTTTTCTTTGTAATTGAATTAAAAGGCACTCTTGCAAGTCTCTAGCGCCAACGCCTGCTGGGTCCAATTGCTGAACTAATTTGAGCACTTTTTCAATGGTTTCAACATCTGTATATATATTCTGTGTAAAAGCCAAATCATCAGTTAAATCTAATAGGGAACGGCGCATATAGCCGCTGTCATCAATACTTCCAATGAGAAATTTAGCAATTAAATAATCTTGTTCTTCAAGCCGATAGGTGTTAAGTTGGTCTGTAAGTTGCTGTGTAAATGAGCTTCCAGAGGCGTAAGGAATGGACTTGTCGTCTTGATCGGAGCTGTAGTTATTAGCATGTAATCTGTAGTTCGGGATTTCATCGTCACTTAGGTAATCATCGACATTTATATCTTCTGTATTTATTTGGGTATTGTCATCAAATTCTTCGTTTGAGTAACCCTCTTCAAATTCTTCTGTAGCATTCTCTTTACCCCGCTCAAGTGCTAGGTTCTCTTCAAGTTCTTGTTTGATACGTTCTTCAAAAGCTTGCGTCGGCAATTGAACAAGTTTCATCAACTGAATCTGTTGAGGAGATAGTTTTTGTGAGAGCTTAAAGTGTAAATGTTGCTTTAGCATTGCGCATTTGGGTTTGCATAAATTTAAAAAAAACAATTTAGATTTTTAAAATCCAATATTATTTAATTTTTATGCTGCCGTTTTTATTTAAAACTCAGCATTTTGAGGAGTTCTAGGGTAAGGAATGACATCCCTAATATTACCCATTCCAGTGGCAAACATTACTAGACGCTCAAAACCAAGGCCAAAGCCAGAATGCACTGCCGTTCCATAAGTCCTAAGATCCAAATACCACCAAAGTTCATCTTTAGGGATATCCAGTGCAGCCATTTTCTCTTTGAGGACTTCCAAGCGTTCTTCACGTTGCGATCCTCCAACAATTTCACCAATCCCTGGAAATAAAATATCCATCGCGCGAACTGTTTTTCCGTCTTCATTTAATCGCATGTAGAAAGCCTTAATGTTGGCAGGATAATCAAATAAAATCACAGGGC
>CAJWNW010000017.1 GCA_913044085.1 uncultured Flavobacteriaceae bacterium | reverse complement strand
TACTATGGATGCAGATTTACAAGACAGTCCTGAGGAAATTCCTGGCCTCTTTAATATGATTAAAAACAATAAATATGATGTGGTATCGGGTTGGAAGAAAAAACGTTATGACCGGTATTTCGCTAAAAATTTACCCTCTAAGTTATTTAATTGGGCCGCTAGAAAAGTATCAGGAATCGCGCTCAACGATTTTAATTGCGGATTAAAGGCCTACAAAAAAGACGTGATTAAAACCATTGAAGTTTACGGAGAAATGCACCGCTATATTCCCGTTTTGGCAGCGAATGCTGGATTTAAAAATATTTCAGAGAAAATAGTGGCACATCAGCCTAGAAAACACGGCAAAACAAAATTTGGTATGGAACGATTTATAAATGGCTTTTTGGACTTGATTACAATATGGTTTACTTCAAGGTTTGGGAAACGCCCAATGCACTTTTTTGGATTCCTTGGAGTATTAATGCTCATCATTGGGTTTACTTTTGCAGCCTATCTAGGGGTCGATAAATTATACTTCAACCCCTCTGGACGTTTAATTTCTGAGCGGCCTGAATTTTTTATTGCCTTGACAACAATGATTATTGGAACCCAATTCTTTGTGGCTGGGTTTTTGGGTGAAATTATTTTACAATCGAGAAGCCATAAAGAGCGCTACCACATATCTGAAGATACAACAACTAAATAATCTTGTGAAACAAACCACTTTAGTTCTGTAAATAACTAAATTTGCAAAAAATAACCAATGGTATCATCCCTTAGTTCAGAAATACAATCCAAAATTTCAAATTGGCAACAAGATTTTTTTGACCAAGAGACGAAAGATGAAATCACCAAACTTCAGGAAAATCCCGAAGAATTAGAAGATCGATTTTATAAAGACTTAGAATTCGGAACTGGTGGAATGCGTGGCGTTATGGGGGTTGGCACCAACCGAATTAACAAGTACACATTGGGGAGAAATACCCAAGGCCTTTCTGATTATTTGAAGCAATTATGTACTGAAGAAAAATTAAAAGTAGCCATCGCCTATGACTGTAGGCACAATAGTAAATCTTTTGCGAAAATTGTAGCAGACGTATTTTCAGCCAATGATATTGAAGTTTTTTTATTTGAAGATCTTAGAGCCACCCCGGAATTATCATTTGCCGTCAAACATTTGAATTGTCAATGTGGAATTGTCTTGACAGCTTCTCACAATCCGCCAGAATACAATGGTTATAAAGTCTATTGGAAGGATGGAGGACAACTGGTGCCCCCACACGATAAAGCAATCATAACAGTTATAAACAACTTAGACTATAAAGACATAAATTTTGAAGCAAATGATGCTTTAATTCATAAGATTGGTTCTAATGTTGATGATGCTTTTATAGAAGCAGCCGTTGAAAATGGTGTGCTCAAGCAAAACTCATTAGAAAATAGAGACGAATTAAGTATTGTTTTTACATCGCTTCACGGCACTTCAATTACATCCGTTCCCGAAACCCTTAAAAGAGCAGGTTACAAAAACGTACACATTGTTAAAGAGCAAGCGCTTCCTGACGGGGACTTCCCAACGGTTAAATCCCCCAATCCTGAAGAACCAGAAGCCCTCAAAATGGCCTTAGAATTGGCTAAAAAAGTCAATGCAGATATTGTTATTGGAACCGATCCTGATTGTGATCGCCTGGGTATAGCCGTTCGAAATATATCGGGAGAACTGACGCTTTTAAATGGTAATCAAACCATGGTGCTGATGACAAAGTTTTTATTGGACCAATGGAAAAAAGATGGAAAAATTAACGGCAATCAATTTGTGGGCTCTACCATTGTCTCAACCCCGATGCTTCCAAAGTTAACTGCCGCTTACAATGTGGACTGTAAAATTGGACTTACTGGCTTTAAATGGATTGCCAAGATGATAGAAGAATACCCAAATATGGATTTTATTGGCGGTGGTGAAGAAAGCTTTGGATTTATGGTTGGAGACTTTGTACGTGACAAAGATGCGGTTACTTCTACCCTTCTCGCTTGTGAAATTGCAACCTTGGCCAAGGCTAAAGGCAGTTCTTTTTTTGATCAACTAATTGATTTATACGCCACGCATGGCTTTTTTAAGGAGCGGCTTATTTCAATCACTAAAAAAGGAAAAAGTGGTGCCCAAGAAATTCAAAAAATAATGGATGAAGCCCGAACATCTCCACCACTTGAAATTAATGGTTCAAGCGTTATAAAAATTGAAGATTACCAATCTTCAATATCATATGACGCCACAACAAACACTTCTTCAGCTATAAGTATTCCAAAAGCAAATGTTCTTATTTTTACTACAGATGACGGCAGTAGAATTGCTTTGAGGCCCAGTGGAACAGAGCCAAAAATTAAATATTATATCAGTGTTAATAAAGCGCTAAAAGTTGCTTCAGAATTTGAGTCAACAGAATCAGAACTAGAAGTGAAAATTAATAAAATTTTAAAAGCAATGAATTTGGAATAAGATGAAAAAAATTCTTCTACAATTATGGCCTTTTATAAAAAACTACAAAAAACATGTTGTTTTAAATATTTTATTCAACCTACTGTACGCGCTTTTTGGGACCCTTGCCTTTGTTTCATTAATTCCCATGCTCAATGTGTTATTTGACAAAACTCAGAAAGTCACAAAAGCACCCGTCTGGAACGGCATTGGAGACCTTAAGAACTATGCTAATGACAGCTTAAACTTTAAAATCACCGCACTATTAGATGCAGGCAATGGTCAAATGGCATTGCTGATTGTGGTGGGTGTTGTGGTGGCAACATTTTTTCTAAAAAATCTTTTTGGATACCTTTCCATGCAACATGTCATGTATTTAAAGAATGGGATTTTAACAGATTTAAGAAAACATATGTACAAACATATTGTAGAACTCCCTGTTAGCTTTTACGCTAAAAGAAAAAAAGGAGATATCATGGCGCGAATATTAGGAGATATTAATGAAATGCAAAATTCTTTTTTTATCATTTTAGAACTCATTGTAAGAGAGCCATTAACAATCGTTTTTTCACTTATTGTTATGTTTACCTTAAGTTGGCAACTTTCACTTTTTGTACTGCTTTTTATTCCTATTTCTGGATTTTTAATTTCCAACATCGGAAAACGTTTAAAACGACAATCCCTCAAAGCACAAGAGGAATCAGGGTTGCTTATTTCTACTGTAGAAGAAACATTATCAGGACTAAAAATTGTAAAAAGCTATAATGCAGAAGCAAGCTTTAAACAGCGTTTTTCAAACTCTGCAGACCGGATTTTAAGATTGATCAATAAGATTGGAAATAAAAACAACTTAGCAGGGCCTTTGAGCGAATTTCTAGGGATTGTAACCATTGCAGCACTGTTGTGGTATGGCGGTAAACTGGTATTGATTGAAAAAGCAATTGAAGGCACTACATTTATTGGATTTATGGGACTTGCCTACGGCATATTAACGCCTGCAAAAGCCATCAGTAAAGCCTCTTATAAAGTGAAGAATGGCATTGCAGCTGCCGACCGTGTATTTGAAGTATTAGAGAGTGAAGATAGCATGTCGGATGAAGAAAACGCAAAATTTTTATCAGAATTCAACATATCGATTGCCCTCAAAAACATAGTTTTTAAATACGAAAAAGAAAATGTTTTAAATGATTTCTCCATCTCTGTCAAAAAAGGTCAGACGGTAGCCTTGGTGGGGCAATCAGGGAGTGGAAAATCTACCATTACCAATCTTTTGACACGTTTTTACGATGTCAATGAAGGTAGCATTGAAATTGATGGTATCGATATAAAAAAGTTTACAAAAAAATCTTTAAGGTCTCAAATTGGACTGATGACTCAAGATTCCATTTTATTTAATAATAGTATCAAAAACAACTTACTTATAGGAAACGAAAATGCTACAAATGATGAAATTATTGAGGCACTTAAAGTTGCCAATGCTTGGGAATTTGTAAAAGAATTACCAGGAGGAATTGATTCAAACATTGGAGATGCTGGAAACAGTCTCTCAGGAGGTCAAAAACAGCGCTTAAGTATTGCAAGGGCCGTGCTTAAAAACGCACCCATTATGATTTTAGACGAGGCGACATCCGCATTGGATACTGAAAGTGAGCGCTTGGTTCAAGAAGCGCTTGAAAATATGATGAAAAATCGCACCTCTATAGTCATTGCACACCGATTGTCTACCATTCAAAATGCTGACCAAATCATTGTAATGAAACAAGGGGAAATTGTAGAACAAGGCAAGCATCAAGAACTTTTAGATAAAAAAGGCATGTATCACAAATTGGTGTTAATGCAGTCTTTGGATTAATAAAAGAACTGATTTCTAAAAAAATATCTAAGTTTAATTTAGAAACAAATCCTTTGCTTTTCGAGAAACCATTTATTAAGTGTAACTTTGTAATTCTAAGAAAAAATTGATGCGTTTACACAGAAATTTATGCTTTGCAATCATTGATGGTGTCCTTGAAGTTTTCAACGATAATAAATATGCCGATAAAGTTATTCAAGCCCTTTTAAAACGCGATAAACGTTGGGGCAGCCGCGATCGTGGTTTTGTGGCAGAAACCACCTACGACATTGTTCGTTGGAAAAGGCTTTACGCGGAAATTGCCGAAGTTAAAGAACCTTTCAGTAGAGATGATGCTTGGCGGCTTTTTGCAGTATGGGCGACCCTTAGGGGTATTAAATTGCCTGACTGGAAATATTTTGAAAACACACCAACTAGAAAAATTAAAGGCCGCTTTGATGAAGCCTGTAAAATTCGAAAAATTAAGGAATCGATTCCAGACTGGATAGATGCGTTGGGTATCAAAGAATTGGGGGAAAGCGTTTGGTCCAAAGAACTGGCAAAACAAAACGAACAAGCAGATGTGATATTGAGGGTAAACACACTAAAAACCACTAAAACAGAGCTTCAACTTAAACTAGGTGCGGAGCATATTGAAACCGTAGAGATTAAAGGCTACCCAAATGCTTTAAAACTAGTGGAACGTACCAACGTCTTTAAAACCGAAGCTTTTAAAATGGGTTGGTTTGAAGTGCAAGATGCCTCCTCTCAATTGGTGGCTGATTTTTTGGAGGTAGCTCCAGGTATGAAAGTGGTGGATGTTTGTGCTGGTGCTGGTGGCAAGACCCTACACCTTTCTACATTGATGCAAAATAAAGGATCGCTCATTGCTATGGATATTTACGAAAGTAAACTCAAAAAATTAAAAGTGAGGGCCAAACGAAATGGGGCACACAACATTGATTTAAGGTTAATCAACTCTACCAAACCCATAAAAAAACTTAAAGAAAAAGCTGATCGCTTGCTCATTGACGCCCCCTGCTCTGGCTTGGGCGTTTTACGTCGAAATCCAGATTCTAAATGGAAGTTAAAACCTGAATTTTTAGATAAAATAAAAAAAACTCAACAACACATATTACAAGACTATTCTAAGATATTAAAACCTGGTGGGAAAATGGTGTATGCAACTTGTTCTGTGTTGCCGTCTGAAAACCAAGAACAAATAGCTAAATTTATAGCATCTGAAGAAGGTAGACAATTTAAATTAATCAAAGAAAAAAAAATATTTGCACACAAGAGTGGATATGATGGTTTTTATATGGCGCTTCTTGAAAAACCAATTCAATGAAATATTACTACATACTTTTTTCGGTCCTTTACACTAATCTTGGATTTTCACAAATTCCAAATGGTTATTACAACAATGCAACTGGTAATGGGTACGTTTTAAAAACCCAACTATATAATATTATCAATCAACAAAATGACCAAGGCTACAGTGCTATTGATGGGTTTTTTAGAAATTATGACTTAGATAATTATTACGAAAATAATAACACCATATTAGATATCTACTCAGAAAACCCTGATGGCCAAGATCCCTATAATTTTACACCTTTCAACGATGAATGTGGAAACTACTCTGATGAGGGCGATTGCTACAACAAAGAACACATCATTCCAAAATCCGTTTTTAATGAAAATACTCCAATGCAAGGAGATGCTCACTCCCTGTTACCAACTGATGGAAGGGTCAACGGATTTCGTGGTAACTTTCCGATGGGACGTGTAGATAACAACAACCTGGCCTCGCAATCTGGCATTTCAAATCCGACACAAAACGGGTCTAAATTAGGAGACAACCTCAATAGTGGCTATTCGAGTGGTTATTCTGGAACTGTGTTTGAACCCATAGATGAATTCAAAGGAGACATTGCCCGCATTCATTTTTATTTTGCAACACGCTACCAGAATCAAATTTCAAATTGGAGCAGTTATGCCATGTTTAATGGCAGTAGTGATCAGGTTTTTGAAACGGTTTTTTTAAATATATTACTGGAATGGCACAACTTAGACCCTGTATCTCAGAAAGAAATAGACCGCAATGATGCTATTTACTACGATCATCAAGGTAATCGCAACCCTTTTGTGGACCACCCCGAATATGTCAATGCCGTTTGGAACGCAGAAGACGATAGTGAGGCCCCCACAGCACCATCTAACTTAGTGGCTTCAAATCCAACGGCAACCAGCATTGATTTAAATTGGATTCCCTCAACAGATAATGTGGGGTTAAGTGGCTATGATATTTATAAAGACGGTAGTTATTACACCAATGTGAATACAACCTATACAACAATCATCGGGTTGAGTCCAGAAACGAATTACTGCTATACAGTGGTTGCAATAGACAGCAGCAACAACAGCTCCCTGCCATCCAATGAAGCTTGTGACACCACGACAAGTGGCAGCAGTGGCAGTGCAGATCTATTTTTTTCAGAATACATGGAAGGTAGCAGTTTTAACAAGGCTTTAGAAATTGCTAATTTTTCAGGCTCCACCATCAATTTGTCAAATTATGAATTGAAGCTAAGCTCAAATGGCAGCAGTACATGGAATTCCAACAGCTACAGTTTTCCGAACAATGCAAGCATTGCGAACACAGGGGTTTATGTCATTATGCATGGTAGCGCTGCTGTTTGCACTGATGTAGAAGACGATTTAAACAACAGTATTAACGGCTTCAATGGGAACGATGTCATTGGCTTATTTAAAAATGGAGTCCTTATTGACATCCTAGGAACGCTTGGGGACGATAGTGACTATGCAAAAAATATAACACTGGTTCGAAATGCGGATGTGGCCGCGGGCTCCTCAATATTCAATATCAATGAATGGACAATTTATGATGATATTAATACCTGTGAAGATTTAGGGTCACACACCCAAACACTTGGTATATCTCAAATTGCAAATGATGCTATAAAATTATACCCCAATCCCTTGACAGGAAACACACTTTTTATTGATGTTTTAGAAAAAGTAAATCTTGAAATTTACAATCTTACAGGGAAAAAAGTATTTAATTACAGCCTGAATCCTGGAACAAACCCACTTCCAATTAGTAGTCTAAATTCAGGAATTTATATTGTTCAATTACACACAATAAGAAAGTCTTGGACGCGAAAAATAATCAAACAATAAGAGGTTTTAATATTTTAAAATTTAACTGTTTAAAACTTGTGGATAATCCTTAAAAATCACTTCTAAAAAGGCGCGTATTTCCTCCTAAAAAAATTAATTTTGTAGAGATTCACAATCTACAATTAAAACGACATGATTCACTTCTTTGGAGACGCTCAAAACAGCGTATTTGCCGTACAGGGACCAGAAGCACTCACTAAAGACACCATTGTAAAACTTTCTTGGCTTTTTGCAGACCAGCCAAAAATCGACACGATTGACATTCAAGGATCGTTTATTGGACCGCGAGCGGCCATGGTGACCCCCTGGAGTACCAATGCCGTGGAAATTACTCAAAACATGGGAATTAATGGAATTATAAGAATCGAAAAATTTAAAGCCGTAAGTGAGGTAAGCAAAGGATTTGATCCAATGATATCTGAAAAATTTAAAGCTTTGAATCAGGGTATTTTTGACATTCAAATTACCCCAGATCCCATACTAGAAATTGAAGACATTGAGGCCTATAATATACAAGAGGGCTTGTCTTTGAGTCATGAAGAAATTGATTACCTAGAAAAAGTAAGTGATAAGATTGGGCGTCCTCTCACCGACTCTGAAGTTTTTGGATTCTCACAGGTAAATTCCGAACACTGTCGGCATAAAATATTCAATGGGACTTTTATAATTGATGGTAAGGAACAACCCACTTCCCTTTTCAAAATGATTAAAGAAACTTCCAAGCAAAGTCCTGACAATATCGTTTCGGCCTACAAAGACAATGTGGCTTTCATCAAAGGGCCCATAGTAGAGCAATTTGCACCAAAAAGAGCGGATGTGCCAGATACATACACCACAAAAGATTTTGAGTCTGTCATATCGCTTAAAGCTGAAACTCACAACTTTCCGACAACTGTAGAGCCTTTTAACGGGGCTGCGACGGGATCTGGTGGAGAAATTAGAGACCGTCTTGCTGGAGGCAAAGGCTCTCTACCGCTTGCTGGAACAGCCGTTTATATGACCTCTTATTCCCGTTTATTGAATAACCGTCCTTGGGAAAATGGATTTAAAGCGCGGCCATGGCTATACCAAACACCCATGGATATTTTAATTAAGGCTTCCAATGGTGCCTCCGATTTTGGAAATAAATTTGGGCAACCGCTTATTTGTGGTTCTGTACTCACTTTTGAACACACTGAAGACGCCGATCGTTTAGGCTTTGACAAGGTCATCATGCAGGCGGGTGGAATTGGTTATGGAAAAGCCGATCAAGCACTTAAAGACATTCCTAAAAAAGACGATCAAATAGTGATTTTAGGGGGTGATAACTATAGAATTGGTATGGGTGGTGCGGCTGTTTCTTCAGCAGATACAGGCGAATTTTCCTCAGGTATTGAGCTCAACGCTGTTCAACGCTCCAATCCAGAAATGCAAAAACGCGCTGCCAACGCGATTCGCGGAATGGTAGAAAGCGAGGAGAATTTTATTGTTTCTATTCACGACCACGGGGCTGGAGGGCACCTCAATTGCTTGTCGGAACTTGTTGAAGATACTGGAGGGCATATAAATTTAGACGCTCTGCCTATTGGAGATCCCACGCTTTCAGACAAGGAACTTGTCGGAAATGAATCCCAAGAACGCATGGGCCTGGTCATTGCTGAAAAACATCTTGAAACACTTCATAAAATTGCAGCACGAGAGCGCTCCCCTATTTACAATGTTGGGACCGTAACCAATGACCATCGTTTTGTATTTCAATCTGAAAAAAATGGCAATAAGCCTATGGATCTCAACCTAGAAGATATGTTTGGGAGTTCTCCAAAAACCATTTTAAAAGACCAGAGATTAGAAAAAAATTATAAGGCCATTTCATATGACCAAATGCAGCTCGAATCATATCTTGAGCAATTGTTGAAATTAGAAGCTGTTGCTTGCAAAGATTGGCTTACCAATAAAGTGGATCGCTGTGTTGGTGGTAAAGTCGCCAAACAGCAGTGTGTAGGGCCTTTACAACTCCCGCTTAACAATGTAGGGGTCATGGCCTTGGATTACAAAAGTGAACATGGCGTGGCGACCAGCATAGGACATGCGCCCATTTCAGCACTCATAGACCCCATTGCTGGCAGTAGAAATGCCATTACTGAAGCTTTAACCAATATCATATGGGCGCCGTTGGAAAACGGTCTTAAAAGCGTGTCTTTATCAGCAAATTGGATGTGGCCCTGTAAAAACCCTGGGGAAGATGCCCGACTCTACGAAGCGGTTAGAGGTATTTCAGAATTTGCAATTGCATTAGGCATTAATGTTCCAACCGGAAAAGATTCTCTTTCAATGAAGCAAAAATATCCCGAAGGCGATGTACTTTCACCAGGTACCGTTGTCATATCTGCGGCAGCCCATTGCAATGGAATTTCCAAAGTTGTAGAACCATTATTTAAAACCAACCAAGGCCCTGTATATTATATCAACATTTCTCAGGATAACTTCAAATTGGGAGGCAGTTCATTTGCGCAGATACTTAACAGTATTGGACAGCAAACGCCCAAAGTAAAAAGTGCTGAATACGTTAAAAGTGTTTTTAACACCCTGCAGCATTTGATTCAAAACAAACAAATTGTGGCTGGACATGACATTGCTTCTGGAGGATTGATTACAACTTTGTTAGAATTGTGTTTTTCAGACAATGGTTTAGGCGCTGAAATTGATTTAACATCCCTTGGAGAGGCAGATACAGTCAAAGTCTTATTTTCTGAAAACTCTGGAATTGTTTTTCAAGCCAAAGATACTTCTGTTGAGACGATTTTCAAATCTAATGGAATTGATGCACTGCGCATTGGAAGCATTTCAGTAACTGGAACGCTAAAGCTAAAAAATCATCAAGCTGAATTTAATTTAAACATTGAAACCTATAGAGATTTTTGGTACGAAACTTCCTATCTATTAGATGCCAAACAAACCGCTAATGGACTTGCTAAAACCCGTTATAACAACTACAAAAAACAAACTCTAAACTATCGCTTTCCTGTGAGTTTCAATGGGAAAATCCCTGAAGTTAATGACCACAAAGTAAAACCAAAAGCCGCTATTATTAGAGAAAAAGGTAGTAACTCGGAGCGAGAAATGGCCAACGCCATGCACTTGGCTGGATTTGAAGTGAGAGATGTACACATGACCGATTTAATTTCGGGACGTGAAACTTTAGAAGATATTCAATTTATAGGCGCTGTGGGCGGTTTTAGCAATAGTGATGTTTTAGGATCTGCAAAAGGTTGGGCCGGTGCCTTTAAATACAATGAAAAGGCAAAAAAAGCCCTGCAAAAATTCTTTAATCGAAAAGATACGCTCTCTGTTGGAATCTGTAACGGATGTCAACTTTGGATGGAACTAGACCTCATCAACCCCGAGCACGAAAAGCATGGTAAAATGACCTACAACAACTCTCAAAAACACGAAAGTGCTTTCACTTCTGTCACGATACAAAAAAATAATTCTGTTATGTTAGGAACCCTTGAAGGCGCAACCCTTGGAGTTTGGATTTCACACGGAGAAGGAAAATTTGCATTGCCCTATGAAGAATCAAAGTATAATATTGTAGGAAAATATGCATACCATGACTACCCACACAATCCCAATGGCTCGGATTACAACACCGCAATGATGTGTGATTCAACAGGTAGACACTTAGTGACCATGCCCCATATCGAACGCTCTATTTTCCCTTGGAATTGGGCTTATTATCCTTCAGAAAGAAACGATGCGGCATCCCCATGGTTAGAAGCTTTTCAAAATGCTTTTCACTGGATTGATACATACAACACAAAAATCTTAGATTTTTAAACATTAGTTTACAAGAATCATAATTTTTTAGATCTTATTTGTTAAGTTTTCAAAAATCCCTATTTTGCATAGTAACTAAAGCTTAAAAAATGCTGGACATAAAACGGCTATTTGATTTTCCTTACCACCAATTAGAGGCACACAATCTGGAGGTCGCTTTGGTTAGTAAAAAAAATGGAGAATGGGTCAACACCTCTACCAAAGAGTACCTTGACAAAGCCAACGCCCTTAGCCGTGCCTTACTAAAATTAGGGGTTCAAAAAAATGATAAAATTGCAGTCATATCTTCAACAAACCGCACAGAGTGGTGCATTGTTGATATTGGAATTTTACAAGTAGGCGCACAAAATATTCCCATATATCCAACCATTTCATCAGATGATTACGAATATGTTTTAAACCACAGCCAAGCCACTTATTGCTTTGTATCTGATCAAGACGTACTAGATAAGGTTTTAAAAGTCAAGGCCAACACAGAACTAAAAGATGTTTATAGTTTTGATAAATTAAAAGACTGTAAAAACTACAGCGTACTTTTAGAAATGGGTCAAGATACCTCAACTCAAAATGAGGTGGAAGCCCGTAAAAAAGAGGTTAAAGAAACCGACCTAGCCACCATTATATATACTTCTGGAACTACTGGAAAACCAAAAGGAGTCATGCTATCTCACAGCAACATTGTACAAAACGTTTTGGCTAGTATACCAAGACTCCCTCTCATCGAAGGCTCATCTCGTGTCTTGAGCTTTTTGCCGCTTTGCCATATTTTTGAACGGGTGCTGATTTATATTTACCAACATGCTGGCGTGACGGTCTATTTTGCCGAAAGTTTAGAGACTATAGGTGCCAATGCACAAGAGATAAAACCAAATCTCATGAGCGTGGTTCCCAGACTACTTGAAAAAGTATTTAATAAGATTTACGCCAAAGGATCAGAACTTAAAGGAATTAAGAAAAATTTATTCTTTTGGGCCGTTGCACTTGGAGAGCGCTACGAACCTTATGGTGTCAATGGATGGTGGTATGAATTCCAGCTTAAAATTGCTCGAAAACTTATTTTTAGTAAATGGAAAGCTGCGCTTGGTGGAGAATTACAAACCATGGTTTCTGGAAGTGCTGCTTTACATCCACGTCTTTCTAGAATATTCTGTGCTTCTGGCATGATGGTTATGGAAGGCTATGGCTTGACAGAAACTTCACCAGTTGTGACAGTGGGAATGTTGGCCAATAAATTTTTTAAAATTGGTTCGGTTGGAAAGCCCATTTCTAACGTAGAGGTGAAAATTGCTGAAGACGGTGAGGTGCTTGTCAAGGGACCAAATGTCATGATGGGCTATTACAAAGATCCTGAACGCACTGCAGCCGTAATGACTGGCGATTACTTTCATACAGGAGACAAAGGAGAGATTGATACTGACGGATTTTTAAAAATTACGGGGCGTAAAAAAGAAATGTTCAAAACTTCGGGAGGTAAATACATCATCCCAACCCTTATTGAAAATGCGCTCAAAGAATCAAATTTTATAGAACAAGTGATGGTTATTGGAGAAAATCAAAAAATGCCTGCAGCATTGATTCAACTTAACTTTGAATTTGTCGCCGAATGGATCTCTAGAAAAGGTTTCAATATCGATAAAACAAACCACTCAATGATTGCTTCTAGAGAAGTTCAAGAGCGTATTCAAAAAGAAGTTGATAATTGCAACCTTCGATTTGGGAAATGGGAACAAATTAAAAAATTTGAATTGACCCCAGATACTTGGTCGATAGATGCTGGACATCTAACCCCTACTATGAAAATGAAACGCAGTGTCATTCTTAAAATCTATAGTTCCTTGGTAGAAAACATCTACAACTAACCCCCTTTTTCAACTTTAGTCTTAGTTAATTCTCTTTTATTTTCTTATATATACTATGCATGCATAATTTTTTTATATTTTACTATGCATGCATAATAAAATTTTATATATTTGAGCAACCAATTAGATATGAAAGAAAAAACAATAGATTACGTCTTGCGAACAACCTGGCTTGCCGTACAAAAAATGTACAATGAAGAAGCCTCTAAATTTGAAGCAACCATGGCCACAGCTTTTACATTGTTAAGCATAGATCCAAAAAAAGGGACCCCCTCTACTTCCTTAGGTCCAAAAATGGGCATGGAATCAACAAGTCTTTCAAGAATTTTAAAAACATTAGAGTCAAAGCGTTTGATAAAGCGAAGCCCAAATCCAGAAGATGGACGCGGTGTTCTTATCAATTTGACGACCCTGGGATTGGAAAAAAGAGAAGACTCAAGACAACGTGTTTTTATGTTCAACAACAAAATAAAAACAGAAATTGGCCCTGAGAAATTGAATCATTTTTTTGATGTTTCAGAGATAATTTTACAACTTATTCATGAAAAAAAAATATTTTAAAGCTCTAACAATCTATGAAAAAAAGAAGAATTAATAAGATTGCAATAATCGGGTCTGGAATTATGGGAAGTGGGATCGCTTGTCATTTTGCAAACATCGGCGTGGAAGTTCTTTTATTAGACATTGTACCCAAAACACTCAATGACAAAGAAAAAGCACAAGGATTGAGCCTTCAAGATAAAGTCGTGAGAAACCGAATTGTAAATACGGCTTTAAAAAATGCCCTAAAGTCTAAACCAAATCCGATCTACAGTCCAAAATTTACCCAACGTATCAATACCGGTAATTTAGAGGATGATATTTCTAAAGTAAAAGATGTGGACTGGATCATGGAAGTTGTGGTGGAACGCTTGGATGTCAAAAAACAAGTCTTTGAAGCCCTAGAAAAATACCGCAGTCCAGGAACCCTTATTACCTCCAACACATCTGGGATTCCAATCAAATTTATGAGTGAAGGACGCAGTGAAGACTTTCAAAAGCATTTTTGCGGAACCCACTTCTTTAATCCAGCGCGCTATTTAAAACTTTTTGAAATCATTCCGGGTCCAAAAACAGACCTTGAAGTGCTTGACTTTTTAAATGCTTATGGCGAACAATTTTTAGGTAAAACTTCTGTGGTTGCAAAAGATACTCCCGCTTTTATTGGAAACCGCATCGGGATCTTTGGAATTCAAAGTTTATTTCACCAAGTGAAAGCATTGGGCCTTACTGTAGAAGAAATTGACAAACTTACAGGTCCTGTGATTGGACGTCCAAAATCTGCCACCTTTAGAACCGTAGATGTAGTAGGTTTAGACACCTTAGTCCATGTCGCCAATGGTATTTATGAAAATTGCCCAAAAGACGAAGCACACGATTTATTCAAGTTGCCGGACTTCATTACTCAAATGATGGAAAATAAGTGGTTGGGCAGTAAATCCGGACAAGGCTTTTATAAAAAAGAAGGGAAAATAATTCGTGTTTTAGACCTAAACACGCTGGAGTACAGAGATAAAAAACGATCGAAGTTTGCAACGCTTGAACTGACAAAATCAATTGACAATGTGATCGATCGCTTTAAAGTATTGGTGGATGGTAAAGACAAGGCTGGAGAATTCTACCGCAAAAATTTTGCCGCGATGTTTGCTTATGTTTCGAACAGAATTCCTGAAATTTCAGAAGAACTTTTTAAAATTGACGATGCGATGAAAGCCGGTTTTGGTTGGGAACACGGTCCTTTCCAAATTTGGGATGCTGTTGGTGTAGAAAAAGGATTGGCGCTCATTAAAGCGGAAGGATTAACCGCTGCGCAATGGGTTTTTGATATGGTTGCTTCAGGAAATAACAGCTTTTATACTGTTGAAAATGGCGCCACATTCGCATTCGATATTTCAACAAAAAAACAACTTAAAATTCCAGGGCAAGAAGCCTTTATTATTTTAGATAACATTCGTAAATCAAATGAAGTCTTTAAAAATGCAGGTGTGGTTATTGAAGATTTAGGAGATGGCATCCTCAATTGTGAATTCCGCTCCAAAATGAATACAATTGGTGGAGATGTTTTATCAGGACTCAACAAAGCGGTGGATTTGGCAGAGCAAAATTTTGACGGATTGGTTATTGGAAACCAAGGGGCTAACTTTTCAGTAGGCGCTAATATTGGTATGATTTTTATGATGGCGGTAGAACAAGAATACGATGAACTCAATGCTGCTATTAAATATTTTCAGGACACCATGATGCGCATGCGCTACTCCTCTATCCCTACCATTGCGGCGCCACACGGTATGACTTTAGGAGGCGGTTGTGAATTATCACTACACGCAGACAAAGTGGTGGCCGCTGCAGAAACTTATATCGGTTTGGTTGAATTTGGTGTCGGATTGATTCCCGGCGGAGGCGGTTCTAAAGAAATGGCCATGCGAGCTTCAGACTCCTTTCGTAAAAATGATGTTGAACTCAATATTCTCCAAGAATATTTCTTGACCATTGGAATGGCAAAAGTAGCCACTTCTGCATATGAAGCTTTTGACCTGGGAATTTTCAAACACGGAAAAGACAGCGTCATTGTCAATAAAGACCGTCAAATTGCTACAGCAAAAGCCCATGCAAAATTAATGGCAGCGCAAGGCTATAGCCAACCGGTAAAGCGAAAAGATATCAAAGTTTTAGGAAAACAGGCACTTGGGATGTTCCTTGTTGGAACCGATTCCATGCAAGCCAGTAATTACATAAGCGAACACGATCAAAAAATTGCGAATAAACTAGCCTATGTTATGGCTGGTGGGGATTTATCGGAGCCCAGCCTGGTCACAGAGCAATATTTATTAGATATTGAACGAGAAGCGTTTTTAAGTTTATGCACGGAACGCAAAACATTAGAACGCATCCAACACATGTTAAAAACGGGGAAACCACTTAGAAATTAAAAAATGAAGCAAGCCTATATAGTTAAAGCCTACAGAACCGCCGTTGGGAAAGCCCCAAAAGGGGTCTTTCGATTTAAAAGAGCCGATGAACTCGGGGCGGAAACCATCCAACATATGATGAAAGAACTTCCCAATTTGGAAGTGTCCCGCATCGATGATGTCATTGTTGGAAATGCAATGCCAGAAGGGGCACAAGGATTAAATATGGCCCGGTTTATATCACTCATTGGACTTGACAGTGTAGATGTTCCCGGTGTCACCGTCAACCGCTTTTGTTCATCTGGACTGGAAACTATTGGATTGGCCGTGGCAAAAATTCAAGCCGGCATGGCCAATTGTATCATTGCGGGCGGAGCTGAAAGCATGAGTGCTGTTCCCATGACAGGTTTTAAGCCCGAGCTCAACTACGACACTATCAATGCAGGTCATGAAGATTATTATTGGGGGATGGGCAATACAGCCGAAGCCGTAGCAAATGAGTTTAAAATTTCTAGAGAAGATCAAGATGCATTTGCATATAATTCTCATATGAAAGCAGTGAAAGCACAAGCTGAAGATCGATTTCAGGATCAAATAGTACCCATTGAAGTACAACAAACTTATATAAATGAGTCTGGGAAAAAAGCCACAAAAAACTATACAGTCAATAAAGACGAAGGACCGAGAAAAGGTACAAATTTAGAGGCCTTGGCAAAACTCCGCGCAGTCTTTGCACAAGGAGGAAGTGTAACTGCAGGAAATTCATCTCAAATGAGTGATGGCGCCGCATTTGTAATGGTTGTAAGTGAAAGCATGGTAAAAGAACTCAATTTAGAGCCCATTGCCCGTTTGGTGAGCTATGCCGTGGCGGGAGTAGAACCAAGAATTATGGGTATCGGCCCCGTTAAAGCCATTCCAAAGGCGCTTAAACAGGCCGGCTTGCAGCAATCGGAGCTTGAACTTATTGAACTCAATGAAGCCTTTGCGTCTCAATCCTTGGCCGTGATTCGAGAACTAGATTTAAATCCAGAACTTATCAATGTAAATGGAGGCGCGATTGCCCTTGGTCACCCCTTAGGCTGTACAGGTGCAAAATTATCAGTTCAGTTATTTGATGAAATGCGCAATCGAGAAATGGCATCAAAATTCGGCGCTGTAACCATGTGTGTTGGAACCGGTCAAGGCGCTTGTGGAATTTTCGAATTTTTAAATTAAAAAATACTCAAATTTTATACCTATGGAAGTCAAAGAAATATTAAGAGGCGGACAATTTTTAGTCAAAGAAAGTGAATATGACAGTGTATTTACGCCTGAAGATTTTTCTGAAGAACAACAGATGATGAAAGAGGCCGTTAAAGAGTTTAACGAAAGAGAAGTCATTGCAAAACGCGACCGATTTGAGGCCAAGGACTATGCGCTTACCGAAGCAGTCATGCGCAAAGCTGGTGAAATGGGTTTTCTTGGTGTTTCTGTTCCTGAGGCCTACGGAGGCTTAGACATGGGCTTTGTTTCCACCATGCTTGTTTGTGAATATATATCTAGTGGAACTGGGTCCTTCAGTACGGCCTTTGGCGCACATACCGGGATTGGAACCATGCCCATCACATTGTATGGTACGGAAGCACAAAAACAAAAATACGTACCAAAACTGGCCTCTGGAGAGTGGTTTGGGGCCTATTGCCTTACTGAGCCCGGTGCAGGTAGCGATGCCAATTCAGGTAAGACCACAGCCGCCCTTAGTGAGGATGGTAAATTTTACAGTATAACAGGTCAAAAAATGTGGATTTCCAATGCAGGATTTTGCAATGTCTTTATAGTTTTTGCACGCATTGAGAACGATCAAAACATAACTGGGTTTATTGTTGAAAATGACCCTACCAACGGCATTGTTTTAGGAGAAGAAGAAAACAAACTTGGAATCAACGCCTCATCGACACGTCAAGTCTTTTTTAACGATACCAGGGTGCCTGTTGAAAACATGCTTTCAGAGCGTCAAAATGGATTTAAAATTGCCATGAATGCGCTCAATATAGGCCGTATTAAATTAGCGGCTGCTTGTATTGATTCGCAGCGCAGAATCACAACCGATGCGATTGTGTATGCCAATGCACGAAAACAATTTAATACCCCTATTGCAGAATTTGGCGCTATTAAATACAAATTGGCAGAAATGGTCACAAACACTTATGTTTGTGAATCGGCGAGTTACAGAGCGGCCAAAAATATTGAAGACCGCATCGCCATGCGCATTGAAAGTGGAAATACACATCAGGAAGCAGAACTGAAAGGTGTTGAGGAATACGCTATTGAATGTTCCATATTAAAAGTTGCGGTTTCAGAAGATGTTCAGAACTGTGCAGACGAAGGCATCCAAATTTTTGGAGGCATGGGCTTTTCTAAAGACACACCTATGGAAGCAGCTTGGAGAGATGCCAGAATTGCTAGAATTTACGAAGGAACTAATGAAATCAACCGAATGATTAGCATTGGAATGCTGATTAAAAAAGCAATGAAAGGCCATGTAGATCTCTTGGGGCCAGCCATGAAAGTACAAGAAGAGCTTTTGGGAATTCCTTCTTTTGAAACACCTGACTACAGCGCACCACTATCTCAAGAAAAGGCCATCCTAAAGAATCTTAAAAAAGTTTTTTTGATGGTAGCAGGTACAGGCATTCAGAAATTTGGTCCTAAAATTGAGGAACACCAGCAACTTCTTATCAGTGCAGCGGATATTCTAATTGAAATCTATATGGCAGAATCAGCCATTTTAAGAACAGAAAAAAACATGCACCGTTTTGGAGCAAAGTCTCAAATACATCAAATTGAAATGAGTCAACTCTATCTTTATAACGCAGTTGACATCATCACAAAAAGTGCAAAAAACGGGATTGTGTCCTATGTTGAAGGAGATGAGCAGCGCATGATGCTCATGGGCTTAAAACGCTTTACAAATTACACTCATTATCCTAATGTTGCAGGCCTAAGAAGCAGCATTGCGGACAAGGTAAATAAAGAAAATGCGTATTGTTTTTAAAAAAGCAAACGCAGCTTAGTTGGTTAGTTGAAATGCCCTCACATCGTTGAGGGTGTTTTCTTATCCAAAAATGAAAATTAAACCTATCTTTGAAAGAGAGAATGAATCTTTTATAAAATAGTACATCCGTGAGACAAACCTACATATTAACTCTTATTTGTTTTTTTTGTGTTCAATCGCAGCTACTGGCACAGGAATATACACGACAAGACACCGTTCGTGGGTCTATCACTGAAGAGAGAAGTTGGTGGGATTTAAAATATTACAATCTCGATGTAACTGTAAATCCAAACAGCAGATTGATACATGGTAAAAATACCATTCACTATAAAGTTTTAGAATCAAATAAAAGAATGCAAATTGATTTGCAAATTCCAATGCAATTGACCAAAGCAACCCAGCAAGGGAAATCCCTTAAAATTGACCATGATGGCAATGCGCATTACATCAATATTGAATCCCCGCAAGTAAAGAACAGTGTTGACAGCATTACGGTACATTTTAAGGGCCGCCCCAAAGCTGCTGTTCGTCCGCCATGGGATGGTGGTTTCACATGGACAAAAGATCAAAATGGAATCGATTTTATTGCCACCACTTGCCAAGGAATTGGCGCTAGTGTATGGTGGCCAAACAAAGACCATATGTACGACGAGGTAGACAGTATGAAAATTCGTGTCAATGTGCCGAAACATTTGATGGCCGTATCAAACGGACGCTTAATTAAGATTTCAAAACATGACAGTACCGCAAGCTATACTTGGGTTGTTTCAAACCCAATAAACAATTATGGCGTTAACATAAACATTGGAGATTATGTCAATTTTTCTGAGATATATGAAGGTGAAAAAGGAAATTTAGATATGAATTATTATGTTTTAAAACCCCACTTGGAAAAAGCAAAAAAACAGTTTTTGGAAGCCCCAAAAATGATGAAAGCCTTTGAATATTGGTTGGGCCCCTACCCTTTCTATGAGGACAGTTATAAATTGGTAGAAGTTCCTTATTTAGGAATGGAACATCAAAGTTCAGTTACCTATGGAAATCAATTTAAAAACGGCTATTTAGGGCGTGATTTATCGGGAACTGGTTGGGGCTTAAAATTTGATTTTATTATTGTACACGAGTCGGGGCACGAGTGGTTTGCCAATAACATTACAAACAAAGACATTGCCGACATGTGGATTCACGAAGGTTTTACAGCTTATACTGAAAATCTATTCTTGGATTATTATTACGGAAAAGAAGCTGCAGCGGCCTATGTGATTGGTACGCGAAAGCGCATTCAAAATGACCGGCCTTTGATTGGAGATTACAATGTAAATAATGAAGGCTCTTCAGATATGTACTACAAAGGCGCCAATATGATTCACATGCTGCGGCAATTGACAAAAAACGATGAAAAATGGCGACAAATGCTTCGAAAAATGAATGCTGAATTTTACCATCAAACAGTCACCTCATTGCAAATTGAATCCTTTTTATCAAAAGAAATTGGATGGAATTTAAAATTCTTTTTTAATCAGTACTTAAGAGATGTCCGAATTCCTGTACTAGAATATAGAATTGATGGAGGAAAGCTAAACTACAGATGGAATAATGTAGTCAGTGGTTTTGATATGCCGGTAGAAGTCATAAAAGAAAAACAAAGTTTATGGCTCTACC
>CAJWNW010000016.1 GCA_913044085.1 uncultured Flavobacteriaceae bacterium | reverse complement strand
CGGAAAACAGCGGCCATTCAAACCAAACCCTACATACAAGTATTTCAAGCAAAACATGGGTACATTTCGAACCTTAGTGTATTAGATTTGCTTTTTAATATGGGTCCTGAAACGCTTAACTATTTAAAAAACCACCCACCAATACAAAGCAGTACTGAAAAACATTAATGCTTACTTAATTTTTAAAGCCGTGCATATTGGGTAATGATCGGAAAATTCAACAGCGTAATTTTTGAAGTTTAAAATCTCAATACTGGGGTCTGTTAAAATAAAATCTATCCGCAAAGGGAAGTAATCAAAATTATAGGTGCCACCAAACCCATTACCTGCAACTTCAAAAGTATCTTCTAAATTTGATTTTAAAAGCCTGTAAACATAGGAATGGGCGGTGTTATTGAAATCACCACACAAAACGATTTTGTGAGGCGATTTGCGCATGTGAGTGGCCATGAGCTCCGCTTGAACTTGTTGGGCTGTAAAAGTAGAACTCAATTGATTGAACATCTGGTCAGATTGTTGTGAGTCCAGCGCTCTAACATCTGTATTAATTCCTGTTGACTGTAAATGTAAGTTGTAGATACGAAGGGTATCCGATTTTATTTTGACATCTATAAAAACAGCGCGGTTGGCTGAACTTGGAAAATTGATAACCCCTGAATTCACAAATTTATACTTTGAAAAGATGACAAGCTCGGATTTTGAGTTGGATTGAGGTCTAAAAACATACGGATAGTTTAAATCTGTCGCAATGCCGCTTTCATATTCTTGAATACACACGATTGCAGGACTTTGATTTATGATAAAATCATGAATTTTTTCTGGAATGTCGTCCGCGTCGATCCATTTATACAAGTTTAATAAATGAACATTGTAACTCATAATTTCGATGCCCTTTTCCTGAGAATTATCGTTAGAATTGAAATTAAAAGAAGATTTTATATGCGTATAGCCCAGGGCCATTACAAACAAAGATAAAATGAATTGTCGCTTTAATTGTGCCAGCCAATAGATAAAAAATATCAAATTTAACAACAGTAGAAAAGGGACCGCTAGACTCAATACTGCCAAGACAGAAAAAGACTTTGGGGGTAGGAATGGTAAAATATAAGACAGTAAAAGTAGGGTTGCTGCTAATGAATTAAGCAGAAAGACAAGTTTATCAAAAAAGTTTAAACGTTTCAAGGGTTTATTTTTTCCCAGCCCTAAAAAGAAAGTCCTTCTCTTCTTGAGTCAAACTTTCATAACCGCTCTTACCAATCTTATCTAAAATTAAATCTATTTGTTTTTGGTGGGTAAAAGCATTCTGGTTTTTCTTTGGTTTTGGTGTGTCTTTTTTAGTTTTTTTTCTGTAGGCTGTTTTCAATGGGCGTTTTTTATTGGATAAATAATCCAAAATATTATCTAGAAATTGGCCAATTTCACGTCCTTTTTGCAATTGATAAGCAAAATAAAATCCCATAGCATAGCCTCCAATATGGGCGACTGTGCCACCAGAATTGGCAGAAAGTAAGCCTGGTAAATCCAAAACAATCAAGGCAATGCCCAAATACTTAAGTTTAAAGCGGAGGGTAAAAAAGCCTACCAATTTATCCGGCATATAAACACATAAAAAAATAATACAAGCGCGCACCCCTGCTGAAGCGCCTACCAAGGGTCCATTGATGTTTAAAATGCCTGAAAATAGACTTGTAGCCAGTGAAAAGAAAACAGCACCAGAAATAATTCCCAATACATAAATCTTAAGGGCCATTCTAGGACGGTATAGGTTTGCGAAAGTTCTGGCCAAGATATACAAGACCAGCATATTAAAAAATAAATGAGTAAGGCTGTAGTGCAAGAAGCCATAAGTTATAATTGTCCATGGATTTAAAAATACCTCCCAAATATCATTTGAAAGGGACAAGAAATCTAAAACATAGAAGCGGCCATTGCTTATGACCAAACTTAACAATCCGGTGATAAGGAATACCAGAGCGTTGATCACAATCATTTGTTCTAGAACGTGAAGCCGTGCTAATTTATCTTTAAGATCTTGGTAAAGCGTTGTCATTTAATTCCAGCGGTATTTATTAAATTGATTTTTTTTCCAAAAATACATGATTAGAAAACCTGTGACAGCGCCTCCAATGTGCGCAATATAAGCCGTATTACTTGGGCTAAAGAAAGATACACCGGTTGTAGCAGAGATCAAATCTAATACAATGATTCCAGGGATGAAGTATTTGGCTTTAATTGGGATTGGTAAGAAAATTAGCATCAATTCGGCGTTGGGATTAAACATGCCAAAGGCCACTAAAATGCCCATAATAGCACCTGAAGCCCCTACCATGGCGCCATTGCTTTTAACATTCAGATCAAAAAGGGCTTTAAAAGATGTGTTGTCTAATTGACTTAAAGACATCCCATTAGACTCCAATACAACTTGCATTTTATTTGCCAAAAGTTCTCCTTTAAACATATTTCCTTCTAAAATATTCAGTGCTGTAAGCTCTTGAATCAAATCGTAAGAAAAGCCATTAGATTCCAAGGCACCAATCAATGGATAAATCTGGATAAAGTATACAAAAAAGGTCAAGGCAACTGCACCTAAACCGCAACTCAAATAAAAAATTAAAAATTTACGAAGTCCAAACTGTTGTTCAACCGCAGTCCCAAACATCCATAAAGCAAACATATTGAAAAGAAGATGCGTTAAATTACCGTGCATAAACATATGGGTGCCAATTTGCCAAAACTCAAAAGCACCACTCATGGGATAATAAAGCGCTAAAATTCCGTCAAAAAAATACTTATTTCCCAAAAAAGCGGTACCAACAAAAATGATAACATTTAGGATTAAAAGGTGTTTAACAGCAGGAGTTATTCGCATCATATCAATTAAATTTGGAGTCTAAATAAGAACCATCAAGAGTAATAAAAATGGTTTTATTGTAGGGGGTGACAGTGGGCTCTTTACATGCAAAAAGCGCGTTGATTATAAATTCTTGTTCTTGTATACTTAATTTTTTGCCATTTTTCGTAGCTAGACTTTTGGCGATAGATTTAGCCAATAAGTCACTTTGACTAAAATTAAAATCTGGAACTTCGTTCTGAACATCGCTAATCAATTGATCAAAAATCTTTGAAATAAATGTGTCTTGAACGCCCACAGGCAATGCCGTAAGTTCCAGGGCCTCCGAATCAAAAGCTGAAAACTTGAATCCCGCTTGAACAAGTTGCGGCTCTATGTTTTTTACAACCGCCAATTCCTGGGTTGAAAACTCCAATCGCAAAGGAAACAACAATTGTTGACTCACCGGTTCTTTTAAGGTAATCTGTTGGAGATAATCTTCGTATAAAATGCGTTCGTGCGCTCGGTTTTGATCAATAACAACAAGTCCCGATTTTATGGTGCCTACAATGTATTTATTTTGAAGTTGAAAAGTGCTTTGGGTACTTTTAATAGACGATTTTTCAAAAATACTGGATTGCAGCGCATCAGATTCAAATTG
Source organism: uncultured Flavobacteriaceae bacterium (assembly GCA_913044085.1). Classification (GTDB taxonomy): domain Bacteria; phylum Bacteroidota; class Bacteroidia; order Flavobacteriales; family Flavobacteriaceae; genus UBA3537. Next base: position 18,725 of record CAJWNW010000016.1, on the reverse strand, counting down.
AGCTTCACTAATGGGGTTGAAATCAGAGTTAGATTTTGATTCAAGTCCCACATATAGCCCTTCCCAATCATAAACATTGCTTTTAGCAGCTGCTTTTGTTTGAGTTCTAAAAGGGTTGAAAGAAGGATCTACTTCTACTTTTGGTGAAGACACTTTGTTCATGTCTTGGTCATAAGGCGTATCCATAGATGGATCTCTTTCAAAATCCAAAGCGGGTGCAATGCTAAACTGTCCTAGACTGTGTTTTACAGCGGCTCTCAGCAAGGCGTACAAAGTGGGTTCATCATCAAATTTAATTTCTGTTTTGGTAGGATGAATATTGATGTCAATACTTTTGGGATCTACTTCAAGATTAAGAAAATAACTCGGGTATTTATTGGGGAGTAGCAAGCCTTCAAAAGCAGATGAAATGGCGTGGTTTAAATACGAACTTTTAATAAAACGATGGTTGACAAAGAAGAACTGTTCGCCTCTTGATTTTTTAGCAAATTCGGGTTTTCCAACAAAACCAGAAATCTTCAACAATTCGGTGTCCTCTTGCACTGGCACCAATTTTTCATTCATTTTAGCACCAAAAATATGAATGATGCGTTGTCGAAACGGTTCTGATCTCAAATCAAAAAGATCATTGTCATTGTGATGCATGGAAAAATTGATTTGTGGATGGGCCATGGCAACCCTGTGAAATTCATCCATAATATGCCTCAACTCTACAGAATCGGACTTTAGAAAATTTCGCCTTGCGGGAATGTTAAAGAATAAATTTTTAACCGCTACTGAGGTCCCTTCAGAAGTAGAAACCACGTCCTCAGACTTTAGCTTACTGCCTTCAATTTTAACCGCAGTACCCAAAGATTCGCCCCTTAATTTGGTTTTTAATTCGACATGGGCGATGGCCGCAATACTGGCCAAAGCCTCACCGCGAAACCCCTTGGTATTTAGACAGAATAAATCTTCTGCAGTGGTTATTTTAGAAGTAGCGTGACGTTCAAAACAGAGTCGGGCATCCGAAGCACCCATTCCCATACCATTGTCAATAACTTGAACAAGCGTTTTACCAGAATTCCTTATGATGAGTTTAATTTGAGAGGCCCCGGCATCAATGGCATTTTCCAATAATTCTTTCACCACAGAAGCAGGTCGTTGAACGACCTCACCGGCTGCAATTTGGTTCGCCACATGATCTGGAAGAAGTTGAATGATATTCGCCATTAATTAAAAAAAATAGTTAGGTCAAAATCAATGATAAACAAAAAAATAAAAACCAAAATTAAAACGATCATTGCAATGGTTTTAGTGGATTTTTGATCCCGGTTTTTAAAATCATTTATAGCATTGGTTAAAGTTCGTTTTAAATTTGCTTTTTCAACTGTAACACGCTCATCCTCAAACTTATGCTTAATTTCAAACGGACTACCACTCCCCTTGTAATAACGCGGTTCGTAATTGAATTTTTTATTTTTTCTAAGTTTAAATAAGCTCATCTTATTTAATCAAATTTAAGTTACAATACATAAATGCCAATCAGAATTAATAGAAGCAAAACAAACAATAATGGCAAGGATACAAATGAGGAACGCCGTTGCCTTTTAAATTTAAAAGGAGAGGTTGATTTGGTTTGTAATTTCGATTGGAATCCCATACTGCTTTGCAATGCAATAAAAATACTTAAAATTTAACCAGAAATAAAACCAGCAATCAGAAATTTGTAAACAGGGTTTATTGGCCCTTGTTTAATGCCGCCATTTTAAGCGCAGTAATGGCCGCCTCTACCCCTTTATTTCCGAGTTTACCACCACTACGATCTAAAGATTGTTGCATGTTATTATCGGTTAATAAACAAAATATAACGGGGACATCGTTTAAGATATTGAGGTCTTTAATACCTTGAGTAACCCCTTGACAAACATAATCAAAATGCTTTGTTTCCCCTTGAATAACACATCCAATGGTAATAACAACATCCACATCAGAGGCTTGTACAACTTTGGCACCATAAATCAATTCAAAACTGCCAGGAACGTATTTGATTGAAATATTTCCTTGCATTACGCCACAGTCCTCGAGCGTTTCCAAAGCCCCTTTCAAGAGACCATTGGTAACCTTCTCATTCCATTGTGAAACCACAATGCCAATTTTAAAATCTTTAGCATTGGGAAGTGCTGATTTGTCGTAATTAGATAAATTTTTGTTAGCCGTTGCCATGCGGTTTAATTGATCGCAGCTTGTGCTTTTCCAATAAAAACATCAATGTTTTTAGCTTCAGGACTGTCGGGGAAGTCCGTTTTTATAGATTCAAAATAATCTAGTGCTTTTTTAGCTTTACCAACTTTAAGACCAATCACACCGGCTTTATAAAGATAGATTGGAGTGGTATAATTATTGGTTTTAAGTTGAGCCGCTTGCACATAATAATCATAAGCATCTTCCAATTGTTCTAATTGAACAAAAGCATCTCCAATACCGCCTTTGGCTATGGGCCCTAAGACATCGTCTGTAGAGTCAAAAGCATTTAAGTATTCAATAGCACTGGCATAGTCTTTCATGTTCATATAGGCCATCCCTGCATAGTAATTGGCCAAATTCCCAGCTTTTGTGCCAGCATAGGTTTCGGCAATATCCAACATGCCGTATTTAGCGCCATCGCCATTGAGAGACAGTGAAAACAGTGAATCTTTATCTGTTGCAGAGACGGCTTCATCAAAATAGGTTTGAGCCGTATACATATCATTCATGGCAGTGCGCTCGTTTGGTTCTTTGATGTATTTTTCATATCCTAAAAAGCCTAAAATCAAAACGGCGACCAAGCCAACGATGATGAAAATATATTTCTGTTTGGCAATGACCCATTGTTCAGTTTTTGAAACACCTTCGTCTAAAGTGTTAAAAACCTCAGCCGTAGTGGATTCGTCCTCAATGGACTGTTGGATGTCGACCTTTGTTTTGGGCTTACCCCCGCGTTTTTTATACGTTGCCATAATGTTGTAAATTCTGAAGGGCAAAAATATAATTTTATTCCATAAAAAATACTACTTTATTAGTTATTTTTCAATAATTTGCAACTCAATTAACCAAGAACGCTCATCGCGTTTGGTGCGAAATATTTTACTTTTACAAATGCGATTAAAGACGATAAATCTTATCAATTATAAAAATTTCGAACAACAATCCTTCGAATTTAATCAAAAAGTGAATTGTTTTGTCGGTCCCAACGGCATTGGAAAAACCAATGTTTTAGACGCCATTTACCACCTGTCTTTTGGCAAAAGTTATTTCAACCCCATTGCCTCACAGAACATCAAGCATGGCGCAGAATTTTTTGTGGTTGATGGCCGTTATTTAAAACACGGTAAAGATGAGAAAGTAGTTGTTTCATTAAAAAAAGGCCAAAAAAAAGTCATCAAACGCAATGCCAAAGCCTACAAACGATTTAGCGACCACATTGGATTTTTACCGCTGGTTATCATTTCACCAGCAGACCGCGATTTAATCACTGAAGGCAGTGATTTAAGACGAAAATTTATGGATGGGGTGATTTCGCAGAGTGACAAAAGTTATTTGGAACAGTTAATTCAATACAACCGCGTTTTGGCCCAACGCAATGCCCTGTTAAAACATTTTGCTTCCAGCCGTACTTTTGATCTTGACACAATAGAAGTATACAACGATCAACTCTGTGAATTAGGCGCACAAATTCATCTAAAAAGACAGGCCTTTATAGAGATTTTTACGCCTATATTTATGAAACAGTACGAGCGCATCAGCAATCAAAATGAGGCGGTCAGTTTGCAATACAAAAGCCAGCTTGCTGAACAGCCCTTAGAAAATCTTTTAAAAACAAGCATCAACAAAGACCGCGCCTTGCAATATACTAGCGTTGGAATACATAAAGACGATATCGAATTTCATATTGGGGACTACCCCATTAAAAAATTTGGTAGCCAAGGCCAACAAAAATCGTTTTTGATTGCTTTAAAATTAGCTCAGTTTGAAGTGCTTAAATCCCAAAGTGGCAATACGCCTATATTGTTGTTAGACGATATTTTTGACAAATTAGACGCCGATCGCGTGGCGCGGATCATCAAAATAGTGAACGATGCCAATTTTGGGCAATTGTTCATCTCTGATACCCATGCGGAACGAACTGAAAAAGTGGTTCAAAGTGTTCATGAATCTTATGAGATTTTTAAATTATGAAAAAAACATTGCTGTTTATTGTTTTGTTGGCAATGGGTTGTAAATCGAACCCTGATAAACACATTGAATTCATTGAAGGGTACTGGGAAATAGAAAGTGTTTACAAAGACAACCAACTGCTTAGAACCTTTAAAATTAACAGCGGTATTGATTATTTTAAAATAAATGCAGATTTAAAAGGGTTTCGAAAAAAATTAAAGCCCAATTTCAGTGGCACATTTGAAACTTCTAAAGATGTTTTAAATTTTAAAATAGAAATTCAAAACAATGATTTATTTTTGAACTATATTGACAACGCTACAAGTTTCCGCGAAGAAGTTTTAGAAGCGAATAAAGAAAAACTTGTAATAAAAAGTAATTCGGGACTTGTTTACAATTACAAACCTTATGAAGCATTAGATTTAAGCCAATGAGTAAACGCCACAACGATCATCAAAAAATTGGAGATGTTCTTGCCTCTTTTGTAGAAAACAGCAAATTAGAAAAAGGGCTGGACATGGTGCGCGTGGAAAAGGCATGGCAAGAACTCATGGGCAATGGCGTTCAAAACTACACCAACAGCCTTAAATTACACAAAGGCACGCTGTATGTATCCCTTTCCTCTTCTGTATTGCGACAAGAACTGAGTTATGGAAAAGAAAAAATCATAGCGCTTATCAATGAAGAATTGGGAAAAACTGTGGTAAGCAAACTCATTTTGAGATGATCTCAAGTTTCTTACTGTTTTGTGAAATTATTGAAGACCTAAAAAAAACCACGCCAAAAGCGTGGTTTGTAGTTGTGTTTTTTTGGATTTATTAAAACATCTCGCGCGCAGAAAAATGAAAAGCACTTTCGATGCTGGCGTTCTCGTCACTGTCACTTCCATGCACTGCATTTTGGCTGATAGATTCTGCAAACATTTTTCGAATGGTACCTTCTGCTGCTTCAGCAGGGTTGGTCGCACCAATTAGGGTTCTAAAATCTTCAACTGCGTTGTCTTTTTCTAAAATGGCAGCCACAATGGGTCCAGAAGTCATATAGCTCACCAAATCTTCAAAAAATGGACGGTCTTTGTGAACAGCGTAAAACGCTTGGGCATCCGGTATGGTCAACTGTGTAAGTTTCATCGCTACAATGCGAAAACCAGAAGCTGTAATTTTCTCTAAAATTGGTCCGATGTTGCCTTTCTCTATGGAGTCGGGCTTTAACATGGTAAAAGTTCTATTGTTTGTCATGTGATTCATTTAATTGCTGCAAAAGTAATGATTTTGAAATGAAAATCATGTTGTAGGACTATTAAGAAAAATTGTATCTTTACGACCTATGAAAAGTCTAAGTTTTGAAACCTTAAAATCTCTCTTAAAATCGCCCAAAAATATGGTGATTGTTCCCCATGTCAATCCGGATGGAGATGCCATTGGGTCATCCTTAGGTTTGTACCACTACTTGATTCAAAAAGGGCATTCAGCAACCATTGTTGTGCCTAACGACTACCCTGCTTTTTTAAAATGGCTTCCTGGGACATCAGAAGTTCTCAATTTTGAGTTTGATTCAGCTCTTGTTCAAAACGTATTTGACAATGCAGATTTGGTTTTCACCCTGGATTTTAATGCCTTGCACCGTTGCGGGAATTTAATATCTGTTTTGGAAGCCAACACAGCGCCAAAAATTATGATTGACCACCACCAGCACCCAGAAGCTTATGCAGCTTATACCTGTTCTGATACAGATATGGGGTCAACGGCCGAAATGATTTATCATTTTATGGCGCAATTGGGCGATTTAGAATTATTGAATAAAGATATTGGGACGGCTTTGTACACGGGGATTATGACCGATACAGCCTCTTTTAGATTTCCTAAAACCACAGCCACTACCCATCGCGTGGTTGCCCATCTTATTGAAGTTGGCATTGCGCACTCTGAAATACATAGTTTGGTATACGATGCCAATCGGTTTGAACGCATTCAACTTGTGGGAATAGCCCTTAGCAATCTCAGGGTTTTAAAACCTTTTAATGCCGCCTATATCACCCTGTCTCAAGACGAATTGGACGCTTGTAATTATCAAAAAGGAGACACAGAAGGATTGGTAAATTATGGGCTCTCTGTTAAAGGCGTAAAATTAGCAGCCATTTTTATAGAAAACAGCGCTGACGAAATTATTAAAATTTCTCTGAGATCAAAAGGAGCTATTGATGTAAATCAAATCGCAAGAGAACACTTTAATGGTGGAGGCCATGTCAATGCTGCAGGCGGTAAAAGTGATCTTTCCTTAGCAGCAACTGTTGACTTATTTAAAGCTTTGGTGGTAAACCTTAATTCTGATCTTGAATGATGAAAAAACTGTTATCCCTTCTAATTTTCAGTCTTTTCATAGCTTGCCAAACCAACGAAGCCAGACGACCAATTCAATACAAAACTGGTAGTTTTTTGGACACTTCAATAGCGACAAATAAAGCTATTAATAACCAAGAATACACCCTAATTGAAAATTTCATTTCAAACTCAAAAGAAAATTACATACGCTCCAGTTATGGGTTTTGGTACAAATACGATATTAAAAATATAAAATCTGAATACACCCCTAAATTTGGAGATCGGGTCTATTACAGTTACTGGGTAAAAGATTTAAATGGAAATTGGATTTACAGTCCCAAAGAAACACAAGAAAAAAACTATTACGTAGAAGAAGAAGAAATATTTACAGGCTTGAGAGAAGGTTTAAAACTGATGAAAAAAGGAGAGAAAATAACTTTTATTTTTCCCTCACAATTGGCCTATGGATACTACGGAGATACAGATAAGATTGGGGCTGATACACCTTTAATCTACCAAGTAACTGTTCGCAACATACATCGAAAATAACAACAAAAACAAATCATGCTAAAACTTACAAAAACAACCACACTCCTACTTTGCACCTCTTTATTACTCAGTACATTATCCTGTCAAAACGAATACCCAGAACTTGGCAATGGCTTGTTTGCCGAATTTGTCACTTCAAAAGACACCATGGTCGTCGCTTTGTTTTACGATAAAACACCTCTTACGGTGGCTAATTTTGTTGCTCTTGCTGAAGGAACACATCCGAAATTGGCAGATTCCCTTCGTGGAATTCCTTATTACAATGGAACGATTTTCCACAGGGTCATAGATAAATTTATGATTCAGGGTGGGGATCGCACTGGAACCGGTTCTGGAAGTCCTGGCTATACTTTTGGAGATGAATTTGACGCCTCATTAAAACACGACAAACCCGGCATACTTTCAATGGCAAATTCTGGTCCTGCCACCAATGGAAGTCAATTTTTTATTACGGAAAAAGCGACGCCTTGGCTTGACAACAAACACAGCATTTTTGGGGAGGTGGTCAAAGGGATTAATGTGCAAGATTCCATTTCTAATGTAAAAGTAAGCCCCGGAAATAATAAACCGCTGGAAGACGTGACCATTACAACGGTAAACATCATCCGTCAAGGAATGAAAGCCAATGGCTATGATGCAGCTAAGACATGGCAAAAAGAATTGCCTCTGCTAGAAGAGAAGCGACAAAAGAAAGCAGAAGAAATGCGAAAAGAAGCGGAACTTAAAAAGAAACTGGCGGAAGAGAAAATTGCAGCAGCAGCAAGAGCAATTTTACCATTGATTGAGGATTATAAATCCAAAGCAACTGCAACGGATTCTGGACTTTTGGTTTATACCATTAAAGAAGGTAATGGTGAAAAGCCAAATCAAGGCGCTAAGGTTAAATTATTTTACGAAGGCTATTTTTCAGATGGAAAATTATTTGGCACTAATGTCAAAACTGTCGATGAAAATTTTGGCACCTATGATGCACAAAAACAACAACGCGGAATGTACAATCCGATGCCCATGTCCTACAGTGCCGATGCGCAAATGATTCCAGGATTTAAAGAAGGGGTCTTCGGAATGACTAAAGGAGAAAAAGTGTTTTTATACCTGCCGTCCTACTTGGCCTATGGCGAGAATGGTCGCGGTCCGATAAAACCCAATACAGATTTGGTGTTTGTTGTTGAGATGCTTGAAGACTAAGAAGTGGTTTTAAGCTTTCGGAATGGCTTCTAGAATGGCTTTGACAAACACCCAAAATTTCTGAACTGAAGAAATTTGCACCCTTTCATCTGGGGAGTGGGCCCCTTTGATGTTGGGTCCGAAACTGATCATTTCCATTTCGGGATAATGAGTTCCTAATATACCACATTCTAGTCCTGCGTGACAAGCAGCAACATGCGGTTCTGATTTGTTTATCTGTTTGTATAAATCGGTCAATACTTTCAAAATAGACGCTTCCATATTTGGAGTCCAGCCAGGGTATGCGCCTGAAAACTCAACTGAACACCCTGCCAATTCAAAAGTTGCTTTTAAGATTTGGGCTAAGTCTTGTTTGGAACTTTCAACAGAAGATCGCGTTAAACAGCCGATATGAATTTGGCCTTTTTCAACAAGAATGCGTGCTACATTGTTAGAGGTTTCCACCAAATTTTTAATATCTGGACTCATGCGAAAAACGCCATTGTGGGCTACATTTAAGGCTTTAATTAAAGGTTGTTGTACTCCTAATTCCATCACTGTTTCAGGTAAATCACAAGGATTTAGAGAGATGATGAGATCGGGTTCAATGGCCTTGAATTCTTTTTCAATGGCAGCGATTAAAGTCTCTGTGGCATTTTCAAAAGCGGCTTTATGTACTGTATCAACTACAACAATTGCAGAACTTTCTCTTGGAATCGCATTGCGAAGACTTCCACCGTCCATTCTTGAAACACGCAATCCGTAAAGATTGAAGCCATCGTATAGTAATCGGCTTATCAGTTTATTGGCATTTCCAAAGCCTTTGTGAATGTCCATCCCAGAATGCCCACCTTGTAAGCCTTTGACCGATAGTAAAAAACCAACGACCCCCTGAGCAGTTGGTTCTTCAATATAGGTACGTGATGCAGTGACATCAACTCCGCCTGCACAACCAACACCAATTTCATCGTCTTCCTCAGTGTCTAAATTCAAAAGAATATCTCCTTTTAAAACACCGGGTTGAAGCCCCATAGCACCAGTCATTCCAGTTTCTTCGTCAATGGTAAATAAAGCTTCCAATGCGGGATGTGGAAGGTCTTTACTTTCTAAAATTGCCATAATAGTTGCCACACCCAAGCCATTGTCTGCGCCAAGAGTGGTTCCTTTGGCTTTGACCCAATCGCCTTCTATATACATTTCAATTCCCTGGGTTAAAAAATCAAAATCTGTAGCTGCATTTTTTTGATGAACCATGTCTAAATGCGATTGCAATACGACTGTTTTTCGGTCCTCCATCCCTAGAGTGGCAGGTTTACGAATGATTACATTTCCAATAGCATCTTCATAAGTTTCCAAATCCAAGCTTGCACCAAATGCTTTCATAAAGGCAATGACGCGCGCTTCTTTTTTTGAAGGACGCGGGACTGCATTTAAAGCGGTAAAGTGCTTCCAAATGGCTTGGGGCTCTAAACTTAAGATTTCTTTATTCATAAACTTTTTTTGGTTTAGCAAAGGTACACATATCCTCTAAAACAAAATTAAATTTCCTACATTTGATCTATGTCTAAAGCACTTCGATGGCTTCTGGCCTTTAGTATTTTTCCCCAAATTTTAATGCTCAAGCTTTTGACGTATTATCCTCAAATTGTAGAAACCTACTACAGCAATCTGCTCTACCCGTTTATTTCGAAACTATTCCGTCTTGTTTTTGGTTGGCTGCCTTTTTCGGTTGGAGACCTTATTTACAGCATGGCTTTAATTTTTATGCTTCGTTGGTCATATAAATTAATCAAAAAAGGATTCAAACAACTACGCTTAAAGGACGATTTGATAGGGATTATGGTGGCCGCATCCTCAGTCTATTTTATGTTTCACCTGCTTTGGGGCTTGAACTACTATAGGATGCCGATTGAGCAGCGCCTGAATCTAAATTCTGAATATACAACCACAGCGTTGACTGAAGTCACTCAAAAGCTGATTGTGCGTTCTAATGAGCTCCATTCAGAAATTTCAAAAGACCCCTCAAAACAGTTTGAAATCCCCTATAATTTTAAAAAAATAAGTAAGAAAGTAACTCAAGGTTACACGGCTCTGTCAATATCCTACCCTTTTTTGGCCTACGAAACGCCGAGTCAAAAGCAATCGCTTTATAGTTTACCACTGGCCTATATGGGTTTTAGTGGCTATTTAAATCCATTTACAAACGAGGCGCAAGTCAATTCAAAAACGCCTGTAAATTCCATGCCGCTAACATTGGCGCACGAGCAAGCACACCAATTGGGTTATGCCGCAGAAAGCGAAGCGAATTTTGTAGCCTTTTTAGCGACTTACAATCACAAAGATCCCTATTTTAGATACGCGGCCTATACTTTTGCCTTGCGCTATTGTTTGAAGGATTTGTACAAGAGAGACAAAACAACTTTTAAAGCGCTTACCAATAATATACATTCAGGTATTACAAAAGACTTTAGAAACCGTGAAAAACAATGGGCGCAATTTGAAAACCCTCTAGAGCCAATTTTTAAACGTGTTTATGGCGGTTTTCTAAAAGCCAACCAACAAACTCAGGGAATTGAAAGTTACAACCAAGTGGTGGCACTTGTTGTGAATTATATGAACTAAGAATTGATTTTAACTTTATCAAGCTACCCTCAGCAGTTATTTAGCAGTCTATCAAAGTTTATGTGTATATTTATCTCCCTAAAAAAATTAAAATGAAATTAAAACTTACTTTTTTGAGTCTTTGTTTTGCTCTTATTTCAGTAGCACAAGACTACCGCCCAAAAAATGATGGAGTCAAAGCAAATAACAAGAACTTTACTGCCATTACCAATGTTAAAATTTACGTGAATCATAATAATGTGATTGAAAATGGAACGCTTTTGATTCAAAATGGATTGGTAGTCGAAAGTGGCCAATCTGTGAATTTACCCAAAAACAGTTATGTTATTGACGGAAGCGGAAATTATATTTACCCTTCATTTATTGACGTGTACTCAACTTATGGAATCAAGGACGCAAAGCCTGCTCCTGGCTATGGACGTTCTACGCAATACGATTCAAACCGATCGGGCTTTTATTGGAATGATCATATTCGTGCTGAACAAAATGCCATTTCTGATTTTGAGTTTGATGAAAAAACGGCGAAAGCGCTTTTAATGCAAGGGTTTGGATTGGTGAATACCCATATAAAGGATGGTGTTGTAAGGGGAACTGGGGCACTTATTGCCTTGGATCTCAATGGAGACGAAGCCATGCGAATCCTATCAAATAAATCGGGACAATACCTTTCTCTATCCAGAAGCGTACAATCCAGACAAGCTTACCCAACCTCTATCATGGGTTCAATGGCGTTGTTAAGACAATTGTATTACGATGCGGATTGGTATAAAAAAGGAAATATTAAAACAACTGATCTTACCCTTGAAGCGTTCAATCAAAACACAAATTTAACCCAAATATTCGCCGCGGGCAGCCGTGCCAATGCCATTCGTGCAGACAAAGTGGGCGATCAATTTGACATTCAATACACCATTTTGGGCGGTGGTGATGAATTTGAACGCATAGAAGCTGTTAAAAATACAAATGCGACATTTATCATACCCATCAACTTCCCAAAACCTTATGACGTTGAAGATCCTTTTTTAGCAGACAGACTTGAACTAGAAAGCATGCGAGAATGGAATCAAAGACCGGCTAATTTAAGTGCATTGGAAAATAATGAGGTTCCCTTTGCTATTACCATGCAAGGTTTAAAATCCCCCGAATCTTTTAAAACAAACATTTTAAGTGCAATTGAACATGGCTTGAGTAAATCTGAAGCTTTAAAAGCCCTAACAACAGTTCCTGCACAAATATTAAAAAATGATAAAGTTGGGAACTTAGAAAAAGGAAGTTTCGCAAATTTTATGATGACATCAGGAGATTTTTTCGAATCTAATGCCACTGTTTTAGAACATTGGATTCGCGGATCGCGTCATATTTTTGAAGATTTAACACAAAAAGACATTAGAGGTACATATAATTTTATGGCTGAAAATGATTCTTTAACATTGGAGATTACTGGGGCGAAACACAAGCCTTCAGCTACAATTACTTCTCAGCAATCAAAACGAAGCAGCACATTAAGCTACAGCAAAGACTGGGTTCAAATTTTATTTACTGCAGCAGATACAACAGATCAAAGATTTTTAAGATTCAATGCAAAAATTACAACCGATGCTTCTGATTTGAATGGCGTTTTACATCTTAGAGATGGAAGCAAGCAAGCTTTGATAATTAAAAGAGAAAACAAAGGATCGGAGGAAGCTGAAAAAACAGAGAATAACTCTAAATCAAAAGAAAATAAGAATACATTACAGCCAGTTACCTATCCCAATGGGGCCTACGGAAATCTTAAACTTCCTGAAGCTGAAACCCTGCTTTTTAAAAACGCGACGGTTTGGACCAATGAAACACAAGGGGTCTTAAAAAATACGGATGTTCTGGTGAAGCACGGAAAAATTTCAGCTATTGGACAAAATTTAAATTCAAAAAAAGCGCGTGTCATTGATGCGACTGGAAAACATTTGACTTCGGGTATTGTAGATGAACACTCGCACATTGCAGCTGCCAGCATCAATGAAGCAGGGCAAAATTCTTCTGCAGAAGTGAGTATTGAGGATGTTGTTGAAGCCGATGACGTCGATATATATCGAAATTTATCAGGGGGGGTAACAACCATTCAAATTTTACACGGATCGGCCAACCCAATTGGGGGACGTTCAGCCATCATCAAACTCAAATGGGGTATGGCTGCTGAGGATTTGATTTATAAGAATTCTCCGAAGTTTATCAAATTTGCTTTGGGTGAAAATGTCAAACAGTCCAACTGGGGTGGCTACAGTCGATTTCCCCAAACAAGAATGGGGGTCGAACAAATGTATATAGACTACTTTTCAATGGCAAAAGCTTATGATATGCAAAAGAAAAGCGGCAAGCCTTACAGAATAGACGCTGAAATGGAAGTTTTAGCTGAAATTCTAAACAAGGAACGCTTTATAAGTTGCCATTCATATATACAAAGTGAAATTAATATGCTGATGAAAGTCGCTGAAAAATTCAACTTCAACATCAATACATTTACCCACATATTGGAAGGCTATAAATTAGCAGACAAGATGAAAGCACATGGTGCGGGGGCTTCAACATTTAGCGATTGGTGGGCTTACAAATACGAAGTAAATGATGCCATACCATACAACGCTGCAATTCTAAATAATACGGGGGTTTTAACCGCTATCAATAGTGATGATGCTGAAATGTCAAGACGCTTAAATCAAGAAGCTGCAAAGGCGGTTAAATATGGAGGTGCATCAGAAGAAGATGCATGGAAAATGGTGACGCTAAATCCAGCAAAACTTCTGCATATTGATGACAAAGTGGGAAGTATTAAAATTGGTAAGGATGCCGATTTAGTACTTTGGAGCGACCACCCCCTATCGGTTTATGCGAAAGCTGAAAAGACATTGATTGAAGGGGCTACTTATTTTGATATTGAAGGCGACCAAAAACGCAGAGCGGCCATAAAAAAAGAACGCAATACATTAATTCAGATGCTCCTAGAGGCTAAAAACAAAGGCATGAAAACCCAACCTATAATGGTCAACAAAAAGAAAGACATGCATTGTGATACTTTAGATAACAACGAAATTTAATACTGAGTCATGAAAACATTAACAATAAACATCACAATACTTTTAAGTGTATGCATGCTGTATGCACAACAAACCCCTGCACCAGCACAACAAGGCCGAATCGCTATTAATGGTGCCAAAGCACACCTTGGTAACGGAGTAGTCATTGAAAATAGTTTGATCATTTTCGAAAACGGAATTATTGAATATGTAGGCGCAATGAACGCCTCCATAGACCGCTCTGGAATGGAAATAATTGATGCGAAAGGTCAAAACGTATACCCTGGTTTTATCATTCCAAATTCTACCTTAGGGTTGGTTGAAATTGATGCCGTAAGAGCCTCAGATGATGTTTCTGAGATTGGCATGTGGAATCCTCACATTAGGAGTTTAATAGCCTACAATACAGAATCAAGAGTGGTAGAAAGCATGCGTCCCAATGGGGTTTTAATTGGTCAAATTACACCAAGAGGAGGTGTTTTATCAGGAAAATCCTCGGTGGTTCAGTTTGATGCATGGAATTGGGAAGACGCCGTTATCAAAACCGATGGTGGTATGCATATGGATTGGCCTGAAATTTTTGCTTATGGACATCAACACAGAGGTGAAAATCCAGGTTTAAAAATAAACGATGATTACAACAAGGAGATTGCAGAAATTGAGACTTATTTTAAAAATGCAAAAGCACACAATGCATTGGGGAAAAAAGGGGTTCATTTGCCTTATGAAGCACTCAATGGATTGTTTTCAGGAACCACCAAATTATTCATACATGTAAACGACGAAAAAGGCATTGTAGATGCGGTCAGTTTTGCAAAAGCACAAGGAGTGAAAGCCCTCACAATCGTTGGGGCTTACGAAGCCTATAAAGTGACAGGATTTTTAAAAGAAAATAATATTTCTATTCTTTTGCAGCGCGTGCATCTGCGCCCCAATAAATCGGATGAAGACTATGATTTGCCCTACAAACTAGCAAAACTGTTGATTGATGCTGGTTTAACTGTGGCACTAGAAGCCAGTGGTGATATGGAGCGTATGAACTCCAGAAACCTTCCTTTTTATGCAGGTACAACCGTTGGCTATGGTTTGAGTAAAGCACAAGCCTTGCAGTTGATCACATTGAATGCCGCTAAAATTTTAGGCATAGAGAAGCAGTATGGCAGCTTAGAAGCTGGTAAAAGCGCAACCCTATTTATCAGTACGGGTGACGCTTTAGACATGCGCAGCAATAATTTAACAAGAGCCTTCATAGACGGTCGGAACATCAGCTTGGAAAGCCATCAAACTAAACTTTGGAAGCGGTATTCAGAAAAATATAAAACACCTTAAAACCAAGACATCTAGAATTTTAAAAAAGAATTAGCATTTTTCTGGCGCTAATTAAACTTACTTTTGCTTTATGTTTAAAGAAATAACCAGCTTACAAAACCCAATTATTAAACGCATTTTGCTATTAAAAGACAAGGCTAAACAGCGAAATATTGAAGGGGTTTTTGTTATAGAAGGACAGCGGGAGTTGGGTTTGGCAATCAAAGGGGGATACGTTATTAAATCATTATTATTTGAACCTAATTTATTTGATGAAAGTCGAATCGATGCTTACAAAACGAAAGAAACTGAGATCATTCAAATAAGCTCTAAGATTTACAACAAAATAGCCTATCGTGGAAGTACTGAAGGTGTTGTCGCCATCGCGAAAAGCAAATCACACAAACTTGAAGATTTAATATTAGAGTCCAATCCCTTAATTTTAGTTGCTGAAGCGCCTGAAAAACCTGGAAATATTGGCGCATTATTGAGAACTGCTGACGCTGCTCATGTGGATGCAGTGATTATTGCCAATCCGAGAACAGATCTCTACAATTCTAATGTGATCCGTTCCAGTGTAGGCGGGCTATTTACAGTGTCTATAGCTGTAGCAACTTCTGAAGAGACCATTGGCTTTCTAAACGAAAGACGTATTCCAATCTACAGCGCAGTACTTCAAGAATCCGTGCCCTATGTTGACATCAATCTTAGTGATGCTTCTGCCCTAGTAGTTGGATCAGAGAGTACTGGATTGTCAGAAATTTGGCGCAGTTCAGCAACAAAAACAGTTCAAATTCCGATGTTAGGAGATTTAGATTCTATGAACGTTTCTGTTGCTGCCGGAATTTTACTTTTTGAAGCCAAACGTCAACGCAATTTTTTGACCTAATTAGCAGGCTTAAAACAATTTTGTAAAAATTTTGTAGCACGGTTGCCTGTTCCAAATGTTTGTTTTAGTTTTAGGGTATGACGCCTGATGAGATCAAAAAAGAAAATGCTAATATTGCTAATGAATATAAAGAACTGCTTAGCATCAGCTACAGACGCCTCACCGCTTCCGATAAAAAACTGATTCGCAAAGCATTTGATGTAGCCGTTGATGGACACAAAAATCAACGTCGAAAATCTGGGGAAGCCTATGTTTTTCACCCTATTGCTGTGGCCAAGATCGTAGCGGCAAAAATTGGTCTGGACGCCACCTCTATTGCCTCCGCCCTACTTCACGACGTTGTGGAAGACTCACCAGATTATACAATCAACGATATTGAACAACTTTTTGGTGAAACGGTGGCCCGTATTGTCAATGGACTCACAAAAATATCCAGTCTAAAAAAAGACAAAAATATTTCTTTGCAAGCGGAAAATTTCAGGAAAATGCTGCTGACGCTTAATGACGATGTCCGTGTGATAATCATAAAAATTGCAGACCGGCTTCACAACATGCAAACCATTCATTCACTGCGTGAAGAAAAACAACTAAAAATTGCGTCTGAAACCTTATACATATATGCACCATTGGCTCATAAAGTCGGGCTTTACAACATCAAAACAGAACTAGAAGATTTAGCACTAAAATACACTGAACCTGAGGTTTATAATTCCATTTTGCTAAAGATGAAAGAAAGCCATGAGGAACAAAATCAATACATAGAGAAAATCAGTGAAGTTTTAAATACAGCACTGCTTAAGGAAAAAATAAAATACAACATCAAAGGCCGGCCAAAATCCATCTTTTCTATTCGAAGAAAAATGCAACGTCAAGGGGTTTCTTTTGATGAAGTTTACGATAAATTTGCTGTCCGAATTATTTACAAGTCCGGTTTAAAAAATGAGAAGTTTTTAGCCTGGAAAATTTATTCCATTGTTACGGATTTCTTTAGACCCAATCCAACCCGCTTAAGAGATTGGATTTCCTCACCCAAGTCCACAGGATATGAAGCGCTTCATATCACTGTGATGGGGCCCGAAGGCCGTTGGGTTGAAGTACAAATTAGAAGCGAACGCATGAACGAAATTGCTGAAAAAGGATATGCCGCTCATTACAAATATAAACAAGGGGATAAAAACAATGATGAAACCTTAGAAAGTTGGATTGGAAAACTTCAAGACATCATGGACAATCCTGAAGCAAATGCTGTGGACTTTGTGGAAGAGTTCAAACTTAATTTATACGCCAAAGAAATTTTTGTTTTCACTCCAAATGGGGACTTAAAGTCCTTGCCAAAACAAGCAACCCCACTTGATTTTGCTTTTAGCATTCATACAGAAGTAGGCTTAAAAACAAGAGGTGCTAAGGTCAATGGTAAATTGGTACCCTTAAACCACAAATTACAAAGTGGAGATCAAGTTAGTGTGATTACTTCAGAAAATGCCAAACCCAATTCTAACTGGTTGGATTATGCGACCACAGGACGTGCCATAAGTAAAATAAAATCTGCGCTAAAAGAAGATAGGAAAATAATTGCTGAAGATGGTAAAGAAATCTTACGCCGCAAGCTTAAGCAAATAAAAATTGTTCTCAATGAGCGTTCAATTAATGAACTAGTAAACTATTTTAACTTACAAACAAGTCTAGATCTTTTTTACAGGGTAGGTATCGGAAGTATTGATAATGGAATGCTGAAAAAATATGCTGCTTCGAGAAGCAATGTTTTGGTGAGTTTTATCAAGAACAAAATCAGTCGTAAAAAAAATATCAGCTTAGAAACCTTAAACAGCGACGAAATAACATCTAAATACGATTTACTGGTCTTTGGGAAAGAACAGGAGAAACTAAATTATAAATTAGCGGTATGTTGCAATCCTATTCCAGGTGATATGGTTTTCGGCTTTTTGAGTATAAAGGATGGAATTAAGATTCATAAAAAGAGCTGCCCCAATGCGCTGAGTTTACAATCCAACTATGCCTACAGAATCATTCCGGCTAAATGGATAGACTCTTCCCAACAAGTCTTTAGAGCCGTAATTAAACTGACTGGTATTGACGAAAAGGGACTGGTAAATGATATTACAAAAATTATTTCGGGTAACATGAATGTAAACATAAAGAGTATAAAATTTGATACTGACAGTGGAACCTTTAATGGAGAAATAGCAGTGGAAGTCAAGAACAATAACCTTGTTACAAAATTAATGAAGCGTCTTGAAAAAATAAATGGTATAGAAAAGGTCTCCAGAGTCTAAAAATTAGTTAAATTTGAATTTCTATAAATGACTACAAAAACGAAACATAAAAATCAAGAAATTGTAAAAAACGTTTTTACAAAATATCTTGAAGACAACAGTCAGCGAAAAACGCCGGAGCGCTTTGCTATACTGCAAGAAATTTACGACAGTGATGATCATTTTGATATAGAATCTTTGTACATCAAAATGAAAAATAAAAAATACAGAGTTTCAAGGGCTACTTTATACAATACTATTGAATTACTCATGGAATGCGCGCTGGTGAGAAAACATCAATTTGGTCAAAATCAGGCACAGTATGAAAAATCTTATTTTGACAAACAACACGATCACGTCATTCTAA
>CAJWNW010000015.1 GCA_913044085.1 uncultured Flavobacteriaceae bacterium | reverse complement strand
AATAGGTTTAACTATTAATTTTTATTATTTAGAAATTATATAAATAGAAACATTCGTCTTTTTAATTTGCATATAATTTTTTTAGCATCTAATTGAAAATATTTACATTTGGGAAAACCTAAAATATGAAGTACCACTCCATAGATTCCGGATTGTTTGTTAGTAACAGAGTTAAGTTTGCGGCTCAAATGCAATCATCTGCCTTGGCTGTTTTCAATTCTAATGACGTTTTTAGTACGGGTGCTGACAGTACTTTGCCTTTTCACCAGCATCGTAATATTTTTTACTTAAGCGGTGTCGATCAAGAGGAAAGTGTACTTATACTTTTTCCAGACGCTAAAAATTCAAAGCACAAGGAAATTTTATTTTTGAAGGAAACCAATGAACACATTGCCATTTGGGAAGGGTCCAAGCTTAGTAAAAAACAAGCAACTGAGGTTTCTGGCGTTCAAACTGTTTATTGGTTGAGTGACTTTGATTCCATTTTTGATATACTCATGAAAGAGGCCGAAATCGTTTACTTTAATAATAACAACCACTATCGCAAGGCTGTGGAAATGGAAACGCGTGAAGATCGTTTTATAAAACACGTAAAATCTAATTACCCTAAACACAGAATTGAAAATAATTTTTGCATTATGGAATCGCTTCGCGGTGTCAAAGAACCACAAGAGATTGAACTGATTCGAAAAGCTTGCAATATTACCGAAAAAGGTTTTCGACGTGTTCTGGGTTTTGTTGAGCCTGGTGTCATGGAATATGAAATTGAGGCAGAATATGCCCATGAGTTTTTAAAAAATCGGTCTAAAGGATTTGCTTATACGCCCATTATTGGATCTGGCTATAATGCTTGTGTTTTACATTATATTGCAAACAATCAACGCTGTAACGATGGCGATATGTTGTTGATGGACGTGGGTGCTGAATATGCCAATTATTCCAGTGATATGACGCGAACCATTCCAGTCAACGGCCGTTTTACAGCGCGTCAAAAAGCGGTTTATCAAGCTGTTTTAAATGTTAAAAATGAAGCGACTAAAATGCTTGTTTCAGGGACACTTTGGGAAGCTTATCACAAAGAAGTTGGAAAAATAATGACTTCGGAGCTATTAGACCTTGGATTGCTTGACAAAGCGGCGGTTCAAAATCAAAACCCAAAAGAGCCTGCATATAAAAAATATTTTATGCACGGGACTTCACACCATATGGGTTTGGATACCCATGATTATGGTGCACTAAAGACACCTATGGTTGAAAATATGGTTTTTACAGTAGAGCCTGGCATTTATATTCCTCAAGAAAAAATGGGCATTCGCTTGGAGGACGATGTGGTTGTTCAAAGCTCTGGCGCGCCAATAAATCTTATGAAAGACGTCCCCATAGAAATTGACGAAATTGAATTTTTAATGAATGCTTGACGCTTGGTTCAAAAACCAATCATAAAACAGTAGGAATCTTTATTCCTTGGAGGTTTCTAAAATCATTTTAAAATCCTCAAGCGAGAAGCTCAATGTTTGACTTACCGAAGTAACTGTTGAAATCAAAAGGGTTTCATCAACTTTATTAGCATCAAATTTAACCGTCGCCATTTCTTCTTTGAAGTTTACGCTTGCCCTGGACATTCCATCTAATTTGGATAATTTATTTTCAATCGCTCTTGCACAACCCATTTCGCAACTCATTCCTTTGATGGTGAAAGTCGCAGTAGCATAATTTATCACATTAGCTTGGGATGTTTCAATATGGCTTTGAGAATTGGCGGTCTCAACTGATATAATTTCGGCTTCTTTGCTTTGTTTACAATTCAGTATTAAAACTAAGATAGAGATAAGTGGGGATGTAAGTTTAAGTAATCTGATAATTTTTAATTCAGGATTCAAATCAAATTTAATATTTTTTTGGCACACTTTGTTATAATTTACATCAATTTTGTCATCTCAAATGATTGTCATGTCAAATACTATTAAAAAATGGGTTTTCCTTTTGCTACTTTCCTTTATTTGGGGTAGCTCTTTTATTTTGATTAAAAAGGGGTTGTTGGGCCTTTCGCCTTTACAATTGGGTAGTTTTCGGCTTGTGCTCTCGGCGCTTATTATTTTTGCATTCGGATATAAATCTTTGAATGGACTGAGAAAAAACCAATGGAAGTGGTTGGTCCTTTCAGGCTTTTTGGGTAGTTTTTTCCCTTCCTTTTTATTTGCTTACGCAGAAACTGAGGTGGACAGTACCATCACCTCTATTTTAAATTCTTTGGTTCCTTTAAATACCGTTGTCTTGGGTTTTGTGTTGTTTAAAATTAAATCGAATCGGTTTCAGGTTTTAGGGGTTGTCCTTGGATTTATTGGAGCGGTTCTTTTGATTTTGGAGGGTGCAGCCTTGAACCCCACTAATAATTATAGATACTCAGGTCTTATTATTTTGGCTACATTGATGTATGCAGCCAATGTCAACATCATCAAGCGTTATCTCAATGAGGTACGCCCGTTAGCGATTGCAATGGCTAACTTTGTGGCTATTTTTATTCCTGCTTTTGGGGTGCTCATTTTTTCTGGAGGTTTGAGTCATGCAACCTTGTCCAGTCCAGCCTTTTTACCCGCATTAGGCTGTGTTTTTCTGTTGTCAATTTTTGGTACTGCGCTGGCCAAAATACTTTTTAATACTTTGATTCAAATTTCCAATCCTGTTTTTGCCTCATCGGTAACTTATTTAATGCCTTTGGTAGCCCTTTTTTGGGGGATAATCGACGCTGAAATCTTTAATGTTTTTCAAGGGGTTGCCGCACTCATAATTTTGAGTGGGATTTATTTGGCGAATAAAAAATCTAAAAAAAAAAACCGCTAGAGAGCGGTCTTTTTTAAAATTATCTACACTGAATGTTATTTGAAATCGGCTTCAGTGACTCCAGAATTTACCACAACCTTTGAGGCATTAAATCCAAAAACTTGTGGACCTGCTGTGATTTTTCTGCCAAAAGGAATCATAACCCCATCCACAGCTCTATAGTCTGAGTGCACAGTTATGGTCGTGACACTTTGCCCTTGAGCTTCTTCTGTAGCTTCTTCTCTTAACAGCAATCCTGAGTTTGCATCGTAATAGCGAAATGATTCACTAACGCCTTTGACTTTAATTTTATAAACATCGGTACCATCTAAATCCGATAGGCTCATGAGTTCAATCTCATCTGCAGTGTAATGCGCTTCTGGGAACAAACCTTTTTGACTGGCTTGTTCTGCAACATCCTCTTCGCTCATGGGTTGTTTCATACCTTGTTGTTCGGCATAGCCAGTAGTCCCATCAAACTTTTGTTTCATAATGGTTCCCATGCCCGCAATGCTCATTTCCATGGAACTTTTATTGGGTGCCATGGCTTTTATTACTGCAGTGGGTTTGAAAGGTGCTCCTTCAATGGTTACTTCGGCATTAAACAGCATGGTTTGTACAGATTCAACTGCCGCTTTTCCGCCAATGGCCTCAATGTAAGACGCCATAACAGAAGATGCTGTTACCCCTTCAGGAATTGGTTTTGAAAATTCTGGTTTTTCAGTTGGATTCGCGTATTTGTCAAAATACTTAATTGGAATACCAAGCTTTTCAAGATTAGCAACCACTTCACTTCCTTTTCCTACAACAATAAAACGTGCATTATCAGCTGTAAAATATTTATTAGCCACACGTTGAACATCTTCAATAGAAACTGCGTTGATTTTCTCTAAGTAAGTAGCGTAAAAATCTTCAGGTAATTCATTGATTTTTGTGCTAATGGCATATTGGGCAATGGTACTTGGGCGTTCTAAAGCCAACACGAAGTCACCAACATATTTTGCTTTTGCATTAGCTAGAGCAGAAGCTTCTACAGGTTCTGATTGGAATCGTTTGATTTCTTTAATAGTTTCAACTATTGCGCTATCTGTTACGGCATTACGTACGGCAGCCCCCGCAGAAAACCTTGATATATACTTATCCGTTCCAACTGATGAACGCGCTCCATAAGTCCAACCGTTTGCTTCACGTAGATTCATATTCAAGTAGCTGTTAAAGCCACCTCCAAAAATCTTATTCGCAATCAAAACAGCATGGTAATCGGGATCACTCATTTTAAGTTTTACATTGCTAGTAATAGAGATGTTAGATTGTACAGCATTCGGCATATCCACGAAGTTGATTTCTAGTGCTTCAACATTTTGGTTTGCCTCTGGCACAAAGGAACTGATATCACTTGCTTTCTTCCATTTACCAAAATATTTTTTGATGCGCTTGTACACCTCTTTAGTATTGACATCGCCAATAACGACAAGGTAGGCGTCATTTGGTCCAAAATACTTGGTAAAGTACGATTGGATGTCGTCAAAACTGACACTGTTAACAGTCTCTTCAGTAACAAATTCACCATAAGGGTGTTCAGTTCCATAAGAAAGGGCTCCTCCAACACGACCAGCGACGGCATCAACACTTTTAGCTTGAGATTTTAACCCTTCTAAGAGTTTGTCTTTTTCTTTACTAAATTCTTCACTAGTTAAAAGCGGATTCATTGCAGCATCTGCTAATAATTGTAAAATTCGATCGCTATATTTCGTAAGTGAACTGGCGAAACCACCACTGAATCCAAAGCTCAAGCGAGCACCCAAGAAATCAACTTCTTCGTTGAAGTCGTCTTTTGAAATATTTGTAGTCCCGTTTCCTAACATAGACCCCAGTAAAGAGGTTACGCCTGCTTTGTCTCCTTCAATGATTGGGTCTCTATCGATAGTAAGGTTGTAAGAAACACGAGGGAGTTTGTGGTTTTCAACAATAAGTATCTTTAACCCGTTTTTTAGTTCATATTCTGTTGGCTTTTCTAGCGAAATTTTTGGTGCAGGTCCTGGTTTAGGTTGCTGGCTACGGTCTATTTGTGCTGTGATACTTACTGTCACAAATAAAAAGGCAAGAATTGTATAAAATTTAGTTTTCATAGGAATGTCTTTTTTTGAATTATTCTTGTGCAGGCTCTGGTAAATACTCCAAAAGCAGGCGTTGATCTGCGTTTAAATACTTATTGGCAACTGCTTTTATTTCTTCACGTTTTATGGACCTGTATATGTCAATTTGATTATTGATGAGATTGGTGTCCCCATATAGCATGTGGTAACGAGCCAAAGAATTGGCAATGCCCTCAACACTAGAATTTGAGCTTACAAAGTCATTTTCAAATTTATTTTGAATTTTCTGATAATCTCTCTCAGAAATAAGCTCAGATTTTAATTTTTCTATTTCTTCATCCATTTCTTCAACCAAAGTATCTAGAGAAGTATCGCCTAGTGGTAATCCAAAGAGGATATATAGACCGTAGTCTTCCTGACTAAAGTTGATGGCTCCTGCTTGGAGTGCAATTTTCTTATCATCTACAAGTTTTTTGTAGAGCTTAGAGGTCTTTCCGTCACTTAAGTAAGTTGAAATCATATCCAAGACGTAAGAATCTCTATCTTTAAAAGATGAGGTTCTGTATGCTGCCATGATGGCTGGTATCTGAATATTAGCGTCATACGCTTTTGCACGAATTGGTTCTGTAATGGGATCTTCTTTAGGGAAGTCACGAACGATATCCTCTCCACGTGGAATAGGGCCAAAGTAATCTTCAATCATTTTTTTGACAGATGGAACATCGATATCTCCCGCAATCACTAATGTTGCGTTGTTTGGAACATAATATTTTTTGTTGAACGCTTGAAATTCTTCTAGAGTTGCAGCATCTAAATGTTCCATTTTTCCAATAGTTGTTCCTTTATACGGGTGCTTTTTGAACATGTGTAATTTTACATTTTCTAGAAATTTTCCGTAAGGACTATTGTCTACCCTCAATCTTTTTTCTTCCTTAACGACTTCGTTTTGTGTGTCAACACCTTCTTGGTTGATTACAGGGTGTAATAGGCGCTCAGATTCCATCCAGATGCCCAATTCAACGTTATTGGAAGGGAAAACTTCGTAATAATAAGTGCGATCGTCTGTTGTGTTTGCATTATTACTTCCTCCGTTAGATGTAACTATAGTAAACCATTCTCCTTTTGGGATATTTACAGTACCTTCAAAAAGAAGATGCTCAAAAAAGTGCGCAAATCCAGTGCGTTCTGGGTTTTCATCTTTTGCACCTACGTGGTACATGACAGAAGTTGTCACCACTGGAGCAGTATTGTCTTGATGAAGAATAACGTGCATACCGTTTTCTAAATCATATTCGATAAAATCTACTTGCTGTGCATTTGAATTTGAATTGCAAAGCAGCAGTCCAGTAAATAGTAATAAAATCTTTTTCATATTGATGTAAATTAAATGTGTGAGTAGGACGTTGTATCCAACAATTTGTTACAACGCGCGACCAAATATATATAATTAATTCATTTTTCTTTGTATATATGCATTAAACAATGCTATAAAATAGTTTGTAAATTAATTTTTTTAAAATTATATTTGCACCCGCCTTTTAAGAATATAAAAAAGGCATTTATAAACTAATTAATAAAAAACGTAACGCTATGTACGCAATTGTAGAGATAGCAGGGCAACAATTTAAAGTTGAAAAAGACCAAAAAGTCTTTGTCCACCGTTTGCAAACCGAAGAAGGAAAAAAAGTCGCTTTTGACAATGTTCTTCTTTTGGCAGACGGCGATAAAGTCACAGTAGGCGCCCCGGCTATAGACGGTGCTCAAGTAGGAGCCAAAGTCTTAAAGCACCTTAAAGGTGACAAAGTGATTGTCTTTAAAAAGAAACGACGCAAAGGATACAGAGTTAAAAACGGCCACCGCCAAGCTTTAACGGAAATCCAAATTGATAATATTTTGGCTTCTGGTGCAAAAAAAGCAGCACCAGTAAAAGCAGCTTCAAAGCCCGCTGCTAAAGCCAAGCCTGCTGTTCCAAAAGCGGCTGCAAAACCTGCAGCCAAAAAAGCAGTTGCTCCAAAAACGGAATCAGCATCACAAGATTTGACCAAAATGACAGTTGCACAACTCAAAGAATTAGCAAAAGCAAAAGGAATCACAGGAATATCTGCCATGAAAAAAGCAGATTTAATTGCGTCCTTAAGCTAAACGTTTAACATTATAAAATTGAAATAACATGGCACATAAAAAAGGAGTCGGTAGTTCGAAAAACGGTAGAGAGTCAGAATCGAAACGCTTGGGCGTTAAAATTTTTGGTGGACAAGCTGCTGTAGCAGGGAACATAATTGTAAGACAGCGCGGTACTGCTCACAACCCCGGAGAAAACGTCTATGCTGGTAAAGACCATACCTTGCACGCTAAAGTGGATGGACTTGTTAAGTTTGAAAAGAAGAAGAATAATAAATCTTATGTTTCTATTGTTCCCTTTGAAGCCTAAATATTCCTTGTAAAAAAATAAAAAAGCCTCGATTATCGAGGCTTTTTTTATTATGCTATTCGTTTAATTATTGAATTAATTTTTCGTAGGCCAGGCGTTTGTCCCCATTCATTAAGTAGATTATACCACAATAGCTATATTCTGACCCTTTAAGTAATTTTTGCATGCTATAGTTCTCTTCGTGGGTATCAATACGCATGCTTTTTATATTTGATTTTGCAAGCATTGTTTCAAACGCGTTGAAAATAAACTTTGCAATTCCTTTTCTTCTGTAACTTTTTGAAACTGCCATGCGGTGAATTACACCATATTGCGTTTGACCCGTCGTTATCCAATCCCCATCGATTTTTGAATACGTTGGTTCACCCTTTGTTGAAAACATCGCTGTTGCGAGTGGGAATCCCTTGGCGTCAGTTAAGAGGTAGCTTTCCATGTTTTGAATGTCATCAAGTAAAATACTTTTTGTAGGGTAGCCGTTTTGCCATTGATCAATGTTTTGAGATGCTAATAAATCTTGGGCGTCCTTTATGATTTCAACGATGAGTGGAAGGTCCTCTTTTTTAGCCTTTATAAGTTTCATTGTATTTAATAACTAATTTTCATAAAAAAGCCAAAACATATGTTTTGGCTTTTTTATTTTGAGTTTAGTAACGGTAGTAATCTGGCTTGTAAGGCCCTTCTTGTTTAACGCCAATATAATCGGCTTGGTCTTTTTTAAGTTCTGTGAGTTCAACCCCGATTTTTTTCAAGTGTAATTTAGCTACTTTTTCGTCTAAATGCTTTGGCAGCATATAGACCTTATTTTCGTAAGACCCCTTATGGTTCCAAAGTTCAATTTGCGCCAGTACTTGATTGGTAAACGAATTACTCATTACGAAGCTTGGGTGGCCAGTTGCACAACCAAGATTTACAAGACGGCCCTCTGCCAGTACAACAATGTCTTTGCCGTTGAGGGTGTATTTGTCTACTTGAGCTTTGATTTCGTCTTTTGTATGACCGTAATTATCATTAAGCCAAGTCATATCAATCTCATTGTCAAAGTGGCCAATGTTACACACGATAGTCTTGTCTTTCATGGCTTCAAAGTGCGCTCCATTTACAATGTCTTTATTTCCAGTTGCAGTCACTACAATATCCGAAACAGGTAAAACAGTCTCTAACTTCTTGACCTCAAAACCATCCATTGCTGCTTGTAGGGCACAAATAGGATCAACTTCAGTAACAGTTACGATACTGCCAGCACCTCTAAAAGATGCTGCCGTTCCTTTACCCACATCACCATAGCCACAAACTACAACGCGTTTTCCAGCCAGCATGGTGTCCGTCGCTCTACGAACGGCATCTACAGCACTCTCTTTGCAACCGTATTTATTGTCAAACTTACTTTTTGTAACAGAATCATTCACATTAATTGCCGGCATGCCCAAGGTGCCATTTTTCATACGTTCGTACAAACGATGAACACCAGTAGTTGTTTCCTCGCTAAGCCCGTTGATACCTGCAACTAATTCTGGATAGTGATCAAAAACAAGATTGGTCAAATCTCCGCCATCATCTAAAATCATGTTAAGTGGTTTGCGGTCTTCTCCAAAAAATAGGGTTTGCTCAATACACCAATCAAACTCTTTTTCATTCATGCCTTTCCAAGCATAAACAGGGATGCCATCCGCCGCAATGGCCGCCGCTGCTTGGTCTTGAGTGGAAAATATATTACAAGAGCTCCAAGTGACTTCAGCACCAAGTGCGATCAGTGTTTCAATAAGAACTGCCGTTTGAATCGTCATGTGAAGGCAACCTGCAATGCGCGCGCCTTTCAGCGGTTGGCTGTCTTTATATTCTTCACGAAGGCTCATAAGTCCTGGCATTTCGGCTTCAGCCAATTCAATTTCTTTACGGCCCCAGTCAGCTAAGGATAGGTCTTTGACTTTAAAGGGTACATAGGGTAGGGTCTTCACACGCATATTATATTTTTTAATTTTGAGCTCGTTTGGAATAAACACCCAAAATAGTGTAATTTCGTTCTAGTTATTATTTGGTGCAAAGATAACCATTAACTTTTTAATTCTTTCAATGCCACTTTATAAATCTCTTGATGTCAACTCACAAACTCATGTTAAAATTTGGCATATCTCAGAGCCCTTGGATGCTTTAAAAGCATCTCTTAACTTAACAAAAGAGAGTTTAGAGCGTGTTAATGCTATGAAAAGTGAACTTCACCAACGCGGATTTCTATGTGTTCGTAAGCTTCTGAACTCCTTTGGCTACACAGATCAAGATTTATTTTACGACAATTCTGGTAAGCCCCAACTAAAAGACGGATATTTCATTTCAATTACGCATTCTTATAATTATGCAGCGGTGGTGGTTAGCAGTTGCCCAGTTGGGGTTGATATTGAAAAACAACGCCATAAAATTCTCAATATCGCTTCGAGATTTATAGACTATGAGTCTCATTATCTAAATGAAAATTCAGACAAATACATTCAAAAATTGACATGGATTTGGTGCATTAAGGAATCCTTGTACAAGCTATACTCAAAATCTGGAATTTCATTTAAAAAGAATTTTTTAGTGCTGCCTTTTGAATCTGAAAAAAACACAACCAAGGCCTGGATTTTGGAAGGTGAAAAACGCCTGAATTTTGAGGCCTTATTTTTTGAATTTGATGGATTTGGCTGTGCCATCACTACAACGGAAGTATGAGACAGTTGATTGATTTTTTTTGTGCTCCCTATGCCCACGCCACAGCATTCCAAATAACACTTGAAATCGTGGCTGTATTCTTCGGAATTGTAAGTGTTTTGTATGCCAAAAAAGAAAATATTCGGGTGTTTCCGACCGGTATTGTTAGTACAGTATTGTATGTTTATATCTGCTATGAATTTACACTTTATGGCGACATGGTTATCAACCTTTATTATACCCTCATGAGCTTTTATGGTTGGTATGTTTGGAATCATAAACCCTTAGGCCAAAGCATTGAAATCACAACATCCAATTCCTTAGACATGCTGAAAGCCCTTGCTATTTTTATAAGCACCGCAGCCTTTGTCGTTGGGGTTTATTTATATTATGATTGTTTTAATCGCGTTACGGATTATTTTGACACGTTTACCAGCGGAATTTTCTTTGCTGGAATGTGGCTTATGGCCCACAAAAAAATAGAACATTGGATGTTTTGGATTTTGGGGAATTTGATTTCTATTCCTTTATATTTTGTTAAGGGTCTAGGTTTTTCAGGCTTGCAATTCACAATATTTTTAATTTTAGCGGTACAAGGTTATATTGAATGGAAAAAACACTTGAACAAATAAAAACAGACTGCATTAAGGTTGTCCTTTATGGCCCAGAATCTACGGGCAAATCAACCCTTTCAAAAGCTCTGGCAGAACATTATAAAACTGCCTTTGTCCCAGAGTATGCGAGGACGTATTTACAAGTCAAATGGGACCAGCATAGCGCCCTCTGCACTAAAGAAGACTTAGAACCCATTGCCATGGGTCAAATGCAATTGGAAAATGAACGCCTTCAAAGCGCCAATAAGTTACTCATATGTGATACAGACTTATTGCAAACTAAAGTTTACTCTGAAGTCTATTACAATGGTTATTGCGACCCCAAAATTGCATATCATGCTAAAAGAAATTCTTATAATTTATATTTTTTATGCGCTGTGGATATTCCTTGGGTTCCCGATGATTTGCGTGATAAACCCAATGAGAGAGGACAGATGTTTTCAGCATTTAAAAATGAACTCGAAAAACAAAACCTTCCCTATGTATTGCTAGAAGGGTCTCATAAAAATCGTATGGATATCGCTACAAAACACATTGATACTTTGCTTGGTTAAAGCAAAAGATGAAACATACTCCCATCAAAAGCAGTGTTTTAGATTTTAAAAATAAAAACTTACCTATTGTTAGCAAAATATTATTTTGTGATGTAAATTTGTATCGTTCTCAATAAAGGGGTGCCGCTAGGCTGAGATCATACCCATTGAACCTAGAACAGGTAATGCTGTTTAGGAAAAAAAAGAAGCAGTAAGTGCTTCAAATTATTTTATCAATTTATAACAAAGAATAATTACCTCTTTTTATTCGATTATTAAAAAAAATCGCATGAAAAAATACATTCTTTGTCTTGCACTTTTAGTATTGTTGTATTCACCGCTTATCGCCCAAGACATTCAAACACAAGATTCAACGGCAACACAAAATCTCGATGAGGTACTTGTCAAAGCAGTCCGTGTTCAGCCAAACGCGCCAATCACCCATTCTAATGTCACAAGAAAAGACATTGCAAAGCGTAATTTGGGGCAAGACATTCCAGTACTTTTAAATTACTTACCCTCTGTGGTTTCCTCATCAGATGCCGGAGCAGGCATTGGCTACACCTATTTAAGAGTGAGAGGATCAGACGCCACGCGTGTCAACGTCACCATCAACGGAATTCCTTATAATGACGCAGAGAGTCAAGGCACCTTCTGGGTGAATCTTGGAGATTTTGCATCTTCGGTTGAAAGCTTACAATTGCAACGCGGCGTAGGAACTTCTACCAATGGTTCTAGTGCTTTTGGCGCCAGTTTGAACATTTTAACAGATGCCATCTCACATGAGGCTGGAGGTGAAATTTCAAATGCTTTTGGATCTTTTGGAACGCGAAAACACACAGTGAAATTTTCAACAGGATTGCTAGATGATTATTTTGAATTTGCTGGACGTTTGTCTAAAATTTATTCCGACGGCTATGTTGATCGTGCCTTTACAGATTTAAAATCTTACTTTTTGCAAGGAAACTACATCGACGACAATACCATTGTCAAAGCCATTACCTTTGGGGGTAAAGAAAAAACATATCAGTCCTGGTATGGATTGGATAAAACCCAATTAGAAGAAGATCGTACGCAAAACCCTTACACCTACGACAATGAAACAGACAACTATTGGCAAGACCATTATCAGTTGCATTGGAACGAAACTTTGAACTTTAACTGGGCAACCAATATTGGCTTGAACTACACCCGTGGTAAAGGCTATTTTGAACAGTTCAAAGCAGAGCGCAGCGCAGCGGATTACAACAACCTTATCAATGATGACAGTGATGTCATTGTCCGCCGATGGTTAGACAATCACTTTTATGTGGTCAATGCCAATGCGACTTATCAAAAGAATGGCCTTATAATTATCTCGGGGATTTCTTACAGTGACTACAACAACGATCACTATGGGGAAGTTATATGGGGTAGTGATTTGGCGGCATCAACTTCAATTAGAGACCGTTATTACTTGAGTATTTCGGACAAAACAGATTTTAGTGTATTTTCAAAAGCGACTTTTAAGGTCAATGATAAATTACAAGTCTTTTTGGACCTTCAGAATAGATTTGTCAATTATGCGACGACAGGGTTAACCTCAGAGCGCGTACCAATTGATATTGATGCAAATTTTAACTTTTTCAATCCAAAATTAGGGCTTACCTATGATTTGAATCCAAACAATAGTTTGTATGCCTCCTATGCTCGCGCCAATAAAGAGCCCAATCGCAATGATTTTGAAAGCAATGCTACAGATGTAACTCATGAAGAACTCAATGATTTTGAATTGGGATGGCGCCACCAAAGTGAGCGCCTGCGACTCAATGCCAATCTATATTATATGCGATACAATAATCAGTTGGTTCTTACAGGAGCATTGGACAATGTGGGGGAGTATTTAAGAGAAAATGTTGATAAAAGTTACCGCTTGGGATTGGAAGTGGATGCTAATATCGCTTTAAACGACGAGTTTTCATTAAATTCTAATTTTGCTTTGAGTCAAAATAAAGTTCAAGATTTGATAATTGATCGTGACGGAGGGCTTCAGAATTTGGGTGACACTAACATCGCTTTTTCTCCCAATGTCATTAGTACAAATGCCATTGAGTATGCTCCCGATACTAAATTTAGAGCCGCTTTGATTGGAAAATATGTTGGGGAACAATATATGAGTAATACGGATACTGAAGCCTCCAAGCTCGACAGCTATTTTGTGACCGATCTAAATTTTAGCTACACCATAGGAGTTAAGTCTATTTTTAAATCCATTGTTTTCACAGGCATGGTCAATAATCTTCTCGACTTAGAATATGAAGATAGAGGCTATACTTACTTGGACACTTGGAGTAGCCCAACGGCCTCAGAAATTCAGGGTTATTACCCGCAGGCTACCCGTAACTTTTTGTTAGGCGCCACTTTGACATTTTAGGGTTTGATGAAATCAAAAAAAACCGCGGTTCTCACCGCGGTTTTTTTTATTCAAAGTTCATTGAGATTAATTTGATATGAACAATTCATTGCCAATACGTTCTATAAAATAGGGCTTAAGACTGCAGCGCAGTTCTGGGTTTTGCAAGGGTTGGCCAGTGAATAAACTGTATCGACGCGTTTCATCGCAGCTGTTGTAGGCTTCAATGCCATCGATTATAAGAATGGAACATGCACCAAATGGTTCATTGGGATCTGCGGCATCAAAAGCCACATAGCCGACTCCTGTATTGTTAACAAACAGCCCACCATTACCTTCATTTGGCACATAAACAGGATTGTTTGGGAAAGTCAGCTGATTGTATTGCGCAAGATTTAAATTTAAACTGACTTGTATCCCTACATTTAATAAGAAATTACAGTTTCGGTCGTAGTTATTGCTGTTCGAACAATTAATGCAAACCAAAAACAAACATAGATTTGTGAGAAATCTAAAAAAGAAGCGTTTTGATAAAAAGGGTGTAATAGTCATTTATAATTTATCTTAAATGATCTTCTCTTCGAAAATACAATAAAAAGTAACAGCTGCTAAATATTTTGTATATTTGTATTATGGTCTCGTGTAAACGAGATTTTTTTGTTTTAATTGAAACATAATAAACAACCCCTAATCCGTTGAAAATAAAATAGTACCGCATGAGTAATGTATCATATTATACCGCCGAAGGGTTGAAAAAACTCCGTAATGAGCTTCAACAGCTGAAAGATGTTGAGCGCGTTAAGGCCTCTAAGGCCATTGCTGAGGCCCGTGACAAAGGAGACTTGAGCGAAAATGCTGAATACGACGCCGCAAAAGAAGCCCAAGGCATGCTTGAAATGCGTATTTCAAAGCTTGAAGAGACCCTGGCAGGAGCCCGTCTTATTGACGCTTCCCAACTGGATAACTCCAAAGCATTGGTTTTGTCCAATGTCAAAATAAAAAACCAAGCCAACGGGATGGAACTCACTTATTTGTTGGTGGCAGATGGCGAAGCTGACCTTACTGCCGGCAAAATATCTGTTAATTCCCCCATCGGAAAAGGACTTCTTGGCAAAAGTGTGGGAGATATCGCAAAAATTCAAGTCCCCAATGGAGTTATCAAGTTTGAGATTTTAGAAATTTTTAGATAATTTGCAGTATGGCCTCAATATTTTCAAAAATTATCTCTAGGGAAATTCCTTGTTATAAGGTTGCAGAAACAGAAGATTTTTTGGCCTTTTTAGACATCTATCCAAATACTAAAGGACACACGCTTTGCATTCCCAAAAAAGAAGTAGATAAACTTTTTGATTTGGATGAATCAACATATAATGGACTGATGGCGTTTTCAAGAACTGTAGCGTTTGCCATAGAAAGAGCCGTTCCATGTGTTCGCGTTGGAATGACCGTCATAGGCCTTGAGGTTCCGCACGCCCATGTGCATTTGATTCCTTTAAATGGTATTGAAGATGCTCAATTTATAAAAAAAGAAGTACAGCAATCTCCTGAAGAATTTCAAGCAACAGCCGATGCTATCGCGAATCATTTATAATTTTTTAAGGGCGATTTGAAATGTGGTGCCTTTACCTACTTCTGAGTAAAGTACTTTAATTTTACCACCATGGTATTGTTCAACAATACGTTTGGCTAAAGACAATCCTAAGCCCCAGCCTCTTTTTTTTGTAGTGTAGCCTGTTTCAAAAATAGTTTTGAATTGATTTTTTGTAAGTCCTTTACCAAAATCAGAAATTTCTACTAAAACAAATATTTCATTAGAATATAAGTTGATTTTTAATTCGCCTTTCCCTTTCATAGCATCGATACCGTTCTTTACTATATTTTCAACGGTCCAGCTGTAAAGTTCCTCATTAAGCATTACCATTTGTGGTTTCTTAGGTAGTTGGATTTCAAAGTTGACCAACGCGCTGCTTCGGGATTGAAGATATTCAATAGCGTTTTTTGTGGCTTGAACAGCATCAGTTGGTTCGAGCTGCGGAACGGATCCGATTTTACTAAAGCGTTCGGTAATTGTTTCCAATCGCTGGATATCATTGTTAATTTCTTGAACGTAATCTGGGTTGATGTTTTCGTTTTTAAGCAGTTCATTCCATCCTATAAGTGAGGATAATGGTGTTCCAATTTGATGGGCCGTTTCCTTAGCCATGGCAGTCCAAAGTTTATTTTGTGAGGCCGTTCGGGAACTTTGGTAAAAGAAATAGATGAGCCCTAAAAACAATAAAATTATCAGAATTAATGCAAGGGGGTAATATTTTAGCTTATTGAGTAAAACAGAATTACCATAATACAAAGTAGAGAGCACTTCACCATCGTAAATTACCTGAAGCGGTGTATTTTCACTGGCATAAATTTCACTTAGTTGCTTCAGGTAAAGCTGGTTGTTTTTTTCCTTAAGAACAATATTTTTCGATTGAAAATTTCCTTCAGAATCTTCAATAATCATTGGTGTCGTGGCGTTACTTTGAATGATTTTTAGGGGTAATTCACTAATATTTCCATCCAAATCAAGTGTTTTACTCAGCTCAATTTGCGCAGCAGAGAAATTCTCCATTTTGATGTATTCTTCCTCTTTAAATTTTTGATAAAACTGATAGGTATTCCATAAAATCAGTGAAACCAAGAAAAATGATAATGTTATCAGAACCCAATTCAGCAGCGGTCGGTTGGAAGTTATTTTCATTAGTTGATTTTTTTTCTTTTTTTAAATATAATGCATTTATGCGAATATTATCGTTCTAAATTATTAGGCTTATTAGCTTTAATGCTTCACTTTATTTAATAACTTAGCTTTATATTTAGATTATGACTTCTTTTGATCCAAAAAACTACAGCATTTCGAAATTACAAGCCCTGCTTTCTAGTGCAGTAGCACCAAGACCTATTGCCTTAGCGAGCACCATCGACACATACGGTAACCCCAACCTGTCACCCTTTAGTTTTTACAATATTTTTAGTGCAAATCCACCCATTTTAATTTTTTCACCAGCTAGAAGAGTAAGGGATAATACGACCAAACACACATTACACAATGTAGCCGCAATAAAGGAGGTCGTTATCAATGTGGTTTCCTATGACATAATTCAACAAATGTCTTTGAGCAGTACGGAATATGCTCAGGGGGTAAATGAGTTCAATAAGGCGGGCTTCACCATGTTAAAATCAGATTTGGTTCGTCCTTTTCGCGTAGCGGAATCGCCCATTCAAATGGAGTGCAGAGTTAATGAAATCAAGCCTTTGGGCCAAGATAAAGGGGCTGGTAATTTGGTAATTTGTGAAGTTTTGAAGGTGCATGTATCAAACGCCGTTATGGCGGATAATAATACCATAGACCAAGAAAAATTAGATTTGGTTGCACGTGGTGGCGGAAGTTATTATATTCGAGCCCGAGATGGTTTTTTGGAAATACCAAAACCACTCAAAACCATTGGGATTGGTGTTGATATGTTACCTGAATCGGTGCGTAAAAGCAAAATACTTACAGGAAATGATTTAGGGCTTCTAGGAAATATTGAAGCGCTTCCAACAAAAAAACACATTGAAGCGTTTTGGAAGCAACCTAGCCAATCTTTATTAATAAATAAATTAAAAACAACTAATGAGATACATCTAAAAGCAAAAGAATTCTTAGATCAAAAGAATGTTATAGACGCTTGGTGTGTCTTACTAAAATAAATCAACAGTACAAAAATGGAAGTACAAGGAAAAATTAAATTAATTGGAGAAACTCAAACAGTCGGTTCCAATGGTTTTAGAAAGCGTGAACTGGTTGTCACCACCGAAGAGCAATATCCGCAACATTTAGCAATTGACTTTGTCCAGGACAAAACGGATTTATTGAACAACTTTCAAGTAGGACAACAGGTCAAGGTAGGGATTAACCTCCGGGGCCGTGAGTGGATTAGTCCACAAGGAGAAACCAAGCATTTCAACTCTATACAAGGATGGCGTATTGATAGTTTACAACAAAACCCAGCCGCCGCCGCTCCTCCCATACCACCTATGGAAGCTTTTGAGCCTGCTAAAGATTTAAAAGCAGAGGAGCCAGACGATTTACCGTTTTAAGTTTTTTTAATAATATACCTTCTAGATGTCCAAATTGATTCATTCAGATTTTGAAGACTTCGCTGGCAGTGATGAGTTCAAGGCTATAATAAAGTCAAAATTGGGCACTAAAAAATACCAAAAGTTATTAAACAGTTATAAATACGAAATAGAGCTATTTAAACTACAAACCGAGTTGGTCGATTTGCAACAATGGGTTGCCAAACACAAAAAACGTGTTTGTATTATTTTTGAAGGTAGAGATGCTGCTGGAAAAGGGGGAGCCATCAGGCGTTTTACAGAGCATTTAAATCCCAGATCTATGCGTGTTGTCGCACTCACAAAACCTACAGAAGCAGAGCAGGGCCAATGGTACTTCAGACGCTATATCAAAGAACTTCCAGATCCTGGCGAGTTGGTTTTTTTTGATCGCAGTTGGTACAACCGCGCTGTTGTAGAACCCGTTATGGAATTTTGTACCGATAATCAGTATAATAAATACATGTTACAAGTCCCTGAGTTTGAGCACATGCTTTACGAAGACGGTGTCATTATCATTAAATTTTGGTTCTCCATTTCAAAAGCTGAACAGTTAAGGCGATTTAACTCTAGGTTGGCCAATCCCCTAAAGCAATGGAAGTTCAGTCCAGTTGATAAAGAAGGCCAAAAGCGCTGGGATTTATACACTTCCTATAAAGAGCAGATGTTTAGCAAAACACACACCTCGTTCAGTCCATGGATTATTATTAAAACTAATGACAAAAAAGAAGCCCGTTTAGAAAGCATTCGCTATGTGCTTTCACAATTCGAATACGACCAAAAAGGGAGTGCCAATACAACAATTCTGCCCGACCCCAATGTAGCCCAACGTTACCACAGATTGATTAAACAAATTGACTAGTTGATGAGTGGATTAACACCAAAAAATATAAAAAAATTAAATTCAAAACGAGCTTTAAAACTCTTCTTGAAGGATGACCAGATGAGCGTTCCAAAGGCCTTACGTATTTTAGATTATGAGGCCAAACTTAAAAAATTGCAAGAGGAGCTCATCAAACTTCAGCATTGGGTTGAAAATGAGGGTGAAAAGTTGGTCGTTTTGTTTGAAGGCCGTGATGCTGCTGGTAAGGGTGGTGCAATTCGCAGAATTACCCAAAATTTAAATCCACGAGAATTTAATGTCGTTGCATTGCCAAAACCGACCCCAGAAGAAAATGAACAATGGTATTTTCAGCGTTATGTTAAAAATTTACCGCGCAGTGGGCAAATTACTTTTTTTGACCGCAGTTGGTATAATCGTGCGGTCGTAGAACCAGTCAATGGATTCTGCACCCCTGAGGAGTATACCATTTTCATGAATCAAGTCAATGATTTTGAAAAAATGCTGGTGGATTCTGGTGTACGCTTGGTCAAGTTTTATTTTTCCATTTCTAAAGATGAACAAGCCCGTCGTTTTAAGGATATCAAAGCCAGTCCTGTTAAAAAATGGAAGTTCAGTGCTGTAGATAAAGCGGCGCTTGGACTTTGGGATGATTATACGGACTACAAAACCAAAATGTTTGAGAAAACAAATACAAAATTTGCGCCTTGGCTGGTCATAAAGGCGAACAAAAAAATGCGGGCAAGGGTTGAGGTCATTCAAAAATTGTTAGAAATTGTTCCATACGATTCTGATGATTCTAATAAGTAATTTTTTAAAATTAAGCTTTTAGAGCTTCTATAAAATCTTCAACCCTTATAGCATCCTCAACAGAAAATTTTCCAATTTTTGTCCGTCTTAGCGCCGAAAGATGTGCCCCAGAGTTTAAGGCTTTACCAAAGTCGTGTGCTAAAGATCGAATGTAAGTGCCTTTGTTGCACTCAACGTCAAAGTCCACTTCAAGTCCCCGTATGGCTGTGATGTCAAATACATCAATTGTTATTTTACGCGCTTCAATGGCGACATCTTTTCCAGCTCTTGCAAATTCATAAAGGCGTTTGCCGTCTTTTTTTAAAGCAGAATAGACGGGGGGGTATTGTTCCGTTACTCCGATAAAATTTTTGGATGTTTTTAGAATTAATGCCTCTGTGATGTGTGCTGTTGGAAACTGCTGATTGATCTCCGTTTCCAAATCGAAAGAAGGGGTAGTACTTCCTAAAGTAAAGCTACCTGAATATACTTTTTTTTGGGCTTGATATTGTTCAATTTGCTTGGTCATTTTTCCAGTGCAAATAATTAACAGACCTGTCGCTAAAGGATCTAATGTGCCGGCGTGGCCCACCTTAATTTTTTTTATATTGAAAATTTTTCGGAGGTGCCACCTTAATTTATTAACCACCTGAAAAGACGTCCACCCCAAGGGCTTATCAATCAACAACAACTGTCCATTTTTATAATCTTCAAGCGCTTTCATCGTCTTAAAAAAAGGTGGAGGTGATCGCTAGCAATCCCACGACACCGCAATAGATAGCGAAATATTTCAATTGGCTGTTTTTTACCAAACGAATCATCCAAGTACAAGCCATTAAACCAGAAATAAAGGCTGCTACAAATCCTATTGAAAGACTTGTAAATTGGGTGCTGTTGTAAGCCAATTCTCCGCTAAAAACATCTTTAAATATTTTTCCAAAAATCAAGGGAATGACCATAAGAAATGAAAACCGGGCTGCTTTGGTCTTGTCAACACCCAGTAGTACGGCTGTAGAAATAGTCGCGCCCGACCTTGAAATGCCAGGGAGCATTGCCAAAGCCTGTGAAATTCCAATAATAAAGGCGCTTTTTTGCGTCACTAGTTTTGTGGTGTTCTCGGCACGATCGGCCAGCATTAAAAGTAAGCCCGTCACAATAAGCATGGCACCTACAAGTAAAATATTGTTGGAAAATAAAGCCTCTAGCTCACTTTCAAAAAACACCCCCACAAACCCTGCGGGGACCATTGAAATGATAATTTTCACAACAAATTGAGTATTTGAATTCCATTTAAATTTAAAAAAGTCCAATAAAATTTCAACGACATCCTTTCTAAAAACAACCAAGGTACTTAAAGCCGTAGCAAAGTGCAGTACGACTGTAAAAAGCATGCTTTCACTGGGCATAGATTGATCTCCCAATAAGGCTTTTCCAAGCTCAAGGTGACCGCTGGAAGAGACAGGTAAAAATTCTGTAAAACCCTGAGTAATGCCTAAAATAAGACTGTCTAGAAGGTCCATTTATTAATTATCTTTAATGAGGATGGCGTAAATTTCAATACCAAAACCAATAAGAATTAGTGTTGGTGCGATGCGTATTCTTCGGATGCTAAAAATGGCCTCGCTGAAAACAAGTGGGTCTTTGGAACCTCCACCGGCCATCAACAAAAACCCAATAGCAATAAAAAGCAGCCCAATAAACATCCAAGTGAAGTTTCTTTTTTCAAAAACAAAGTCTGTTTTTGCAGCCTCTTTTCTTTTTTTCTCTCCCATAGTTCATTTAATTTTAAGCGGTATTTTTAATAAAGCCGGTCTGTTTTTAAATTTAAGAACCGTTGGGTTGCCAAATGAGTACTGATCCATGTTATTAAAATGCCAATGCCCAAAATTACAATAAATACAGTGCCCAATACCTCTGGTTGCTGCATCAGTTGTAACTCTGGAAATGACTTGTTTATATAATAAAGTAAAACTCCATTCCCAAAGATTGCGAGGATTGCTCCCAAAACACCAAGTCCAATGTTATTCCAAATAAATGGTTTTCGGATGAATGCCTTGGTCGCGCCAACCATTTGCATGGTTTTGATTGTGAAACGCTTCGAATATACCGCCAGTCGGATAGAACTATTGATCAGTATTATTGCAATGAGTGTGAAAATTCCACAAATAATTAAAATCCACAGACTCAGGCGTTTCACATTGCTGTTCATTAATGCAACCAAATCTTTGTCATAGGTAACATCTTCAACAAAATTTTTCTGAAGCGCTTTCTCCGAAATGCTATCCAGTCGTTTGGCAGTGACATAATCCGCCAATAAATTAATTTCAATAGAGTTTTTTAAAGGGTTGTAGCCAACTTCATCTAAAAAGTCTTCGCCGTACTCCATTTTCATAAAATCGGCAGCAGCATCTTTTGAAATAAATCGGCTTTGTTTGACGTATTCAGACAAGGTCAAACTATTTTTTAATTGGTTGATTTCAATGGGTTTTGAAGCATCCTCAAGATAGATTGTGAGGATTACCTTTTCTTTGAATTCATCTGAAATAAATTTCGCATTAATCAGCAGAACACCTAAAATCCCCAGCAGAAATAGCACCAAGGCAATACTGACTACTACTGAAAAGTAAGAGGATATTAGACGGCGTTTTTGGTATTTTTCAAATGAGGATCCCATATATCTATGTTGCTTTTGTAAAAATATAAAACTTCCTTAAATAAAATGTAAATTTGCAATCAATAAAGTAGTAATAATGACGTACGATTTCAGGGAAATTGAAGCCAAGTGGCAAAAATACTGGGAGCAGCACCGCACATTTAAGGTGGAAAACATCATTAACATGCCTAAGTTTTATGTCTTAGATATGTTTCCCTACCCAAGTGGTGCAGGCCTCCACGTCGGCCATCCTTTGGGATACATTGCCTCAGATATATATGCGCGTTTTAAACGTCATAAAGGGTTTAATGTATTGCATCCTCAAGGCTATGATAGTTTTGGATTGCCAGCGGAACAGTACGCCATTCAAACCGGTCAACATCCAGCGGTCACTACCCGCGAAAATATCAATACCTACCGCCGTCAATTGGATCAAATGGGCTTTTCTTTTGACTGGAGTCGTGAAGTTCGCACCTCTTCACCAGATTATTATAAATGGACACAATGGATTTTTATTCAATTGTTCGAATCTTGGTATGATAAATCTGAAAATAAAGCCAGACCCATATCTGAGCTCAACGCGATTTTTTCCACTGATGGGAATCTAAACATCGATGCGGTTTGTGATGAAGATACAACGCTTTTTTCAGCCGCGTCTTGGGGTACATTTTCAGAAAAAGAACAGCAAAAAATATTATTAAAATACAGATTGACTTATTTGGCCGAAGCCGAAGTTAATTGGTGTCCTGAGTTGGGAACTGTCCTGGCCAATGATGAAATCATAAACGGACTATCCGAGCGGGGTAGTCATCCGGTTATCAGAAAAAAAATGACCCAATGGAGCATGCGTATTTCTGCTTATGCTGATAGGTTATTATCTGGCTTGGACACCATTGATTGGACGGATGCCTTGAAAGAAAGTCAACGCAACTGGATCGGTAAATCCGTTGGTGCTGCTGTTACATTTAATGTTAAAGACCACGACGCCACAATTGAAGTTTTCACGACCCGTCCTGACACCATTTTTGGGGTTTCTTTTATGACTTTGGCTCCTGAACATTCACTGGTTGAAACCATCACAACGGCGCAACAAAAAACAGCCGTTGCTGAGTATATTTTAGCGACTTCTAAGCGAAGCGAACGCGAGCGAATGGCAGATGTTAAAACCATTTCTGGGGTGTTTACGGGTACCTATGCAGAACATCCATTCACCAAACAACCTATACCCATTTGGATTGGGGATTATGTATTGGCAGGATACGGCACAGGTGCGGTTATGGCGGTGCCTTGTGGCGATCAAAGAGATTATGATTTTGCCAAAC
>CAJWNW010000014.1 GCA_913044085.1 uncultured Flavobacteriaceae bacterium | reverse complement strand
AAAGTCCGCCACATATTGACCCCTTTTGTAGGGAGCACTCGCGCAGATGCTTCGGTCACCAAAACAGAAGCGGAAGCCAAAATAACTGCCGATAGTATTTACAAGGTTTTAAAGCGAAACCCCTCTAAATTCAAATCTCTTCTTTCTTTGTCTTCAGACAAAGTGAGCAATGAAAAAGACGGCGTGATAGAATTTGCCTACACTGCTGGTTTTGCACCTGAGTTTAAGGCCTATTCTTTTGAAAATCCCAAAGGAAGTTTAGGGGTTGTGAGAACCGATTTTGGTTACCACGTGATAGAAATTTTAGGGCAAGGCACCTTTCAACAAGCCTATAAAGTAGCGACCATATCTCAAGCCATTGAGCCCTCAGTTGAAACGGTTGATGAAGTTTTTAAGAATAAATCAAAATTTGAAATTGCTGTTGCCGATGCTGATTTTGAAACCGTTGCTGCCGAAAACAACTATGAAGTTCGACCGGTAAGCAGTATCAAGGAGTTGGATGAAAACATCCCTGGCTTGGGTGCACAACGCGCCATTGTACGTTGGGCTTTCGATGATAGTGCCAGCGAGGGTGATTTTAAAAGCTTTAATACTACAGCAGGTGGCTTTGTGGTTGTAAAGCTCACTGGAGTCAACACAGCAGGTTTGATGTCTACAGAAAGTGGCTCTGTTACAGCTTTGCCAGAAATAAGAAAAGAAAAGAAAGCAGAGATTATAAAGGACCGCATCTCTGCCACAACTCTTGATGAGATCGCCACTGCAGAAGGTCAAACCATCAAAACGGCCGTTGCAGTCAATATGAAAAATCCAACCCTTTCAGGGGCTGGTCGTGAGCCTTTGGTCATTGGAACCGCCTTTGGATTGGCAGAAGGTGCTACTTCTGAGCTCATTTCAGGAAATTCGGGGGTTTATGCTATTCAAGTCACCAAAG
This sequence comes from uncultured Flavobacteriaceae bacterium, assembly GCA_913044085.1. Classification (GTDB taxonomy): domain Bacteria; phylum Bacteroidota; class Bacteroidia; order Flavobacteriales; family Flavobacteriaceae; genus UBA3537. The sequence continues at coordinate 22,763 of CAJWNW010000014.1, read as the reverse complement.
TGACAGCAGCAGCTGCGCTTCCAAGTTACCAAGCCGCCGCCAACAGAGTTGGAAAAGCCAAGGAAAATGCAGTCAATACCCAATTGTACAATGCTCTTAAAGACGCTGCTGAGATTGAGGATAACAGAGCTGTTTTTTACTAGAAAATTTCAAATAAATAATTTTAAGGGACTGATTTTTCAGTCCTTTTTTTATAATACCATCTCCCCAAAGGAGATAATCGTGGTATACCCTTTATCCTTAAAATATTGAAGGTTGTTTCCAGTTGCCAAAAAGAAATCTCCGCCCCAAGCGCCCAAACTTTTTATCGCCCCATTGTAATCAGAAAAGTGTGAGGCTTTTATGGGGGGGTGTTGGATAAGATTGCCCACAATAGTCTCGTGTTTGCTCATCAGTACTTCAAATTCTTCTAAAGTAGTGGCCACCAAAAGTGCATAGGTAAGGGCATTCAATTCAGAAAAATCAAGACTTTGTGTTGTTTTTAGGGTATTGTAGTGTGCAATGGCGTCGCGGCTGTTTTGCTTTTGGTTCTGGTGTACAAAAAATAGCTGGTCTTTAAAAGATGGATTAAACACTGCTTTTTCAACCTTGGGAGATGATTTTAAGTTTTTTTGGAAAGTAATCGGGTAGGGGTGTTGCGCACAAGCAATGTCATAGCCACTGCCACCAAAAGTTGCAGCTAGCAGCTTGTAGGCATCTACTTTGGCCCATTGTGCCAAATTGTTTATCAATGTTGAGGACGACCCTAACCCCCAATTTTGAGGAAACTCCAAACGGCTATGCATTTCAAATCCATTATGGGCTACAAAACAGCCAGGCTGAAGTTTGGCTATCGCCAAAAAACACTCCGAAAGTCGCTTTGCTGTTTCATTGGTTACGTTTGCTTCAAAGCTTGCAAGTTGTAAAGTTGTTTCAAACCATAGTGTGCCATTATGGTCAAAACTTTTCCAACGAATTTCGGGGCTTTCAATGGGTTTTACTTCAAGCGATTGTCCTAATTTGGTAGGTAGGGCCAAGGCTTTGGCACCGTCCAAAACTGCATATTCTGCAGTGATTAACAATTTTCCGTGGCTATAAAATTTTTCCATTAGTCACGTAGGTTTTTAAGGGCTTCGGCCACTGCACTTTGGGAAACACTATTGGTTTTAAAATGTGTGATCAATTGTTCTTTTTCAGCCGGATTGGCCTGCAATTGATTTAAAATGTTAAGCAAGTGCATTTTCATATGCCCTTTTTGAATTCCGGTGGTAGTGAGGGAGCGCAGGGCTGCGAAATTTTGGGCCAGTCCCGCAACAGCAACAATTTGCATCAAGTCTTTAGCAGAGGGTTTACCCAGCAATTCCAAGGCAAATTTCACCATGGGGTGTAAGGCCGTTAGTCCCCCAACAGTCCCTAGGGCAAGGGGGAGGTCTACCCAAAACCTGAACATATTGTTTTCTAGTGTGGCATGGGATAAACTTGCATATTGTCCCGATTTTGCCGCATAGGCATGAACCCCGGCTTCAACCGCTCTAAAATCATTTCCAGTGGCGATGACCAGGGCATCTACACCATTCATAATGCCTTTGTTGTGAGTGACAGCACGAAAGGGTTCAACTTCCGCAATACGTACCGCTTGTATGAATTTTTCAGCAAATTCACTTCCAGTAAAATGACCCTCAAGTGTTAAATCATCCACTGCACAGCTCACTTCGGCACGAACGACGCAATTGGGAACATAATTCGATAATATACTCATTACAACTTCAGGTAGAAACCCTTTTAGACTAGAAACGTCTTTAGATAAAGTTTCAAAAGTTACCGCGATTTGTTCCAAGCATGAATTGATAAAATTCGCACCCATGGCATCAGCGGTTTCAAAAGTTACTTCGAGTTGGTAATAATGCGGCATTTTTGATGTACAATCAATCAGCTGTAAATCTAAAATACCACCCCCGCGTTTTTCCATGTTTTTTGTTAAAGACGCAGTGGACTTTAAAAGTTGAGGTTTTAAAGCTTCAAAATAGTTGCTTAAAGCGTCTTTTCCACCCTTAAACGTAAAGTGAACATGTCCAATTTTTTCAGTGGACAATACCGTTGTTTTAAAACCACCTCGGGTCAACCAAAACTTAGCGGCATTGCTGGCAGCAGCCACTACGGAACTTTCTTCAATGGTCATTGGTAGAGCGTAAAGCCTTTCATTGATTAAAAAATTTGGTGCAACCCCGAAAGGCATATAAAAGTTTGAAATGGTATTTTCTATAAACTCGTCATGCAATTGCTGCAGTTTTTTGTCTTCATTCCAATAGGATTCCAAAACAGTTTTGGCTTGTTTGTTATTTTCAAAGTGATTAGCAATTAGCCAATTAATTTTTTCAACTTTAGACAATTTAGAAAACCCCGAGATTGATTTTTGCATGCTTGTGTATTGATGCACAAAGATACTATTCTATCCATTATATGAAAAGGCAATTGTTAAATTGAGGATTAATCACTTGGTAAAAGCGGAATTCTGATTTTTTTTTAGTAAAATTGATGTCATTTTTACATTCAATTCTATGCTGCGAAAATCCCTATTTTCAATACTTTTTGTATCGTTTTCACTTATTTCTTTGGCCCAAGTCAAAGAAATCACCCTTGAAGACATATGGAATGGATCCTTCAGAACCGAGCGTATGGAAGTATTGCATTCCATGAAAAATGGACAACAATACTCCGTTTTAAATTTTAACCGCTCCACCCGCTCCACATCTATTGATCTCTACGACTACAAAACCCAGTCAAAAGTTGCGGCTTTGGTTGATTCCAAAGATTTAGAAGCCATTCCTTATTTTACAAACTATACTTTTAGTGCAGATGAATCAAAAATCATCCTCGCAACTGAAGTTGAATCCATTTATAGACGCTCCACATTAGGAGTGTTTTTTGTATATGATATCGCCTCGAGGCAACTTCAAAAAGTTTCAGACTCTAAAATTCAAGAGCCCACTTTTTCTCCGGACGCTTCACAAGTTGCCTATGGGTTTAATAACAACCTTTATCTCAAAGATTTAAAAAGTGATCGCGAAAAGCAAATTACTTTTGATGGTGAAAAAAATAAAATCATCAATGGCATTACGGATTGGGTCTATGAAGAAGAATTTGCATTTGTCCGCGCCTATGAGTGGAATGCCGATGGTCAAAAAATCGCTTTTTTACGCTTTGATGAAACCGCTGTTCCAGAATTTTCAATGGATGTTTATGGGCAAGCCCTTTACCAAACACAACAGGTTTTTAAATACCCTAAAGCCGGTGAACAAAATGCGGTTGTATCGCTTCACATATATGATTTAAATAAACATTTAACCAATGAAGTCAAATTGGAGAAATCTTACAATGATTTTTATATTCCACGCATCAAATGGACTTCAGAAGCTTCCATTTTGAGTGCACAATACATCAACCGCCATCAAAATGAATTGGATTTATGGGCCATTGATACTGCGTCTAATACCAGTTCAATTCTTCTCACAGAAACTGATGCGGCTTATGTGGATGTCACGGACAATTTAACTTTTTTAAAAGACAACAGTTTTATTTGGACTTCCGAAAAAGATGGCCATAACCACCTCTATCATTATAGCAAAAAAGGCAAACTCATCAACCAATTGACCAAGGGAAATTGGGAAGTAACTGCCTATTACGGTTGCGATGAAAGAAATAAACGCATTTATTACCAGTCGGTTGAAAATGGTTCCATCAATAGAGATGTTTATGCGGTTGGTTTGAATGGAAAAAAGAAACGCCGCCTTTCGGCAAAAACCGGCACCAATGCCGCTGCTTTTAGTGCCGATTTTACCTATTATATCAATACTTTTTCAAGTGCTATCACCCCTCCAATTTACACCCTAAACAGCAGTTCGGATGGCCAGGTTTTAAAAACCATCAAAACCAATGATGCATTGGTTGAAAAGTTAGGAGCCTATACCATTTCTGATAAGGTTTTTAGCACCCTATCAGTCAATGGAAACGATTTGAACATGTGGACGATCAAACCCCTAGGTTTTGACCCCAATAAATCCTATCCAATGCTGATGTATCAATATTCGGGGCCTGGCTCCCAAGAAGTCGCCAACCGATGGAATGACTCTAATGACTATTGGTATCAAATGTTGGCGCAGCAAGGCTATTATGTGGTTTGTGTTGATGGTCGTGGCACTGGCTTTAAAGGCGCTAATTTTAAGAAAGTCACCTATATGAATTTGGTGAAATACGAAACAGAAGACCAAATTGCCGCAGCTAAGCAGTTATCAAAACTACCCTTTATAGATGAAAGCCGCATTGGGATTTGGGGCTGGAGTTTTGGGGGTCAAATGAGTACGAATTGCTTGTTGAAGGGCAGTTCCATTTTTAAAATGGCCATTGCGGTCGCCCCGGTGACCAATTGGCGTTTTTACGATACGATTTACACAGAGCGTTATATGCGAACTCCTCAAGAAAATGCGGCTGGTTATGACGATAATTCACCCTTTAATTATCCTGAAAAATTAGAAGGCGATTATTTATTGGTTCACGGCTCTGCTGATGACAATGTGCATTTGCAAAATACCATGCGGATGGTCGAGGCGCTTGTACAGGCCGACAAACAATTTGAGTGGGCTATTTATCCTGACAAAAACCATGGAATTTATGGCGGGAACACCCGCTTGCATTTGTATAAGAAAATGACCAATTTCCTTTCCAAAACATTAGGCGATAAAATTTCAAGCAAATAAAATTAAAGCGTAAATTAACCCTTTGATAAAAAACAGATTATGGCAACAGAAACAACATTAGAAAATCAGAAACAAATATTTGGGCATCCCATAGGACTCTACGTTCTTTTTTTAACAGAAATGTGGGAACGTTTTTCCTATTATGGCATGCGTGCTATTTTAGTCCTTTATCTTGTCGCTGAGACAGGTTCTGACAATCCAGGATTGGGTTGGGCAAATGACAGTGCTATTGCACTTTATGGTTGGTACACTATGTTTGTTTACGTCGCCTCCATACCGGGTGGCATCATAGCCGATAAAATCTTAGGTCAAAGAAAATCTGTTTTTGTGGGCGGAATGCTTCTTGTTGCAGGCCACAGTGTACTCGCTATTGAACAAATGTGGGCTTTTTATACAGGTTTGATTCTCATTGTGATGGGGGTTGGAATGCTCAAGCCAAACATTTCAACAATGGTGGGCGGATTGTATCCTAAAAATGAGCAAAATAAACGCGATATGGGCTTTTATATCTTTTATATGGGCATCAATTTAGGGGCTGCTGTTGCTGCTTTGGCCGTTGGCTATGTGGGTGAAAATATTGGCTGGCATTATGGCTTTGGAATGGCTGGTATTGGAATGGCATTTGGTCAGTTGACCTATTGGTATGGTCAAAAGCATTTAAAGCATGTAGGAAATCTTGTTGTTGATGAAAGATCATCTGATGAAAAAGGCGACACTCAAAATTTACTGTTAGCAATTTTTAAGCATTCAAACTCAATCATTGGCTTTGCCATCACCGTCCTTATTGGGCTTGCTATTTGGTTTATTGGTGGGTCTTGGTCTTATGGTCTTTTGGTCATTGGCTTGGCATTTGCCGTTGGTGTTGGAATTGTTGTATACAATGATGGAAATAAAATTGAAAAAGACAGGATTTTAGTGACTTACCTTTCATTTTTAATCATTATAATATTCTGGGGGGCTTTTGAGCAAGCAGGTGGCTTGCTAAATGTTTATACCTATCAAAAAACAGATTTATCTTTAGGAGACTTTATGGTGCCTGCAAGTTGGTTTCAATCTGTTAATGCCATTTTTATTTTAATATTTGCAACCATTGTTGGCAGTTTTTGGGTCTGGTGGAAAAACAGAAATAAAGAATCATCATCATTGTTTAAAATGGCTATTGGCGTCATTATAATGGGCTGGGGCTTCTTTTTTATGTCGGCAGCTTCTATGGAATATGAAAGCACTGGGTCTTCTGCAATGTATTGGTTGATTTTTGCTTATTTATTCCATACGTTGGGAGAGTTGTGTGCCTCACCAGTAGCCTTATCATTCATTACAAAACTTGCACCTGAGCGTTGGATGGCATTTATGATGGGTGCCTATTTTGCAGCCACAGGACTGGGCAATAAAGTCGCCGGCCTTTTAGGGGAATCGGCTTCTGATTTTGGAGAGTTTACAATCTTTACAGGAATAGCAATTTTCTGTACTATTTTTGGTATTTTGGTTGTTTTAATTCTCAAACCTCTCAAAAGACTTACCAACGGAGCAGAAGACATAACATTAGAATCTTAAAAAACAAAAAAATGAGTACAGCAATTGATCAACTCTTTAAAGATAAAGTCCTAGGACACCCGGCGGGGCTTTTCGTATTATTTTTCACAGAAATGTGGGAACGTTTTTCCTATTATGGCATGCGGGCATTGCTTGTTATGTTTTTCACGGCCTCACTAATGGATGAGGGCTGGGGATGGCCTAGAGAATATGCCTATGCAATTTTTGGAACTTATACCTCATTGGTATATTTGTCCACACTCATAGGGGGGTATTTTGCCGATAAAATTATTGGCTACCGTTATGCTGTTGTAATAGGAGCCCTACTCATGACTTTGGGACACGTTTCCATGGCATTAGAAACGCCATTTTTCATTTACACTGGCTTGACGCTTTTGGTATTTGGTAGTGGTTTTTTTAAACCCAATATGACCTCCATTATTTCTCAAATGTACAAAGGGAGAGACGATCAGAAAGACGGTGCTTATACCATTTTCTATATGGGTGTCAATGCCGGTGCATTTTTAGGCATTTTATTGTGTGGCTATCTAGGTGAAAAAATAGGATGGCGATGGGGCTTCGGTCTGGCGGGAATCTTTATGTTTTTTGGATTGCTACAATTTTGGTTGGCCCAAAATATTTTTGGAGACATCGGAAAAAAACCCATCAAAACCGAAGCGGTTTCTGAAACACATTCAGCCGACGAACCCAAACTCAACCCGTTTACAAATATTCAATTAACCCTAATTGGAGTCGCTTCTGTTCTTGGATTGGCTTGGATTTTAAATGACCCCGTGTCTAAAATTTCAGAAGGCGCCTATAATTTATTTGATTTTCAAATGTTTGGAACCTCAGGTTCCAATGCGGCCATTATAACTGCGCTTTTGTTGTTTGTTTTATTATTGGTCATTAGAATTCCGCGCTACGATAAAATTACGAGAGACCGTATGTTAGCCGTAATGTTTTTTGCTTTTATAACGATTTTCTTTTGGGCCATTTTTGAACAAGCACCTAGCAGTTTGACCATCTTTGCAAAAGATTACACCCAACGCATTCTGGAAGGCAATGCCGCCGATATTTTTAAGGTCGTTAACTCGCTTATGACCATTATCCCCTTGGGAATCATCACTTGGGTTTTAATTTTATTGTTCAATAAAACCTTTGCCAAATATGCACTTTCAAATATTATTTTAGCACTCAGTTTTGTCATTATTTGGGCCATTTCTATTTGGATGTTAAATGCTGAATTTGAAAAAGAAATCGCGGAAGTTCCAGCGTCTTGGTTCGGTGTTTTAAACTCTTTATTTATCATTGCCTTTGCACCCCTCTTTTCAAGGTGGTGGGGCAGCAAGTACAATCCAACCGCAAACATGAAGTATGCCATAGGAATGGTTCTTCTTGGCATTGGAATGGCTTGTGTTGCCATTGGAGCCTCAGATATTCCAGTAGGCGCTGAAACGGCTTCAGTGAGTATGATATGGTTGATATTGGTTTACTTTTTCCATACTATGGGTGAGCTTTGTGTCTCGCCAGTTGCCTTGTCTTACGTGAGTAAATTGGTGCCAGGCCGAATGATTGCCATGATGTTTAGTATTTGGTCTCTTGCCGTCGCCATTGGCATGAAATTGGCAGGCGTATTTGGAGAGGCTTCAGAAGGCATCGCAGAAACTCACGGCTTGAGTTATTTCTTTTGGATTCTCACCGCTGTAGCGGTTGGTTTGGGCGTCTTTTCAGCCTTTATGCACCCAGTTGTTAAAAAACTGATGCATGGTGTACGTTAAAATTTAATTGATTAAAATATGGTTTTCCAAAAGGAAATAGAACTGCCACAATTTTCAAGAGGATTTCATTTGATTACGAATTATGTTTTGAATGAAATCCCCAAGAAAAGTGGTCTTGTGCATGTATTTATCAAGCATACTTCCGCGAGTTTAACCATCAATGAAAATGCAGATCCAAGTGTACGTGTGGATTTTGAAACCCATTTTAATCAGATGGTTTCTGAAGCCGATACACATTACACCCATACTCTGGAAGGCCCTGATGATATGACCTCTCATATCAAAAGCAGCCTTTTGGGAGCTTCTGTGAGTTTTCCAATCAAAGACGGTGTGCCACAGTGGGGGATATGGCAAGGCATTTATTTGTGTGAACACAGAAATACTGCTGCGCCAAGAAAAATATTTATTACGTTAATAGGTTCATAAATTTAAGATTTAATGATGAGGTTTTATAGTGTTTTATTGGTATTCGTTTTTACAGGACTGGCTGCTGCGCAAGAAATCAATTGGATCAGTATGGAAGCAGCATTGGCCAAACAAAAAGAAGTGCCAAAGAAAATTATGGTAGACATGTACACCACTTGGTGTGGGCCCTGCCGCATGTTGGACAAAAACACCTTTTCCAACAAAAAATTAGCGGCCTATGTCAATGCCAATTATTATGCCGTCAAATTTAATGCGGAAGGCAATGCCGTGGTGAATTTTAAAGACCAAGAACTCAGCAATCCAAACTACGACCCCGCCAAAGCCAAACGACGCAACAGCCAACACCAGCTGGCACAATATTTTGGCATCCGTTCTTATCCTACCATCTTATTCTTAGGAGAAAATAGCGAGTTTTTAGCGCCCATTCCAGGCTATAAAACCCCTGCGCAATTGGAACTTTTTCTAAGACTTTTTGGTGAAGACCTCTATAAAACGCTCAACAGTCAAGAGGCTTTTAACGACTATCAAAAATCTTTTGTACCTACCTTTACGCCTTAGGGCCTAAGTTAATGAATCAAAAATTAGTCCGGCCACTTTTTCACTGGCGCCACGGCCGCCCAATTTATCTTCCAGACGCTTATAATCGGTCTTGAGGCGTTGTTGTGTTGCGCTGCTGAGGATATTTTTGAGTTCTTGGGTCAAGCGCTGTGTGTTGAGGTCGTTTTGGATGAGCTCGCAAACCACTTCTCTGGCCATGATCAAATTCACCAAGGAAATAAAATCTAGTTTGACTACGCGCTTTCCAATTTGATAAGACAACCAACTGGATTTATAACAAACCACTTGCGGGACTTTAAACAGAGCGGTTTCTAAGGTGGCCGTGCCAGATGTTACCAAGGCGGCCTCGGCCATGCTCAATAAATCGTAGGTGGCATTGCTCACAAATTTGACCCGCTTACTATTTACAAGAGATTTGTAAAAGGCCTCAGATTGGCTGGGCGCCCCAGCGATTACAAACTGATGCGATGGAAAGGCCTCAACCACAGACAGCATCACCGCCAACATTTTTTTAATTTCTTGTTGTCGACTGCCCGGCAATAGCGCAATGATGGGTTGGTCTGTCAAGCCATATTTATTGCGTATGGCTTTGGTATCTTGCTCTAGGCGGTTGGCAATTGCATCAATCAGGGGATGGCCAACAAAAGACACCGGCATTTGGTGCTTGTCTTCATAAAAAGATTTTTCAAAAGGTAAAATCACGTGCATATGGTCTATGTCGCGTTTGATTTGCTCGATTCTGTCCTCTTTCCAAGCCCAAATTTGAGGTGAGACATAATAATGGGTTTTAAAACCTTGAATTTTGGCCCATTTTGCGATGCGCAAATTAAAGCCAGGGTAATCTATAAAAATGATACAATCGGGCTGGTAAGCAGCAATGTCTTTTTTGCAAAATTTTAGATTTTTAAGCACAGTTTTCAGATTTAAAACCACTTCTAAAAACCCCATAAAAGCCAAGTCTTTGTAGTGCTTCATAAGTGCCGCTCCAGCTGCTTCCATCAAATCGCCGCCCCAAACTCTGAATTCCGCAGCCTTGTCTTTTTGGCGCAATGCCTTGATGAGATTTGAACCGTGTAAATCTCCTGAAGCTTCGCCTGCAATGATGTAATACTTCATCTTAGAGTTTGATTAAAAAAGTAAAAACCGCAATGAGAACAGTTGCTGTCAAAACACCAGCAGCTCTCGCCTCTTGATTTTTTCTCAAAAAGAAAAAAAAGCAAATTAAATTTAATACGGCGCCCAAACTGATGAGTTTTCCAATAAAATTTTCAGATCCTGCGGCTTGGAGCACCTCATAGACCCCATCGCTGCGTCCAGAAAATTTGGCCATGAGAAACCCAACCAAAACAAGGCCAATAAAATTGGCAGTAACGCCCACTAAACTTCCAATTAAAATTTCTTTTTTATCCATTTAAATCCCAATTGTTGAGTTCGCTGAGGTATTGATGTGCTGTCAAATCAAATTGTACGGGAACCACAGAAATATAACCTTCTTTAAGGGCCCATTCGTCGGTGTCTTTTCCCTTGTCGTGATTTATAAACTCTCCTGTGAGCCAATAGTAATTGCGGCCCATAGGACTTTGGCGTTTGTCAAATTTTTCAACCCAATTGGCATTGGCTTGTCGGCAAACTTTTAAGCCCTTAATGTCTTTTTTAGCAAGGTTTGGAACATTGACATTGAGAACAATGCCTTTTTGAAGCCCCTTTTCTAAGACTTTTAAACAAAGGGTTTTGATGTAACTTTCTGCCGCGCTAAAATCGGCATCCCAATTGTAATTTAAGAGTGAAAACCCAATGGCTGGAATTTCGCTCATACCAGCTTCAATGGCGGCGCTCATGGTGCCAGAATAGATGACATTGATAGAGGAGTTGGAACCGTGGTTGATTCCAGAGACACACAAATCTGGTTTTCTGTCTAAGAGTTCGTGTACGGCCAGTTTGACACAATCGGCGGGTGTTCCAGACGTGCTGTATTCTTCTTGCGGGCCGTTGTCAATGTGTTCCTTTTTGCAATACAAAGTATTGTTGATGGTAATGGCATGACCCATGGCACTTTGTGGGCTGTCTGGTGCCACTACAATGACATCCCCAATGCTGTTCATCACCCGAATTAAGGATCGAATTCCAGGCGCAGTAATCCCATCATCATTGGTCACAAGAATCAGCGGTCTTTTGGTCATTTTTATTTGTTTTCAACCACAAAAGTAAGTAATTTGTCGCTGATGCAATGTTTTTATTAGCTTTAACAAAAAATTATTAACTCATCCCTAAAGAAATGCATAATTTACTTTACTTTTAAAGTTCATTTTGTAACCTACAACAGTTTTAAACAATGAAACGAAACTTAAATATTTTTCTGCTTGCCATCTTTGTTGCTTTTGCGTCCTGCAGTTTTACCACCAAAACGTTTGACAATCCAGATAAAGACAAGTTGTTGATGCAACTCATTACCTATTTGCTCGAACAAGGGCATTTTCAACCCAAAGATTTTAACGACGATTTTTCAAAAGATGTCTACAGTCGTTTTCTAAAACGCGTCGATCCTTACAAGCATTATTTTTACCAATCAGACCTTGATAATTTCAAGAAATTTGAACTTGAATTAGACGATCAGATTCAAAATTATGATGTTCAGTTTTTCAATCTTGTCTATGAGCAATTGATGTTGAGAATTGAAGAGTCAAATGCCACTTACAAAGCAATTTTAAGCAGCCCTTTTGATTATGATATCGATGAAACTTTTCAGTCAGACCCAGATCAGTTGGAATTTGTGAGTTCAAAAAAGCAGATGCGTGAGCGCTGGCGTAAACAGCTTAAATTAAGTACACTTTCAAATTACCACGACCTGGTTTCAGAACAAGATTCCAAAAAAGAAGATTCGGTAATCGTCATAAAATCCAAAAGTGAATTTGAAGCGGAGTCCAGAGCGGCGACCCTAAAAAGCTTAGAAGAAACTGCCGTTTATATGAACGATTTGCGTCGCGACGATTGGCTTTCTATGTACATCAATTCTATTGCGGAATCTTTTGACCCCCATACATTTTACTTTGCCCCCCAAGACAAGGAGCGCTTTGATGCTTCCATGTCTGGAAAATACGAAGGCATTGGAGCACGTTTGCAAAAGAAAATGGATGAAATCACCATTACAGAACTTATTTCTGGTGGCTCCGCTTGGCGCCAAAATAAATTACAGGTAGGAGACATTATTTTAAAGGTACGACAAGAAGACGAAGAAGAATCGGTGAGTGTCGTTGGAATGCGCTTGGACGATGCAGTCAAACTCATTAAAGGCCCAAAGGGAACTAATGTCATTCTTACACTCAAACGTGTGGATGGTAGCATTGAAGATTTGAGGATTCCTAGAGACGAAATTGAATTGGAAGAAACCTATGCCAAGTCCAGTATTGTCAAGAAAGACAACTATGAATTTGGCGTTATCAACCTTCCGAAATTTTACATTGATTTTAAAGATAAAGACAGCCGTAACGCGACCACAGATGTCAAGAAAGAAATCCAGCGCTTGAAAGCAGAAGGCATGGACGGATTGGTTTTAGACCTTAGAAACAATGGCGGTGGGTCTTTGAAAACAGTGGTTGACATTGGTGGCTTATTTATCAAAGAAGGCCCTATTGTTCAAGTGCGGTCTACAGGCGAAGACCGTGAAGTGTTAAGTGACCGCGATAAAAGTGTTGATTGGGACGGGCCACTTGTTATTTTGGTCAATGAGTTTTCGGCCTCTGCCTCGGAAATATTAGCCGCTGCCATGCAAGATTACAAGCGTGCCATCATTATTGGGAGTAAACAAACTTACGGAAAGGGTACTGTTCAGAATGTCATTGATCTTAACAGAATGGTTAAAAACAACAAATCAGGAGATATGGGAGCATTTAAATTTACCACCCAAAAATACTACCGCATTAACGGTGGATCCACCCAATTAGAAGGGGTTAAAAGTGATGTGGTCGTTCCGAACCGCTACACTTATGTTGACATGGGTGAAAGGGACCAAGACAATCCCTTGCCATGGGATGAAATTAAACCTGCTAACTACACGCTTTGGGAAAGTTCAATTGATTACCAGACCATGATTGATCGCAGCAGGGCACGCATGGATAGCAGTCCAGAAATGAAACTGATTGATGATAATGCCCAATGGATTAAAAAGGTGCAATCTAAAGATTTATACAGCCTAAAGTACGATGTTTACGATACAGATTTAAAGCTTAATGAAAAGGAATCCAAGCGTTTTGAATCGCTAAAAGATTACCAATCTGGCCTGAGTTTTGAATCCTTGCCTTATGAATTGCCCTTAATGGAAAACGATTCAGTGTTCAAGAAAAACAGAGAACGTTGGCATGAAACCTTGCAGAAAGACATCTACATGGAAGAAGCGCTCAATGTCCTTACAGATCTAACCCTGAACCCTAAGGGCGATGCCCTCACAATTTTAAAAGAATAATTGCATTTTATGTCAGGACTTACGGCATCTGCATTCAAAAAATTCAAACAAAATTATTTTGGGATTGCCAGTTTATGCTTTGTCATTTTCGTTGGTTTCATGGCTATATTCGCTTATGTCTTTGCACCTGATGACTCTCAATATGCCAATCAAATGCATTTGAGTATTCATTCCATGCCTCCAGGTTTTGAGGTTTCAATGCTCATACAACCCAACGCGTCACCCAATCCTCAAAGTTTGATTGATAAACTCTTTTTTGGTGATAAATATCCAGTTAGAGAGGTTCCAATTTTAAGTTACCAAATACAACAGCAAAAGCTCAGCTACCACCCCTATAACTCAAAAGGCTTGGAAGGCTTGGAAAAAGTCATTGATCTTAAGGCATCTCCTAAGGTTCATATAGAAAATAAGAAGTTTTATTTAGGAACAGATAAATTTGGCCGTGATCTTTTAAGTCGCATCTTAGTGGGGGCGAGAATTTCGTTTTTTATAGGGTTTATTGCCGTTTCTATTTCACTACTACTCGGGCTTTTATTGGGCAGTCTTGCGGGATATTATGGCGGACGCATTGATGCCATGATCATGTGGCTCATAAATGTCACTTGGTCCATTCCTACACTTTTATTGGTGATTGCAATCACCCTGGCATTAGGAAAAGGCTTTTGGCAAGTATTTATTGCCGTTGGATTGACCATGTGGGTAGAAGTCGCTCGTGTGGTGCGTGGCGAAGTTATGAGTGTAAAAGAACAACAGTACATTACTGCCGCTCGTGCTTTGGGTTTTTCAGACTTTAGAATCATCTTCAAACACATACTTCCCAATATAATGGCGCCGGTCATTGTAATATCAGCGGCTAACTTTGCCGCCGCAATCTTGATAGAAAGTGGACTCAGTTTTTTGGGCATTGGTGCACAGCCCCCAATGTCTAGTTGGGGTGCCATGATCAAAGCCCATTACAATGCGATTATTTTAGGGAAACCTTTTTTGGCACTCATTCCTGGATTTTGCATCATGGCGTTGGTGATGGCTTTTATGCTGATAGGAAATGCCCTTCGGGATGCCTTGGATGTTAAAACTTGAGAAATTAGTTGTCTTGTGGCGGATATTTTTCTAGGATTGCAGCTACAAATTCTACAATACGGGCTTCTTTTTTATCCATTCGGCTGCTGAGGTAGCCCTCGCCAATACCTTGCCAAACCAATTCTTTTTTATTGGCATCAATCAAGTCGATGTAAAGTGTACCGCTAGGTGAATTTGAGACACTGGTTTGATTCCAACCCATCATTGGGCCCCAGCCCCAGCCCCAGTTCATGCCCCAACCATACATACCGAAGTTTTGGTTGTAAACATTCACTTCTTGACGCTCTTTTGTGAAAATATTGACCAATAGATCCGGAGTTTCGGATTTTACAAATCCTTTGGCCAGCATTTCGCTTTCTACGGCTCTTAAAATCCTTCGTTTGTCTAAATCACTAATTTTTACCTTGTCGATACCATCTTTAAAAAACGCAAAACTTTTATAGGTGTCAAAACTCACGGCGCGATCGTAATCTGCAGCCACTCGGACCGATTCGCAAGAAGTCATTGAGAAAACAATAACAGTGATAAGTATTAAATAATGTTTCATAACGATTTTTTTAAGAGTTAAATAGCATCCAATAGGGAGTCATCGACATTGTTTGGGAGGGTTACTTTCAAATCTGGCTCATTTTCCATGGCTCTTTTGATAGCGAAAACTGCCCCTTTATTTCTGGCCCAATTGCGTCTTGCAATCCCATTGTTAACGTCCCAAAACAGCATTGACTTTAACTTTCTATCAGCTTCTTTAGAACCATCAAGAACCATACCAAACCCACCGTTGATGACTTCTCCCCAGCCAACACCACCACCATTGTGTATGCTCACCCAAGTAGCCCCTCGGAAACTGTCTCCAATTACATTTTGAATGGCCATGTCTGCCGTAAATTTAGAGCCGTCGTAAATATTGCTTGTTTCTCTGTATGGTGAATCTGTTCCAGAAACATCGTGGTGGTCGCGTCCCAAAATAATAGGCCCTATTTGCGCCGCTGCAATGGCCTTGTTAAAAGCTGCTGCAATTTTCATTCTTCCCTCTGCATCGGCATATAAAATACGGGCTTGTGAGCCCACAACCAACTGGTTTTCTTGCGCCCCTTTGATCCACTGGATATTGTCTTGCATTTGTTGTTGAACTTCGTTCGGCGCATCGGCTATGATTTTTTCTAAAACGGCGCAAGCAATGGCATCTGTTTTGGCCAGGTCTTCTTTAGACCCACTCGCGCAGACCCAACGAAAAGGGCCAAATCCATAGTCAAAACACATAGGACCCATGATGTCCTGCACATAACTGGGGTAAATAAAATCTTCACCATTATTTTGTAGAATATCGGCGCCTGCACGAGAGGCTTCTAAAAGAAATGCATTTCCGTAATCAAAGAAATAAGTACCTCTATCCGTATGTTTCTTAATGATTTTCGCATGGCGAACCAAGCTTTGCTCTACCATCTTCTTAAACTTTTCTGGAGCATTCCGCATCATTTCATTTGAGGCCTCAAGGGACTGTCCCGCAGGATAGTAACCGCCAGCCCAAGGGTTATGTAATGAGGTTTGATCGCTTCCTAACTCTACAAAAATATCAGCTACATAAAATGCTTCCCATACGTCGATCACATTGCCCTGATAGGCAATTGAAAGCACTTCTTTATTTTCTTTTGCTTTTTTTACACGCTCGACAAGAGCCTCAACAGTTTCAATCACTTCATCCACCCAACCTTGGGCATAGCGTGTTTGTGTCGCTTTTGCATTGACTTCTGCGCAAACTGTGATACATCCGGCAATGGTACCGGCCTTGGGTTGTGCACCACTCATACCACCCAATCCAGCAGTTAAAAAAATATGACCTTTCGGGTTTTTGTTTATTTTTCGAAAGGCATTCAAAACAGTAATGGTTGTTCCGTGTACGATACCTTGAGGACCAATGTACATATAACTCCCAGCTGTCATCTGTCCAAATTGGGTCACGCCTAAGGCATTAAACTTTTCCCAATCATCTGGTTTTGAATAATTTGGAATCATCATCCCATTGGTGACTACCACTCTTGGCGCGTCTTTATGAGATGGGAAAAGGCCCATGGGATGTCCAGAATACATTACCAAGGTTTGCTGGTCATTCATTTCAGATAAATACTGCATGGTCAGTCGGTACTGTGCCCAATTGGAAAACACCCCACCATTACCTCCATAGGTAATAAGTTCGTATGGGTGCTGGGCAACCGCATCGTCCAAGTTGTTTTGTATCATAAGCATTATGGCGGCTGCTTGTTGGCTCTGGGCTGGGTAGGCTTCTAAAGGACGAGCATATATTTTGTGGTCAGGGCGAAATCGGTACATATAAATGCGTCCGAATTGGTCCAATTCATTTTTAAATTCTTTGATAAGTGCATTGTGAAATTTTTTATCAAAATACCGGAGTGCATTTCTTAAAGCTAACTTTTCTTCTTCCTTGTTCAGTATTGCTTTTCTTTTTGGCGCGTGGTTATAACTCTGGTCGTAAGCTTTTAAGGGGGGGAGTACGTTTGGTATTCCTTCTTTAATTTCATCCTGAAAGGTTTTAATTTTTGGCTCCATAAGAACTAATTTTCGGTATTTTCATTTGCATTGTAACCATAAGTACCGTGCGAGCAATGGTTTTTACAACAGTATTCGCATTTTAATTGCATTACATGGTAAACGGAAAATCTATGGTGTTGTGTAAAAATCGCCGTTTCTCTTGGGGTGTTGGGTTTCACTAAAACAAATATAAAGTAATTTCTAGACAAAAAATACAACTCTAAATAAGGTCTGTATCGCTATAGGTTTTTTATTTTTACAATTCTAAAACCATATTGAGTTATAAATGCTAGAATTCAATTCTGTTGAAAATATTAAGTTGAACTCTCAGATTTTTTTAAAGCCTGAATATGCAATTCACCCTACGGTTTCAGGGAATAAAATCAGGAAACTGAAATACAATCTTGACAAATTTAAAAAAGAGAATTATGAGGGTGTTTTGACTTTTGGCGGTGCCTTTTCAAACCATATTGCTGCAACGGCTGCTGCTGGATATACACTGGGTATTCCTACCATTGGTGTCATTAGAGGCATGGAAGTTTCTACCAAAATTGGATCTAACCCAACTTTGAGTTATGCTCAAAAATGTGGTATGAAACTGGAATTTATAAGCCGCACTGAATACAAGCTTAAAACCGAAAAATATTGTCTTGCTTCACTGGAAAGTAAATACCCCAATTATTACATCATTCCCGAAGGAGGAACCAACCACTTAGCCGTTAAGGGCTGTGAGGAGATTCTAACGGATGAAGACCGACAATTTGATGTCATTTGTTGTGCTGTAGGAACCGGAGGAACGCTGTCAGGTATAATCAATTCCAGTCTGCCTCATCAAAAAATAATTGGATTTCCAGCTCTAAAAGGGGCTTTTTTAAAGCAAGATATTTGTAAATTTGCAAAGCAGTCCAATTGGGATTTATGTCAGGACTATCATTTTGGAGGCTATGCTAAAGTGCATTTGAATTTGATTGAATTTATCAACCGTTTTAAGCGCGAATTTAAAATTCCATTGGATCCCATTTACACTGGAAAAATGCTATTTGGTGTTTTTGATATGATGGATAAAGGCATGTTTTCAAAGTCTCAAAAGGTTTTAGCCATCCACACTGGTGGGTTACAAGGCATTGAAGGGATGAATCAAAAGTTGCGAAAAAATAATTTAGATTTGATAGTATGAAAAGAATCATCGTATTGATTTTAATAGGCTTTGTTTTATCCAGTTGTGGGGCCAGAAAAAGGGCAAACCAAAAGGACAAGGATGGTGGGAAGATTTCCATTCCAAATTCTGAAATCCCTGAGACACCCTCAACGGTGATCAAACCGTCCTATAATACAACAGAACAATACATTGCTTTTTTTAAGGCAGAAGCCATTCATGAAATGAAGCTTTATGGTATTCCTGCCAGCATTACTTTAGCACAAGGGATTTTGGAGTCTGGTTCTGGTAGAGGCCGTTTGGCTAGGGAGGCCAATAATCATTTCGGGATCAAATGCCACAATTGGAATGGCGCTCGCATTTATCACGATGACGATCGCAAACAGGAATGTTTTAGAAAGTATGACGACCCCAATCAATCCTATAGGGACCATTCTTTGTTTTTAGTTGACAGAAAACGTTATGCAAACTTGTTTAAACACAAACCGACGGATTATAAGGCCTGGGCCAAAGGGCTTAAAAAAGCAGGATATGCCACGGACCCAAAATACCCTCAAAAGTTAATTCAACTGATTGAGCGTTATAAATTACACCGCTATGATATTTTCGACAAGAAAAAAAGACAAAAAAAGATAACTGAAGCACCTGCTGAGCTTTCCACATATTACACCGTCCAAAAAGGGGATACATTGTATTCAATTTCAAAACGCTACAACACCACCGTTGCGCATTTAAAATCTTTAAACAACCTAAAGTCCAATGAATTAAGCATTGGACAATCGCTTATCTTGACTTCAAACTAAATCTCATGAAATACCAACGCAGCAGTCAGTTATTTAAACAAGCGCAAGCCGTTATTCCTGGTGGCGTAAACTCCCCTGTAAGAGCTTTTAAAGCTGTCGGTGGTACGCCTATTTTTGTTGACAAAGCTGAAGGTGCTTATCTTTACGATGTTGATGGTAATCGATTGATTGATTATATAAACTCATGGGGCCCCATGATATTGGGACATGCTTATAAGCCCGTAGTGGATGCAGTTATTGAAAAAGCCAAGAAAGGAACGTCTTTTGGAATGCCTACAAAAATCGAAACCAAGATCGCAGAGCTGACTATCTCAATGGTTCCCAATATTGATAAAATTCGATTTGTAAATTCCGGAACAGAAGCTTGTATGAGTGCTGTTCGATTGGCAAGGGGTTACTCCGGTAGAGAAAAGATCATTAAATTTTCCGGTTGTTACCACGGCCATTCCGATTCATTTTTGATTCAAGCGGGTAGTGGTGCGGTCACTTTTGGAAGCCCAAACAGTCCGGGTGTGACCCAGGGGACCGCGAAAGATACGCTTTTAGCAACCTACAATAATTTGGAGTCCGTAAAAGAGATTTTCCAGGCGAATCCAGGTGAAATTGCAGCGATCATTGTGGAGCCGGTCGCAGGCAATATGGGATGTATTCCACCAGTGACAGGGTTTCTAGAGGGCTTAAGGGCTTTGTGTGACACCCATGATACGGTTCTTATTTTTGACGAAGTCATGACTGGTTTTCGGCTGGATAAAGGCGGGGTTCAGTCCTTGTACGGAATTTATGCCGATATTGTATGTTTTGGTAAAGTTATTGGCGGAGGTTTACCTGTTGGTGCATTTGCAGCAAGTGGTGAAATTATGAAGCATTTAGCGCCCGAAGGGCCTGTATATCAAGCGGGAACTTTGAGCGGAAATCCTTTGGCCATGGCAGCAGGCCATGCGTTATTGACGGCTTTAAATTCTGATGACGATGTTTATCAAAGGTTGGCCATGAAAACAAATTATTTACATCAAGGAATTTCAAAAGCATTAAAATCCTATCACATTCCTCATAGTATCAATAGTGTAGGTTCCATGATTTCGGTTCATTTTTCAGAAACTCCTGTAACAGACTTTAAAACGGCAGCACTTGGAAACAACGAGCGGTTTAAACAGTTTTTTCATGGCATGCTGAATGCAGGAATTTATATTGCCCCTAGTGCCTTTGAAAGTTGGTTCATTACGGATGCCTTGTCTTATGAAGACCTAGATTTTACAATTGCAGCGGCTGAAACTGTTGCGAGTTCGCTTTGATTTAAGGACTAATACAAGTCTTATTTTGCTTTTAGGGGAATGATTTAGTGTCTATCCTCGCTGAAATATGAAAAAAAGCGGCTGTGTTTAACAACCGCTTTTAATTTTGTTGAAATATGTGAACTACACGTCTGCAGATTTTACTGTTTTTATGATACGTGCTGCAATTTTGTAAGGATCTCCGTTAGAAGCAGGACGCCTGTCTTCTAGCCATCCTTTCCATCCTTTTTCTACAGTGATTATTGGAATTCTTATGGATGCGCCACGGTCTGAAATTCCATAAGAAAAATCATTAATTGATGCTGTTT
Organism: uncultured Flavobacteriaceae bacterium; assembly: GCA_913044085.1. Taxonomy (GTDB): domain Bacteria; phylum Bacteroidota; class Bacteroidia; order Flavobacteriales; family Flavobacteriaceae; genus UBA3537. Next base: position 2,087 of record CAJWNW010000014.1, on the reverse strand, counting down.
CGTGTAATCCGGTCAAACGCTGGTCGTTAAATTCTCCATAAACAGCGATGTGTTCTTTAACAACTGGTCTAAATGACTCACAAATTTTCTCATAAACTTCTTGAGAACCACAAGTTCTTAGGGTTGTGTTAGAGAAGTTGGCATGCATTCCGGACCCATTCCAATCCATATCTTTACCAAGTGGCTTTGGGTGGTAATCAATATAGTAACCATATTTCTCAGTCAAACGATCGAGGAGGTATCGTGCTACCCAAATTTCGTCACCTGCTTTTTGAGCACCTTTGGCAAACAATTGGAACTCCCATTGTCCTGAAGCTACTTCTTGGTTGATGCCTTCAAAGTTCAGTCCAGCATCAATACATAAATTCGCATGCTCTTCAACAAGCTGCCTGCCATGCGTATTTTTTCCACCAACAGAGCAGTAGTACATTCCTTGTGGTGCTGGATAGCCACCAACGGGGAATCCAAGAGGAAGCTGTGTTTTGGTATCCATTAAAAAATATTCTTGTTCAAATCCAAACCAGAAATCTTCATCTTTATCATCAATCGTAGCTCTTCCGTTTGACTCATGCGGCGTACCATCGGCGTTTAATACTTCGGTCATCACTAAGTACCCATCTCTTCTTGCTGGATCCGGATAAATAGCTACAGGTTTAAGTAAACAATCAGAAGATCCACCTTCTGCTTGTCTCGTCGATGAGCCATCAAATGACCAAATAGGGCAATCTTCTAGTTTTCCACTAAAATTTTCTTCAACTTTGGTTTTACTTCTCATATTTTGAGTTGGGGAGTACCCATCTAACCAAATGTATTCTAATTTTGATTTTGACATAATTTTGTAATTAATTTAATTAATAGTAATGATGATTTCAAATATAATAATAAGGTACATTATGCTCATAAAATTGGGGCTTATTTTATTAACAAGCACATCTTTTTTGTTTATACCCTATTTTTTTGGGGGTCAAATAGAATTATTTATAAAATATGATATTATATTTCAATTAATTGTTAATAAAATCTCTTGAACCAACAAAATTTATACTGCTTTAATTTTAAATTTGTTATAAACTTAAAAACCTCTAATAATGTCTACTTTAAGATTTGATGCGCTAAAGGCTTCTATGAACAGGGCTCCACAAATAGCAAATGAAGAACCAATACGTTCTTCGATTTATGGTGCCAATGTATTTAAACTTTCAGTCATGCAGACTTATTTACCCAAAGCATCTTTTAAAAATTTGTTGACTGCTATTGATAAAAACCAAACAATTGGTCGGGATATTGCCGATCAAATAGCAGTGGCGATGAAAGAATGGGCAATCTCAAAAGGGGCTACACATTATACCCATTGGTTTCAGCCCTTGACGGGGGCAACAGCCGAAAAACACGATGCTTTTTTTGAAACGTCTGATGGAGGTCATGGTATTGAACACTTTGATGGTAATCAATTGGTTCAACAAGAGCCTGATGCCTCTTCTTTTCCAAATGGCGGTATACGCAATACTTTTGAAGCACGGGGTTACACAGCTTGGGACCCAACATCACCAGCCTTTATTTTTGGTACAACGCTTTGTATCCCCACTGTTTTTGTTGCCTATACTGGGGAAGCTTTAGATTATAAAACACCTCTATTAAGGGCTTTGCAGGCAGTTGATACAGCTGCCACCGCAGTGGCCCGCTATTTTGATAAAAATGTTAAAAAAGTATCTGCATCTTTAGGATGGGAGCAAGAATACTTTTTAATTGATAAATCCTTAGCTGCAGCAAGACCGGATTTGGAACTCACAGGCCGAACGTTGTTAGGCCATTCCTCGGCCAAAGGACAGCAACTTGACGACCACTATTTCGGAACTATTCCAACAAGGGCACTTAATTTTATGCGTGATTTAGAAAATGAGTCTATTTTGCTGGGAATCCCTGTAAAAACACGACACAATGAAGTGGCTCCCAATCAATTTGAGTTGGCTCCAATATACGAAGAAGCCAATTTAGCCGTAGATCACAATTCATTACTAATGGATTTAATGAAAAAAGTAGCGGAACGCCATCATTTCAAAGTCTTATTTCACGAAAAGCCTTTTGCT
>CAJWNW010000013.1 GCA_913044085.1 uncultured Flavobacteriaceae bacterium | reverse complement strand
AGTCTTCAAAGTCATACTCAAATGTGAAACTTGTACCGTTAAAGCTATTACCTAAATCATTAGAACGTACTGGAACTGCCATTCCAGGGCACCAACCTGCACGATCTGGCATCCAATTTCCAGGAGATTGATTATAAATAGGGTTTGTATCACAGCCAATAGGACCCATATAATGTTGAAATGTGTTAACTCCATTGATTTTCACATCATGTGTTCTATAACACCATTCGGCACAAGGTCTACCATTAGCATCTGTTGGCGTGGCATGACCCCATCCGGAAATAAGGGTTCTTAAATGTGTACTTTCAGCATTGTTAGGAATTTGAATAATTTTATCCAAATCAAGACTATGACTAACACCATAGGGAACCCCGTCAATGGAATTGGCATGAAATCCTAACACTTCTGAAACTGCGTAATATGGATAGTCTGGGATACCTTCAACATAATCAAATTCAAGTGTAATTAAATCAGCTTTAGCAGTCCAGTTTTCTATGTAAATACGCAGTTCTGTTGGACCGCTAAGCAAAGATTTGAAATCCGTAACATCAAACTCTAAACCACGATTTAACAATTGTGTACCAACCCAATATGGCGTTATGTAACGTCCTATTTCAAACCAATTGCCTGTGGCGTCATCTTTTACCTTAATATTAGCAAATCGATCCCAATCATCACAACCTGTTGAAGGACAATCAATTTGTAGAAACATTTTAATTTGAGATACATTGCTAATATCTTGGTGTAAATTAAACACTTGACTGTTTGATTGGTTAAACCCACCACCAAAGCCTAAAGGCTGGTCTTGGAAAGTAATGTAATTATGTACAGTAGGGCTGGCTATTCCGGATAGGGAAATTATGACATCTGGTGCAGAGGTACTCTGCAAAGTTATAGTTCCTGAAAAACTTCCCACTTCTGTAGGTGAAAATTGTACATAAACCGTATTCTCACTGTTTGCATTTTCTGAGGGAATTTGAATACCGCTTGTAAATAAAATATCGTCATTAGAGATTTCAAAAGGGCCACTTACACTTAAATCAATTGGCGCTGTTAAAAATTGACCGGATACTATGATTCCAATTGAATAAGAATTTGTAAAGATTTGTGTTTCACCTGAAAAAACTAAATTACTTCTATTAGAAATAATTTCAGGAATAGCGCTCAATCCAATACCATTCAAAGAGACAGATAGATTTTCCACTTCAAGGCTTCCAATACTAAGTGTGCCTGACTGTTCGCCAATAGAGCCAGATTCAGGCGAAAATCTTATAAAAACTTCTACAGATTCTGCGGCAGAAGCAGATAGTTCTGATGAGAATGAAGTGTCATCTAGAGAAACCTCAAAATTAGTTGTAGTTGAAAAGACAATATTTTCAGTTAGATTTGTTACAGAGATAACAATAACTTGCGAATCAGAGTGATTTGTCTCTGTCACCTCTCCAAACGATAAACTTTGAGTACTCACACTCAATCCAGCTGCTATTTCATTAGTAGTAAACTCCATTTCATTCCCATAAAAATCTCCTAAATTATTAGTCAAGAAAGACCTTACGTAATATGTAGTATTTGGTGTTAAATCCTCTATGGTTGTAGATATATTATCACCGTTTACATTAACTTGAATATCTTCTAAGGTAGGTTGTATATCTGTAGAATAAACAAACCCTTGTTCAGTATTACTAGGCACATTACAGTTATCTGATACGACAGTTATTATACCATTTAAAGTAGCAGAGGTTTCAGTAATATCCGTAACAGCTTCAGTAGATAAAGTAGGCTCGTAGTTACAGGGATTTCCCTCACTATCACTTGAACAAGTGAAGATTAATAAAGACGAGAGTAAGATTAATTTTTTCATTTACTTAATTTTATACTCACAAGTTAAGAAAATTTGATTTATCAATCTTGATTGTTCAAGTCAATTTTCAGTAACCCAAACTTTTTTGAGTTGGAATTTTATTGAAGTTATTTAATAAATTTATAACTTTTTCTTTTTTAAGTCCATCACAGTTCTAAAACCCAAATGTTCTAATGAAGTATTTGGATCAGTGGCCATTCTAGAAGATACTCTATAACTGGCACAATAGGAGGCATTACATAAAAAAGAGCCGCCTCTAATTACACGCTCATCTATATACGGATTATTGGGATTAAAGGCCATTGTTGAGCCTTTTGGGTTATCAATCACCCCATTTGTTAAACAATCATTGTAATAATTTACATTATACCAATCGCTTGTCCATTCCCATACGTTGCCAGAAATTTCATAAAGCCCATAGTCATTGGGAGGATATGTTTTGATTGGTGCACTTTTTTCAAAGCCGTCGGCTTGAGTGTTATCCACAGGGAACTCCCCTTCCCAGCTGTTAACATAGGATGATAATTTGTCCGTTAAGTCGCCCCAAAAATAAATCTTATCTCGCTTACCACCACGAGCCGCAAACTCCCACTCTGCTTCAGTGGGTAATCGCCTATCAGCCCAATTACAATAAGCCATAGCGTCTTCATAGGAAACATGAACAACAGGGTGATTGCCTTTTCCGTTTATATTGCTCCCCTTCCCTTCTGGTTCTTTCCAATTGGCCCCAATAGTCCAACGCCACCATTGCGAAAAGTCATAAAGATTAGGAACGGATGCTTTTGTTTTTTTAAACAAAAGGGAGCCTGGTAATAAAAGTGAGTCATTGGGTTTTGCTGTCCCGGGTGGTAATTGTTGTTTGATTAATTCCCAATCAACTGGTCGCTCTGCAGTGGTTATATAATTTGTTGCTTCAATAAACTTAGAAAATTGTGCATTGGTTACTTCAGTCTCGTCCATATAAAAGCCATTAACCTTTACAGTGTGTTTGGGCTTCTCGTGGGGTAGTGCCATTCGATCGCGGTCGGAAGCTCCCATTTCAAAAATGCCGCCAGGAATCCAAACCATATCTTTAGGTGTTTTTAGTGCTGATAATTCTTTGAAGTTAGTAGCTTCATTTTTTTTATTTTTACAGCTACAAATAGATATTAAAATTATAGAAATGAAAATAAAATTTCTTTGAAGTATATTTTTATGATAATACATTTACGTTCTTTTATTTATTATTTTTAATATCCATCTTAAACTACAGAGGTATTTACTTGCCGATGCAAAAATTGGCAAAAATATTGCCAAGTAAATCGTCTGTAGAAATTTCTCCTGTAATGCGGCCAAAATGATGTAAAGCCTCACGTATATCAATAGACATAAGATCACCTGAAAGGCCAGAATCTAGTCCGGCTTGGATGTTTTTAATACCTTTTAAAGCTTCGCCCAAAGCGTCGAAATGACGGGAATTTGTAATGATAGTATCGTTATTGTGCAGTTTTCCAGTTTGGACTAAACTTAAAAGCTTGGATTTGAGTATCTCTATGCCTGCCCCTGTTTTGGCACTAAGTGCTATAGGCTGATGATTTGAAAATAATGCTGTTAACTCATTCACATTGGTTAAATCCATTTTATTTAAAACCAACAAAAATTCGGTATCTGGGTACTTGTCTTTGGTCACTTGCACAATATTTAAAAGCTCGGCGCTATTTGCTATTGAGATTCTGGAAGCATCTAATAATTGTAAAATAACTTGAGATTGGGCCATTTTCTCAAAAGTTTTTTCAATACCAATAGATTCAACTGTATCATCCGTTTGGCGGATACCTGCTGTATCAATAAAGCGGAATTTAACCCCTTCAATAATCAATTCGTCCTCAATAGCATCTCTGGTAGTGCCTGCAACATTACTTACAATAGCCTTGTCTTCATTTAATAGGGCATTTAAAAGTGTAGATTTTCCAACGTTGGGTGCCCCAACAATGGATATTGGCACCCCATTTTTTATGACATTCCCCGTTGAAAAAGAATCTATAAGGTATTTCAGGACATCCGTAATGCGCTTCAAAAGCGCTTCAAATTGCTGGCGGTCTGCAAAGGCCACATCTTCTTGAGAGAAATCCAATTCTAATTCAATAAGTGATGCAAAATTGAGCAGTTCGGCTCGTAAAGCTTTAATTTCAGAACTAAAACCACCACGCATTTGCTGCAAGGCAATTTGATGGGCCGCAGCGCTGTCACTGGCAATGAGATCGGCCACGGCTTCCGCTTGGCTTAAATCCATTTTTCCTTGTAAAAAAGCCCGCAAAGTAAACTCTCCAGGGTTCGCAGCGCGGCATCCCTTTCGAATGAACAATTGCAAAATTTCGTTTTGAATATAATGGCTACCATGGCAAGATATTTCAACTACATCTTCTCCAGTGTAGGATTGTGGGTTTCTAAACAAACTGATTAAGACTTCGTCTAGAACCCTGCTACCATCAACAATATGTCCTAAATGAATGCTGTGTGTGGGCTGCGCAGTTAGTTTTTTATTATGAATAGATTTGAACAAGTCTTCTGAAATCCCTATGGACTTAGGCCCAGACACCCTGATAACTGCAATGGCGCCAGCACCCGATGGTGTGGCCAAAGCAATGATGGTATCTTGATGCTGCATATATTATTTTTTTACAAAAGTATTAATATTCTCTCAAACCATAAGATTGTCAAATTTTATTTATTTTTACAAAAAATTAATCCATGTTCAAATCTTCTCTTTTTTTTACTGCGGGTGTATTGTATCTTTTTTTAGCATGTGAATCCAACAAAGCTTCTGAAAACGAATTTATCATTAGCGGTGAAGCTAAAGGCGTTTTTAATGGGATGCGCGTTTATTTGAAAACCAGTGAAAATGGCCAGAAAGGAAGCACTACTGATACAGCCATAGTTGCCAATGAAGCCTTTGAATTCAAAGGCAATATTAAAGGGGCTGAAATGCGTATTTTAACCATTGATGGGATTGTAGGGCAAACGGCACTGGTGCTTGAGCCGGAACGAATTGAAGTCACTATTTACAAAGACAGCATCTATAAATCAGAGGTTCGTGGTGGAAATAACAATACCATTTTTAATAGCTATAAGAATGGGTATCAAGCCTTGGTTGAAAAAGTAAATAGTTTACGCCAAGCGTATATACTTGCTCAAGGCAATACCGATGACGTTAGGGAAATTCAGGAACGCAACACAGATTTAAGATTAGAATTAAAAAATTTTGGACTCAATTTTTTAAAACAAAATCCAGATTCTGATTTTTCATTGATGTTATTGGATGGTATTACTGGACAGAAAGGCTTTGATGCAAAAATAGCTTTAGAGGTATTTGAGCTGATGCCTCAGGCATTGTTAAATAAGTCAACGAATACTATAATTGCGCAAAAAATCACTGCTAAAATCAATACCGAACTAAATACTTTTGAGGTCAAAGTTGGGGTTAAAGCGCCAGATTTTACAGCACCCAACCCAGAAGGTGAAATGATTACGCTTAGCAAAATACTTGGTAAAGTGACCATCCTCGATTTTTGGGCCTCTTGGTGTCGTCCATGCCGCATTGAAAATCCAAACTTTGTCAAAATTTACGACCAATACCACTCTAAGGGTTTAGAGATTATCAGTGTATCTTTAGATCGAAACAACCAGAAGCAACGATGGGTTGAAGCGATTGAAAAAGATCAGCTTAATTGGTATAATGTGTCCAATTTAAAATTCTGGCAAGATCCATTGGCTAAGCTTTACAATGTCTCTTCAATTCCAGCGACTTTTATTCTTGATGAGGAAGGCATAGTTTTAGCAACCAAACTTCGAGGCGCTGTATTGGAAACTAAAATTGCCGAACTTTTAGAGAATTAAAATTTACCATTCCACTTTAAAAATATTAATAAGAAAATGGGCGCTGCCAAAAGCAGCACCATCCACATATGGAATTCCAAGATCCAAGGTGCTAAAATTAAGGTGATGATATAACCGCCGACAGCTCCTCCAAAATGTGCGTCATGGCCGATATTACCCAATTTTGTTTTCATTCCATAAATAGAGAATAACAAATAGCCAACTCCAATGATATAGGATGGAATCGGAATGGGAATAAAATAAATAAACATTTTCATACCAGGATTAAGCAAAATAGACGCATACACAATGCCAGTCACTGCACCACTAGCCCCAACCGCTGTATAATAGGGTTCCCTTTGATGAAAGTAAAAAGACAGTAAATTACCTGCAATGAGGGAGGTTAAATACACAAAATAGAAACTTACAACTCCCAATTCATAAATAACAATATCTGCAAAAAAAAAGAGCGTGAACATATTGAAAAGAAGGTGCTGAAGGTCGACATGAAGAAATCCAGAGCTTAGAGCACGTTTGAAATCTCTGTTTTGAAGGGCTTTTATGTTAAATTTATAACGGTCAAAAAAAGCAGCGTCCTTAATCCCCCGCATAGAAATTAAAATATTGGCAATGATAATAATGAACAGATGTGGGTGCATAGATTAGAGATGTTAATTCGTCTAAATAAAGTATCTTTGTGCTGTAAAATTAAGCTTAATTTATGCAATTGCTGTCTTTTGTTCTGATTTATCCTTTTTTGTGGGTGGTCTCTTTACTGCCTTTTCGGCTATTGTATGCGCTATCGGATGTCATGTATGTGTTTTTATATCGGGTGTTTGGCTATCGCAAACAAACGGTGATGGCCAATTTAAAATTGGTATTTCCAAATAAATCAGATGCCGAACTCAAACGCATCGCGAAAAAATTTTACCACCACCTTTGTGATATGATATTGGAGGCCATCAAATCGATGAACATTCGCATATTAGATATGAAAGAACGTTTTAAATTTACCAATATTGAACTCATTAATGACTTAGAAAAACGCAATAAAAGTATTGCCATGATGTGTGCCCATTATGGAAGCTGGGAGTGGATCTTTATACTTCAAGCCTACACCAGCCATAAAACCTTTGCGATCTACAAGCGTCTCAATAACAAGTATTTTGATGCCATGGTTCGCAAAATTAGGGCACGCTATGATTCCTATTTGATAACAACTAAAGAAGCCGTAAAAGTCTTAACTGAAAATAAGGAAAAAGGATTGTTAACAATCAATGGCTTTGTAGCCGATCAAAGTCCAAAAAAACACAAAGCTTTTCATTGGAATTCGTTTATGGGCATTGAAGTCCCCATGTACACAGGCGCTGAAATGCTATCCAAAAAATTAGACCTTACTGTTGTTTTTTTCTCTGTCAAACGTGTAAAACGTGGGTTTTACGAAACCACGTTTCAGACGCTAACTGAAACCCCCAAAGACTTTGACGACTATGAAATTACAGATCAATTTACAAAACTTGTTGAAAAGCAAATTTATGAAGCTCCGGAGTACTACTTGTGGACCCACAAGCGTTGGAAACACTGTAAAGAATAATTTACGTTAAGAAAAGGCTTTTAATTCAGAAATAATACGATCTGCTAAGGTATCTGCCTGTGCTTGTGAAGGTGCCTCTGTGTAAATTCTGATAATGGGCTCAGTATTACTTTTTCTAAGGTGGACCCAAGAATCTAGAAAATCAATTTTTACACCATCAACCGTTGTTAATGTCTCATTTTGATAGGATTTTTTCATAGCAGATAGCAAAGCATCTACATCAATACTTGGATTTAAATCGATTTTTTTCTTACTCATAAAATACAAGGGGTATGTTTTTTTAAGGGCACTTACAGATATTTGTTTTTCAGACAAAAGACTTAAAAACAAGGCAATACCAACCAAGGCATCCCGACCGTAATGAAATTCTGGAAGAATGATACCGCCATTACCCTCACCGCCAATGATGGCATTGTTAGCCTTCATAGCCGCAACGACATTGACCTCTCCTACAGCGCTGGCTGTATAGGTTCCACCGTGCTTGGCTGTGACATCACGCAAAGCCCTTGTTGAACTCAAATTACTCACTGTATTTCCCTTTCTGTGACTCAGAACATAATCGGCACAAGCAACCAAAGTATATTCCTCTCCAAAAAGCTCCCCTTTTTCATCCATAAAAGCCAAACGGTCTACATCAGGGTCAACGGCAATTCCAAAATCGGCACCCGTACTCAAAACTTTTTCAGATAAATCTGTCAAATGTTGTTTTAAAGGTTCAGGATTGTGTGGAAAATGGCCATCAGGCGTGCAATGCAAATTAATAGGCGTTACACCTAAGCGTTCTAATAACATTGGTACAACGATACCACCCGTAGAGTTAACGCCATCTACAACCACTTTAAATCGACTATTTCGTACGGCTTTAACATTTACGAAATATAAATCTAAAACCGCATCAATATGGAAATCAAAATAAGCGTCATTTACAGTCATCTTTCCAAGTGCATCAACTTCAGAAAAAGCAATATTTTCAGAAACTGCTAAATCCAAAACGCGTTGACTGTGTTTGGCGTTTAAAAACTCCCCATTTGCATCCAACAACTTTAGGGCATTCCACTGTTTTGGATTATGACTGGCAGTTAATATAATACCGCCGTCTGCATGTTCCATTGGCACTGCAATTTCAACAGTTGGAGTGGTAGATAAATTTAAATTGACGACATCAATTCCCATTCCAATAAGCGTGTTTATAACTAAATTTTGAATCATTTCTCCAGAAATTCTTGCATCTCTTCCAATCACTACAGAGTAATTGTTTTTATTGCGTTGTTCCTTGATCCACATCCCATAGGCAGCTGTAAATTTCACCACATCTATGGGGGTTAAATTGTCTCCTACACTGCCACCAATAGTGCCACGAATTCCAGATATTGATTTAATCAGGGTCATTTTAAAAATTTTGTGTAAATATAAGACTTCAATTCTACAATAATAAAATAGTATTCATAATTTAGACTTATGAACTACCTCGCACACATTTACCTTTCGGGCAAAGAACCCCAAGTGATTCTCGGCAACTTTATGGCGGACAGTATCAAAGGAAACCAATATAAGAACTATCCAAAAAAGATTCAAAAAGGAATTTTATTGCACCGGCATATTGACAGTACAACGGATGCGCATTCCAGTTTTAGAAGAAGCACCAAACGCTTGCATGCCAATTATGGGCATTATTCAGGAATAATTGTAGATATTTTCTATGATCATTTTTTGGCCAAAAACTGGAATGATTATGCGACAATAAGTTTGGAGGAATTTGCAAATAAGAGTTACCGACTTTTTAACGATAATCACGCACTTCTAACGCCTCAAATACAATATATGTTGCCTTATATGGTACAAAATAATTGGTTGTATAATTACCAGTATTTAGAAGGGATTGCCGATACTTTGACCGGTATGAATAAACGCACAAAAAACAAGTCAGGGATGGATAAAGCAACCTACGAACTTATGGAGTATTACGAAGCGTTTGAAGCCGATTTTAGAGTCGTTTTTAGGACTTTAATGCAACGCTCTGAAAAATTCATTAAATATTTTAACTGATATAGTTCCAAATATTTTTATAAGTTCCCATGGCCACATAAGTGGCATTAATGGGACGGTTCTTCTGCGAAATCAATTTTGGATCTTCTTTTAAAATGTTTTTAGCCGATTCTCGCGCAATACCTAAAAGTTCTTTATCTTGAGTTATATTGGCAATTTTTAGCCTTAAAACGCCACTTTGTTGGGTACCCATTAAATCGCCTGGTCCTCGAAGTTTTAAATCCACTTCTGCAATCTCAAAACCATCTCCAGAAGTTACCATGGTCGCCATTCTAGTTTTGCTATCGTTGCCAAGTTTAGAGCCTGTCATCAAAATACAATAGCTTTGTTCCTCACCACGACCTACCCTACCACGCAATTGGTGTAATTGGGAGAGCCCAAAACGCTCGGCACTTTCAATAACCATAACAGAAGCATTAGGGACATTTACACCAACTTCAATAACAGTTGTCGCCACCATTATTTGTGTTTCTCCTTTAATAAAACGCTGCATTTCATAATCCTTATCCGCAGCCTTCATTTGTCCATGAACAATAGATATTTGATACGCTGGCATTGGAAATTCTCTAGAAATACTTTCATAACCATCCATTAAATCTTTAAAATCTAATTTTTGACTTTCATTTATTAGTGGATAAACAATGTAAATCTGTCTGCCTTTTTGTATTTCATCTTTTATAAACCGAAATACCTTGAGTCGGTTGCTGTCGTAACGATGAACTGTTTTAATGGGTTTTCTTCCAGGTGGTAATTCATCAATAATTGAAATGTCCAAATCACCATAAACAGACATCGCCAAGGTTCTTGGAATGGGGGTTGCAGTCATCACCAAAATATGAGGTGGTGAGGTGTTTTTATGCCAAAGCTTACTGCGTTGTGCCACACCAAAGCGGTGTTGTTCATCAATGATGGCCAATCCTAAATTTTTAAACTTCACCTTATCTTCCAAAACGGCATGGGTACCCACCAAAATATGCAAGCTTCCGTCCTCAAGCTGGCTGTGAATTTGTTTTCTTTCAGCGGTCTTAGAAGATCCCGTTAGTAAGGATATCTGAATTTCAATGGCATCACAAAGTGTTTTAAGCCCTATGTAATGTTGAATGGCTAAAATCTCAGTTGGGGCCATCATTGTCGCTTGAAAGCCATTGTCAATGGCAATTAACATCGCCATAAAAGCTACAATGGTTTTTCCGGAACCTACATCCCCTTGCAATAATCGGTTCATTTGTGCATTGCTGCCCATGTCCGCACGAATTTCTTTGATGACTCGTTTTTGAGCCCGAGTCAAGTCAAATGGCAAGTGGTTGCTGTAGAAAGTATTAAAATTGGCACCCACAGCTTCAAATACAAAACCTTTAATCTTCGCTTTATGAACTAAATTTTTATAAATCAACTGCAATTGAATAAAAAACAATTCTTCAAATTTTAGCCGAAATTGCGCCTTAGCCAATAGATTTTGATTTTTAGGGAAATGAATGTTTAAAAGCGCTTCATTTTTAGAAATCATTTTATATTGATTCAGAAGTGGCTCTGAGAGCGATTCTTCAAATTTTCCATTGAACTGAAGAAATAATTGTTCCATCAACTTACATATGACACGATTGGAGATTCCACGATTTCCTAAGGTTTCGGTGGAGGGATAGAGCGGCTGAATGGCGGTTCTTAATCCTTTGTCAAATTCCGATTTTAACTCCATGTCTGGATGTGGCATGCTGAAAGTGCCGTTGAACCAATTGACCTTACCAAATACAACATAAGTTGCGTTTATTTTTAAGTTTTCTCGAATCCATTTATGACCGCGAAACCAAACCAACTCCATCTGAGCAGTTGCATCTTTAAAAGTGGCCACCAGACGCTTGCCACGCTTCTGTTGGATTTCTTTAAAGTCTGTAATTTGACCAACAATTTGAACTTCAGAATTGTTGCGCTGTAAACTATTGATATTATAAAATTGAGTCCGATCGATATAACGATTTGGAAATAAATGCAACAAATCTTGGTAGGTGTGAATACCCAATTCTGATCGCAGCAAAGACGCGCGGTTAGGCCCTACGCCTCTTAGATAATCGATGGATGTTTGAAGGACAGCATCGTTCATGAGATTATTTCAAAATAATTGAAACTTCTTCCTTTAGAAAAGCCAATGCTGTTTCTGGAGTAACTTTACAATTGGAAAGCGCTGTCAAAAGAGAAGGGCGCAACTCTTTGGCCGATTCAACATTCTCATCATCACAGCCTAATATAATTTGAATACAACTGTTTTTTGCCGCTGAAATCATGCGCCAGCAAGGATCTGAAACATAAATTTGTTGCGATAAATTATGTGTATATTCTTGTTCAATAGTTGAAATCAGCAAGTCTTTATAGGCTTGTGTTTCATTTGAAATAGGAGCCACACGCTTTAAAAGGTGGTGGGCTGCGATGCGCTCTAAAAATAAAGCCAGTCGCTCATAGGCTTGTAACCGCACCGGCATGACCTCTTTTTGTAAAGATTGGGTTAAAACAAAATTTCTACGGTTATTTTCGTTGTCTGTATGTTCTCTAAAAAATAAAAATGCAATCGCACCTGTAACAAGTGCTGGAATGCAGTAAATGAGAAGTCCTAAAATTTCATCACCCATAACTTTTGTATTGAATTATTGCCTACTAAATTAATGATTTAAAGCGAACTTACCACACTGATAAAAAGATCGTTTTAAAATTCTTTAATTGCTGTAAATACCTCCCATGTTTAAAGAAGTAGATAGGAGATAAATCATTCTTATAATTGTTTATAATTATTCGTTAAACTGCATATAAAACCAAATTACATTACTTAATTTCACACATTCATAAAACAGTTTATTTGAAAGCTTATTTAGACCAGCTTAACGAGGCACAATTGGCACCCACTCTGCAAAAAGAGGGCGCCATGATTGTCATTGCAGGTGCAGGCTCAGGAAAGACCCGCGTTTTGACCTATAGAATTGCTTACCTCATGAGTCAAGACGTGGATCCTTTTAATATTTTAGCATTGACTTTTACCAACAAAGCAGCAAGAGAGATGAAATCACGAATTGCAGCAATTGTTGGGGAAAGCGAAGCGAAAAACTTATGGATGGGCACCTTCCACTCTGTGTTTGCTAAAATACTGCGCTTTGAAGCGGATAGATTGGGCTATCCTTCAAACTTTACGATTTACGACACTCAAGATTCGCAACGGCTCATTGCTTCTATAATCAAGGAAATGAATCTGGATAAAGACGTTTATAAATACAAACAAATTTACAGTCGTATTTCATCCTATAAAAATAGTCTTATTACCGTAAGAGCCTATTTTCAAAATCCTGAATTGATAGAGGCAGATACCATGGCCAAACGGCCCAAACTTGGAGACATCTACAGCGCCTATGTCGACCGTTGTTTCAAAGCGGGCGCCATGGATTTTGATGACTTATTACTCAAGACAAATGAGCTTTTGACAAGATTCCCAGATGTATTGGCAAAATACCAGCAGCGATTTCGTTATATATTGGTAGACGAGTACCAAGATACCAACCACTCACAATACCTCATTGTACGTGCCCTAGCCGACCGGTTTCAAAACATTTGTGTTGTTGGCGATGATGCACAAAGTATTTATGCGTTTCGAGGAGCCAATATCAACAATATTTTAAATTTTCAACGCGACTATGAGGATGTGAAGTTATACCGCTTAGAACAAAATTACCGTTCCACCAAAAACATTGTCAATGCCGCTAACTCCATCATTGATAAAAATCAAACCAAGCTAGATAAAGTCGTTTGGACCGCCAATGAAGAAGGCAATCGCATTGTGGTTAATAGATCGTTAACAGATGGTGATGAGGGACGTTATGTTGCCAGTTCTATTTTTGAAAATAAAATGAATGAGCAGGCAAAAAATGGTGATTTCGCAGTGCTTTACAGAACTAATGCGCAATCCAGAGCCATTGAAGATGCCCTGAGAAAACGCGGTATTGATTATAGAATTTATGGCGGCCTTTCATTTTACCAACGCAAGGAAATAAAAGACGTTCTCTCCTACCTTAGACTGATTGTGAATCCAGCCGATGAAGAAGCTTTAAAACGCATCATTAACTTTCCAGGACGTGGCATTGGACAAACAACTGTAGACAGGCTGATTGTTAGTGCCAATGCGGGAAAAATATCTATTTTTGAAGTTCTAAAAAATATTCATAACATTCAAATAAATCTTAATTCTGGCACCAAAACAAAATTGTCTAATTTCTGTACGATGATTGAAAGTTTTCAGGTCATGAACCAAACGGCCAATGCATTTGACTTGACCGAGCATGTTTGCAGAGTGAGTGGGTTGATACATGAATACAAAAAAGATGGCACTCCTGAGGGCATTATGCGAATGGAAAATGTAGAGGAATTGCTGAATGGGATTAAAGATTTTGTAGAGGGACAACAAGAACTTGCCGATTCTTTTGGAGCGTTGGCGGAGTTTTTGGAGGATGTGGCGCTCGCAACTGATTTAGATAACGAACAAGGAAATGACAGTGATAAGGTGGCTTTAATGACCATTCATTTGGCTAAAGGCTTGGAATTCCCCTATGTCTATGTAGTAGGACTAGAGGAAGATTTGTTCCCAAGTGCCATGAGTATGAATACGCGCAGTGAACTAGAAGAAGAAAGGCGATTGTTTTATGTAGCGGTCACCAGAGCTGAAAAACAAGTGTATTTGACCTATTCACTATCGAGATACCGTTGGGGAAAACTCATCGATGCAGAACCCAGTCGCTTTATTGAAGAAATTGACGACCACTATTTAGAAAATACCACACCAAAAGAAGAAAAACGTTTCAACCCAATGCTCAGCGCCGATATTTTTGGGGATGTAGAACCCCATCAAATTCGCTACAAAAAACCTTCCTACACAAAATCGAAGCTAAAAAGACCACCTAAGGTAATACCGCCTCCAAAACATCTTAAAAAGCTATCAGAATCTTCTAAAAATTCCAATCTATTTGATTCAAAACTTGTAGTGGGCAATATTGTTAACCACCAGCGATTTGGCAATGGAGAGGTCCTTAAAATTGAAGGCAAAGGTGCAGATTTAAAAGCGGAAATTAAATTTAAAGCAGTAGGAGTCAAAAAGATATTATTGCGTTTTGCGAAACTTGAAATCATATCTTGAAATGGCTGAATTGATAAAAATATACCCGGAAAATCCACATCCAAGAGCCATTGAAAAAGTGGTTAAGTCACTTAAAAATGGTGGGCTGGTCATCTACCCTACCGATACGGTTTATGCCTTGGGTTGTGATGTTAAAAACCTTAAAGCTATGCAATATTTGGCGCAGTTAAAAGGTGAAAAACTGGAACGTGCTAATCTGGCATTTATCTGCCATGATTTAAGTGATCTCAGTACATATACCGCACAATTAAGCAGTACAACATTCAAATTATTGAAAAAATATTTGCCAGGGCCTTATACCTTTATTTTACCTAGTAACAAAGCACTACCCAGACCTTTCAAAAAACGTAAAACTGTAGGGGTACGCATTCCTAAACACGCCGTTGTTTTGGAAATTGTAAAACAACTTGGAAATCCCATCCTTACCACCTCTATTCACGATGAAGACGCCATCATTGAATACACAACGAATCCAGATGTTATTTTTGATGATTGGCGTTCTCAAGTAGATATTGTAATTGACAGTGGCTTTGGGGGCAATATTCCATCTACAGTCATTGATGCTTGCCAAGAGCCTCCAGTTGTAATCCGCAGCGGTGCTGGTGAATTTAATTAACGCCATGAAAGAGTTTGAAAATTATATTGAAGTTAAAGGGGCTCGGGTTCATAATCTGAAGGATATTGACGTTAAAATTCCAAGAGACCAATTGGTGGTCATTACTGGATTATCAGGCAGTGGAAAATCTTCACTTGCCTTTGATACCATTTACGCCGAAGGTCAAAGGCGTTATATTGAAACTTTTTCGGCTTATGCAAGACAATTCCTTGGGTCTTTAGAACGTCCAGATGTAGATAAAATTGATGGGCTCTCCCCTGTAATAGCAATCGAACAAAAGACCACTAGCAAATCGCCGCGTTCCACTGTAGGTACCATAACTGAAATTTACGACTTTTTACGGCTTTTATTTGCTAGGGGCGCCGATGCTTACAGCTATGAAACAAATGAAAAAATGATCAGCTATGATGATGATCAAATAAAATCACTAATTCTAGAAACTTTTGACAATCAGAAAATATCCATTTTGGCGCCAGTCATTCGGTCTCGAAAAGGGCACTACCGTGAAATGTTTGAACAGATTGCAAAACAAGGATTTGTTAAGGTTCGCGTAGATGGTGAAGTAATTGATATTACGCCTGGAATGCGGCTAGATCGCTATAAGATACACGACATTGAAGTAGTGATTGATCGTTTGAAAATTGATACCAATACTTTAGATTCAAAACGTTTAGAAGACAGCATTAAAACAGCCATGAATCAAGGGGATAGTGTGTTGATGATTTTGGCCGAGGGAAATGACAAACCCCGCTTTTTTAGCCGTAATTTAATGTGTCCAACTTCAGGACTCTCCTACGCAAATCCTGAACCCAATAATTTTTCTTTCAATTCCCCTAAAGGCGCATGCCCAGAGTGTAACGGTATAGGCAGTCTCTACAAAGTCAATGAGAATAAAATCATTCCAAATTCAAAATTGTCAATTAAAAATGGTGGGCTTGCCCCTCAAGGACCTCAGAAAAATTCTTGGATATTCAAGCAAATAGAACTGATTGCGCAACGCTATAAATTTAAACTTTCAGATCCCATTTCTAAAATTCCCAAAGCAGCCATGCAATTGATACTTTACGGTGGTAAAGACCGGTTTTCTGTTAAAAATAAAACGTTGGGAGTTTCTCGTGAGTATAATATTGATTTTGATGGCATTGCTAATTTTATTGAATACCAGTACAAAACAACCGACTCTAGAAGTATCAAGCGATGGGCCAAAGAATACATGGATAAAGTAGACTGTCCAAAATGCATGGGTACACGCTTAAAAAAAGAAGCCCAATATTTTAAAATTAACGACAAAAATATAACACAATTGGCTACGATGGATATTGTTGAGTTGGCATCTTGGTTCGAAGATTTGCCCAATCATCTCAATAAAAAACAAAATGCCATTGCCAAAGAAATTATTAAAGAAATCAAGACCCGACTACAATTTCTTTTGAATGTTGGTTTAAATTATTTAAGTCTCAACAGAAGCTCAAAATCACTGTCTGGTGGCGAAGCCCAACGCATCCGTTTGGCCACTCAAATTGGCTCTGAACTTGTAGGTGTCCTTTATATTTTAGATGAACCCAGTATTGGGTTACACCAGAGAGACAATCAAAAGTTGATTGAATCGCTTAAAAGTTTGAGAGATTTAGGAAATTCTGTTATAGTTGTTGAACACGACAAAGATATGATTGAGCAGGCGAACCACATTATAGATATCGGTCCGCATGCAGGTAAAAATGGGGGCATGATTATCAGCCAAGGCACCCCAAAAAAAATACAGAAAGCCAAAACACTAACGGCCGCTTATTTAAAAGGCGATTTGGCTATTAATATCCCTGAGAAGCGTCGCAATGGGAATGGTAAATTTTTAGAACTAAAAGGTTGTGAAGGTAATAATTTAAAAAATGTTACTATCAAAATCCCTTTGGGTACTATGGTTGGAATTACAGGTGTTTCTGGTAGCGGAAAATCGACGTTAATCAATGAAACACTTTATCCAATTTTAAATAATTATTATTTTAACGGTGTCAAAAAACCATTGCCCTATACGTCCATAAAAGGCTTAGAACATTTAGACAAAGTCATTGACATTAATCAAACACCAATTGGCCGAACACCTCGCAGCAATCCAGCGACCTATACAGGTGTTTTTAGTGAAATTCGCAGTCTATTTGCAAAAATACCTGAAGCTATGATTCGGGGTTATAAACCCGGGCGTTTCAGTTTTAATGTTACTGGTGGCCGTTGTGAAACTTGTAAAGGGGGGGGCTTGCGCGTCATTGAAATGAATTTTCTTCCAGATGTTTATGTTTCTTGTGAAACCTGTATGGGTAAACGCTTCAACCGTGAAACGTTGGAAATTCGATACAAGGGCAAATCAATCAGTGATGTTTTAAACATGACCATAAATGAAGCGGTTAGTTTTTTTGATCAGATACCAAAAATATACCGTAAGCTTAAAACCATCAAAGATGTTGGCTTGGGCTATATAACATTGGGGCAACAAAGCACTACACTTTCTGGTGGCGAGGCACAGCGGATTAAACTGGCTTCAGAACTTAGTAAACGCGATACTGGAAATACCATTTATATTTTAGATGAACCCACTACTGGGCTTCATTTTGAAGACATTCGTGTATTATTGGAAGTTTTGCAAAAACTAGTTGACAAAGGAAATTCAATTTTAATAATTGAACACAATATGGATGTCATCAAAGCAGTCGATTATATCATAGATATTGGTCCTGAAGGTGGACAAGGTGGTGGCACAATTATTGCAGAAGGTAAACCTGAAGTTTTTGTCAAAAACAAATCAAGTTACACAGCCGAGTATTTAAAAAAAGAATTACTTTAGATTACAAAACAAATCAACATGCGATTACAACAAAACAAAAGTTGGAACGAAATAAAAACCAACGATTCTTGGGCCTTATTCAAAATCATGGGAGAATTCGTAAACGGATTCGAAAAAATGAGCAAAATTGGACCTTGTGTTTCTATTTTTGGATCGGCCAGAACCCCAAACGATAATCCGTATTACAAATTGGCTATAGACACAGCGGCAGCGATTGTAAAGTCTGGTTATGGAGTTATAACTGGAGGTGGCCCAGGGATTATGGAAGCAGCAAACAAAGGTGCTAGTGAAGCAGGTGGAACTTCTGTTGGGCTTAATATTGAACTGCCTTTTGAACAATCAGACAACCCTTATATCGATGCCGATAAAAGTTTAGACTTTGACTACTTTTTTGTTCGAAAAGTAATGTTTGTAAAATACTCACAAGGCTTTGTGGTTATGCCAGGCGGGTTTGGAACTTTAGACGAATTATTTGAAGCCATCACTCTAATTCAAACCAATAAAATCGAAAAATTTCCCATCATATTGGTTGGGACCTCCTACTGGGAAGGACTTATTGACTGGATTAAAAAAGTGCTTTTGGACCAGCATCAGACAATCAGTGCAAAAGACATGGATTTAATTCAAATGGTTGACTCTCCTGAAGAGGTCACTGCTATTCTAGATGATTTCTATAAACAGTACCAACTCAGCCCTAATTTCTAAGCATTATCTATAATTTAAATAAAATAAAACAAGTCAAAATTTTGACACTTTTATTGTTGTTTGGAAGTAATCAACTTATGACATCACAACATCAAATAAAAGTCAATGCTAAGGTCGACCCTATCTCTAACGAAATTACTATTGAACAACAGATAATTTACAGAAACAACGCTTCTACTTCAATTGAAATTATCTATCTAAACGACTGGGTTTCTAGCTATAGTACAAGTGATACGCCTCTTGTGAAAAAGTTCTTAAACGAATTTAACACCCAGCTATATATTGCCAAGGAAAAAGATCGAGGTCGAACAAAAGTAAAATCAATAACTACTACTGAAGGAGACCCTGTCAAGTTCGAACGGCCTAAAGACCAACAGGATTTTTTAAAAATAATATTAGAACAACCTTTAAATCAAAACGAAGAAATTTCCATTCAACTTAAATATGTTTTAAAAATACAAAATGCTCGTTTTACAGGCTATGGTTTTAATAAAAATGGAAATTTTATTTTAAATGCATGGTATCTAACCCCTGCAGTATTTGATGGCGTAGAATGGAAACTTTACAGTAATTTAAATTTTGACAACCCCTATGCAGCAAAATCAAATGTTGATTTAACTGTTCACACACCCCCAACCTATCGTGTTTACACTAATCTGAATAGCTCGGAGCTGACAAAATCAAATGTAGGCTTTCAATACCATTTTAAGGGGCAAGACGTTAGAGACCATAAGATTCAAATTACTAATGAAGATTTCAAGCGCATTAAGTTCGGTTCTAATGAAATTGTGACCAACATCAGTTACAAAACGATAGAGACAGGGAAAGAACGTGAAATATACTCTAGAGTTGATGCATTTTTAAAACAAAACCTGCATACAATTAACAAGGATAAAATCCTACTTTCAAAAATTGATCTAAAAAAAAATGACCTTTATGGCCTGGCGTTATTACCAGATTTTTTGTCCCTTTTTCCAAAAGAATTTAAATATGAATTGGCCATTGCAAAAAACCTCATTAAAAAACATTTAGACCAAAATTTGACAGTCGATCCAAGAACTGACTACTGGCTTAAAAATGGATTTCAAATGTTGCTGTTTATAAACTATTTAGACACCTATTACCCAGATCAAAAGCTGATTGGAAAACTGGCCAATTTCTGGGGTATCAAAGGTTATAATTTTGCAAAATTAAATTACAATGAACAATTTCGTCTCACTTTTTATCAAATGATGCGTTTGGGAAGGGACCAGGCTTTAACAACCCCAAAGGATAAGTTGCTGAGTTTCAATGAGCGTTTTACCTCATATTATAAATCTGCAATCGCGCTACTATACCTCAAGTCTTATATAAAAGCGGATAATGAAATGCTTTGGATTCAAGAATTCATAAAAATTCACAATGGCAATCTGACCTCAACTGCTGATTTTGAATTATATATCAAATCAAAAACATCTATAAATTTAGAGTGGTTCTTTGATAAATTTACAAAGGAATCGTTTGCCTCAGATTATAAAATTAAATCTGTTGAATCAGTTGGTGATTCCTTGAAGCTGAGCATTAAGAATTTGAGAAAAGGGGCTTATCCTCTAACCCTTTCGTCTTTTGAGAACGGTTATTTAACGAAGTCGCAATGGATTGAAGGATTTGAAGGGGAGAAAACTATTGTATTGGCAGACTCTACTTCAAATCAATTGGTTTTGAACTACCAAAATGAAAGTCCTGAATTTAATCTTAATAACAATTGGAAATCTATTGGTTCTTATGGTTTTAATAAGCCGTTGCAATTACGCTTCCTAAGAGATTACCAAAACCCAAACAACTACCAATTGAATATAATGCCAATTACAGAATTTCAAAATATTTATGATGGTGTTAAATTGGGTCTAAATTTTAACAACCGAGGGCTTCTAGCAAAGCCATTAATATTTGCAATTGCACCAACCTATGGTTTAAAGTCAAAAACCATTACAGGAAGTGCAAAAGTAATTTTCAATAAATACCATGAGGACTCCGCATTATTTAACACAATGCTTGGCTTAACCATGGAACGAGCAAGCTTTGATTATAGTGCTTTTATTACAAAAATTCAGCCCTTTGCCCAATTTACATTTCGACCGCAAGATAATTTACGCTCCAATTCATTAAACCGTTTACAATTGCGTTATATCAATATCCAAAAAGATGAATCCAGAAACCCTTTAGATGATAATACGATTCCACCCTACCAGATATTTAATGTTAGATACCTTAGCTTAGACAATAATATTGCGGATTTTAAAAAATGGTACGTCGGTTTGCAATTCTCTGAGAATTTTGGAAAAATTAATTTGAATTATGAAGTCCGAAAACGAACTCCCAAAGATAGACACTACAATTTAAGGTTATTTGCTGGGGCTTTTTTATACAATACGCTTCCAGAAACTGAAACGAATTTTAACTATGCATTAGATCGTCCTGAAAACTATTTGTTTGAATATAATTACTTAGGCCAATCCGAAGATTCTGGAATATTAGCACAACAGCTGGTGGTTGCTGAAGGGGGGTTTAAGTCCAAATTAAACCCCGCTTTCGCTAACCAATGGATTACAACATTGAACGCAAGCGCTTCTATTTGGCGATATGTTCAAGCCTATGGTGATGTTGGTTTTATCAAAAATATGGGCAATAAACCATTTTTTTGTTACGATTCAGGAATTAGAATTGATTTAATTATTGATTATTTTGAATTGTATTTTCCAGTATATTCAAATCTTGGATGGGAAATTAGCCAATCCAACTACTCAGAAAAAATTCGTTTCGTTTTAACAACAGATATTTCAAAACTCACTGGTTTGTTTACCAGAAAGTGGTTTTGATAGTCAAATAATGACAGTGCGTTTGTAATTTTATCCACAAACATCGAATTAAGGATGCCAATAAAGGCGTTGTCCAAGCGGCTTTTAATCCTTATCTTTGCAAAAAAATAATTTTAAATGTCCGTCAAAGGCAGCTTAGCTGAAAATATCACTTTTGAAGAATTCAAAGTTGAAATACTAAAGGACTATAAAATTGCGATTACCAGTCGTGAATGCAGTCTACTTGGAAGGCGCGAAGTGCTTACTGGGAAAGCAAAATTTGGAATTTTTGGTGGCGGTAAAGAACTTCCTCAAATTGCTTGGGCCAAGGCCTTTAAAAATGGGGACTTTAGATCTGGTTATTACAGAGACCAGACGTTTATGATGGCCATTGGAGAATTAACTATAGAACAATTTTTTGCTGGCCTATATGCCCACACCGACATCAATTTTGACCCTATGAGCGCAGGTCGGCAAATGGGAGGTCATTTTGTAACACATTCTTTAGATGAAAATTTCAATTGGAAAAATTTAACAAAACAAAAAAATTCAAGTTCAGACATCTCCCCTACAGCCGCTCAAATGCCCAGGCTTCTGGGTTTGGCGCAAGCCTCAAAAGTTTATAAGAATATAAAAGGTTTTGATGCATCAAAATTTTCAAATGAAGGCAACGAGGTTGCTTGGGGCACCATTGGAAACGCCAGTACAAGTGAAGGGATTTTCTTCGAAACAATCAACGCTGCTGGAGTGCTACAAGTACCAATGGTTATTAGTGTATGGGACGACGATTATGGAATTTCAGTCCATGCAAAGCACCAAACAACTAAAGAAAATATTTCCAAAATTTTAGAAGGTTTTCAACGTGATGAAGAGAACGCCGGCTATGAAATTTTAAACGTAAAAGGTTGGGACTATCCTGCATTAGTAAACTGCTATGAAAAAGCAGGTCAAATTGCACGTCTTGAACACGTCCCGGTTTTGGTTCATGTTGAAGAACTAACCCAACCCCAAGGGCATTCTACATCTGGTTCACATGAACGTTATAAAAAAACAGAACGCCTTCAGTGGGAGAAAAAAAATGATTGTAATTTAAAGTTTAAACAGTGGATAATTTCCAATAATATTGCTTCTGAGGACGAGCTTTTCGATATAGAAAAAGACATAAAATTAAAAGTTAAGGCGGGTAAAACCAAAGCTTGGAATGATTTTATTAATCCGATTAAAGTAGATGCAGATCATGTAATTTCTTTGATGCATTCTGCTGCAAAGGCATCGTCGCAAAAATCATTTATTGAAAAAGAAATCGCCAAATTGGAGGCTATAAAGGAACCTATAAAAAAAGATATTCTTGGGGTTTCTAGAGATGTTTTAAAGTACTTGATTCACGAAAATACCAGTGAAAAAGTTCAATTAATCAATTGGATCAATGATTATACAAATTTAGGCCAATTAAAATTTAGCACGCTGTTATACAGTGAATCTGGTCAAAGTGTTGAAAACATTCGTTCACTGCCTCCAACTTACTCAGAACCTTCAGAATTTGTTGATGGACGCATCATTATTAGAGATAATTTTGATCAAATTTTTTCAAAATATCCGGAAGTACTAATTTTTGGCCAAGATTCTGGCACTATTGGAGATGTCAATCAAGGTTTAGAAGGGCTTCAAGAAAAATATGGAAGCACTCGAGTTGCCGATGCTGGTATTCGAGAAGCAACAATCATTGGACAAGGAATTGGTATGGCTATGCGAGGCCTTCGCCCCATTGCAGAAATTCAATATTTAGATTATTTGCTGTACGCCTTACAAATTATTAGCGATGATTTAGCCACTTTGCATTATAGAACTTTAGGGAAACAAAAGGCACCATTGATCATTCGTACGCGCGGCCACAGGTTAGAGGGTATTTGGCACTCAGGTTCTCAGATGGGTGGGATTTTAAATCTCATAAGAGGGGTACACGTACTGGTTCCTAGAAATATGACAAAGGCTGCTGGATTTTACAACACTCTTTTAGAAAGTGACCAACCCGCTTTGGTAGTGGAATCCCTTAACGGTTATCGTTTAAAGGAAAAGAAGCCCAATAACATAGGGGAATTTAAAACACCTATTGGCATTGTTGAAATAGTTAAAACAGGAAGAGATTTGACCTTGGTTTCATATGGTTCAACATTGCGTTTGGCAGAACAAGCTGCAAGTGAACTTTTAGAAGTTGATATTGACGCAGAAGTAATTGATATTCAGTCCTTAATTCCATTTGATAGAAACCAAGATATTCTAAAAAGTATTCAAAATACAAACCGACTGCTCATCGTTGATGAGGATGTCCCTGGAGGTGCTTCTGCCTATATTTTGACAGAGATTTTAAAACAAAGCGGGGCCTATGAGAATTTAGACAGTGCGCCTCAACTTCTCACTGCACAAGCACACCGACCTGCTTATGGTTCTGATGGTGATTACTTTAGTAAGCCT
>CAJWNW010000012.1 GCA_913044085.1 uncultured Flavobacteriaceae bacterium | reverse complement strand
GCATCCACGGTCATCACAGTGGGTGATCCAGACCGCGTGGATCAAGTTTCTGCCCACTTTGATACCATTGATTTTAGACAGCACAAAAGAGAGTTTAAAACCCATACTGGTACTTTGAGAAACCAACCCATTACTGTGATTTCCACTGGCATCGGGGCAGACAATATAGATATTGTATTGAACGAGTTGGATGCGCTGGTTAATATTGATTTTAAATCCCGCCAAGTGAAATCGGAACTCACTTCGCTTAGAATTGTTCGCATTGGTACTTCAGGAGCTTTGCAAAATGAAATTCCAGTGGATTCTTTTTTATTGAGTACCCATGGCTTGGACTTGAATGGTATGCTTCAAGCTTATAAAACTCAAAGCATTCAAAATAAAGCTTTTGAGCAGGCTTTTGTCAAGCACAGTAATTGGAAAAAAGAACGCGCACAACCTGTTTTAGTAGAGGGTGATAAATCAATAGAAAATCAATTAATTAGCAAAAATATTTTAAAGGGAATCACCGCTACTTGCGGTGGCTTTTACGCGCCTCAGGGACGGAAATTGCGACTGACACCTAGCGATTCTAAATTCTTGAAAAATCTCCAAAATTTTACTTTTGAAGGCTTTAAAATCACCAATTTTGAAATGGAAACCTCTGCCATTTTTGGGCTTTCGAAATTATTAGGACACCAAGCCTGTTCCATGAACGCCATCTTGGCCAACAGGACCAATGGCACCTTTAGCAACTCTCCTGAAAAAACAATTGATGCACTTATTCAATACACCCTGGATAAATTAATAGATTGATGAAAACAGTACGCATTGGCGGGGTTCCAGAACACTTTAATTATGCTTGGTATATTGGCTTAAAAAAAAATGCATTTAAAGCTCAAGGCATTGATTTACGTTGGGTGGACTGTCCGGGGGGAACTGGACAAATGACTGAAGCGCTAAAACAGAATTCCATAGATATAGCCATCGTTTTAACCGAGGGTATCATTAAAGCAATCTCGGATGGTATTTCAAGTAAAATTGTACAAACTTTTGTTAAATCGCCTTTGATATGGGGAATTCATGTGGCCACTAAATCAAACTACACCAAAGTTTCAGAGTTAAAAAACACTCAAGCAGCCATCAGCCGCATGGGTTCAGGCTCACATCTCATGGCGTATTTACAGGCACAAAAACTGGGTTGGAATACAACAAGGGAATTACATTTTAAAATCATTAAAAATTTAGAGGGCGGTGTCAGGGCACTTACAGAAAGTGAAGCCGATTACTTTCTGTGGGAAAAATACACAACCAAGCCCTTGGTTGACAGTGGTGTTTTTAGACGCATTGGTGAGTGCCCTACCCCCTGGCCGTGTTTTGTAATTGCAGCTACAGATTCATTCATTAAAAATGAAACATTCACACTGAAATCGATTCTTGAAACCATCAATCTTATCACCAAAGAATTCAAAAATATTGCAGGCATTGATACAATCCTCTCCAAACGCTATGGTCAAAAGCGCGAAGATGTCCAAGCATGGCTTGCGCAAACCGAATGGTCTCAAAAGAACATCCAAAAAGAGACCCTCGAAAATGTACAAAACAAACTCTTAGAATTAAAGCTGATTTCTCAAAAATTAGACATTAATCAACTAAGAGCACTGCTTTAAACACCACACCAAAAAGAGCAGAAAAAGCGTTATCTAACAGCTTAATAATTTAAAATTTCAACCACAATACGTGACCAAATAAAATATTTGGTGTCTAATTCGAATACGGTCTTCGATTGTAAGCCATTAAAACAATAATAAAAACCCAAAAACTACATAAAATGAAACTGACACAAATTATCACAATTGGAATTATATCACTGGCAATATCTTTAAGTTCTTGCATGCAAAATAAAAAAGGTAATCATCAAAATATATTTAAATCACTTCACAGCTTCTAAATGATCGTCCCAGTCTTTAGGTTTAGGGTCGTGCAGTTTGCCTTCAAGTTTGGCAATGAGGGTAGAAACTGTAGCATCTCCAGTGACATTAATAACCGTCCTACACATATCTAGGGGTCGGTCTACCGCAAAAATCAAGGCCAATCCAATGGCCAGCTTATCTGCTGGAAAGCCCACAGATTCTAAAACAATGACCAACATCACCATACCAGCACCGGGTACAGCCGCACTACCTATGGAGGCCAAAAGAGCGGTAAGTACAATCATCAATTGGTCTGCAAATGTTAAATCAAAATTAAGCGCTTGTGCGATAAAAACAGCGGCAACAGCTTGGTAAAGGCTGGTTCCATCCATATTGATGGTCGCACCAACTGGCAACACAAAACTAGACACTTCCTTATCAACACCAACATGCTCCTCCACCCGTTCCATGGTCACTGGAAGCGTGGCAGCACTGCTGCTGGTCGAAAAGGCCAGCAATTGCGCGGGACTAATTTGCTTTAAAAACCAAAAGGGATTCTTTTTGACCACAAAGGCCAAAACAAGAAGATAAAAACAGACCATTAAAAGTAAACCGCCCACAACGACAGAAGCGTAAAACAAAAGTGCATATAAAAGTTCTGGATCACCTGATGAAACCACAACGTTGGCCAAAAGCGCAAACACAGCATAAGGAGCTGTTAACATGATCAAGTCTACCATTTTTAAAACCACATCATTCAGAGAATCAAATACATCTTTTAACGGTTTGGCGCGTTTCTCGCCAATAAGCAATAAAGAAATCCCCAAGAAAATAGACAGAAAAATAACTTGCAACATCAATTTGTTGTTGCTAAGGGCAGAAAACGCATTTTCTGGAACCATATCTACTACAAAATCAAGTGGACCGCTGTCTTGCTGGCGGCCAGCCTCTGCAATCTTGCCTTGCACACTGCTGTTGTTGGCATAGGTTGCCGTTAATTTAGAAATAGTGGCGTCTGAAACCCCATCACCAGGATTAAAAATATTAACCAAAGTCAAGCCAATGCTGATGGCCACTACGGTAGTAAAAACGTAAATAACAATGGTCTTTAAACCAATAGAAGCAAATTTTGAAATGTCTTTTAAGTCTGAGATTCCCTTAATTAGAGATGCTAAAATCAAAGGTACTGCAATTAACTTGAGTAGTTTTACAAAAATAATTCCCAAAGGCTTGATCCATGCTGCAATAAAAGCAGCACCCCATTCAATTTGAAGCATCAAAAAACCAAAAATTACGCCCAAAAGCATGCCAATTAATATTTTCCAATGCAAGGCCATAGATTTCATAATATTATTTTTTTGAAAGACGATTAAGCAGTGTGAAATCTGCCAAGACCAATGCTGCCATGGCTTCTACAATAGGTACGGCACGCGGCACCACACAAGGGTCGTGACGGCCCTTACCATGCATTTTTACCGAATTACCAGCTTTATCAATAGTGTCTTGAGATTGCATCACCGTGGCAACAGGTTTAAAAGCCACATTAAAATATATATCCATTCCATTGCTGATACCCCCTTGAATGCCACCCGAATGGTTGGTCTTGGTAGTGCCATCAGCATTGAAAGCGTCATTATGGGCGCTGCCTTTCATTTTAACTCCTTCAAAACCAGAACCATACTCAAATCCTTTGACAGCATTAATGGACAACATGGCTTTTCCCAGTTGGGCGTGTAATCTATCGTAAACTGGCTCTCCGAGGCCCACGGGCACATTCTTTAGGACACAAGAAACCGTACCACCTATGGTATCCCCTTCTTTTCGGATGGCTTTTATTTTTTCAATCATGGCCTCAGCTACAGTTACATCAGGACAGCGAACGATATTGGATTCGGTTTGTGATAAATCCAATTGGTGATGGTTATTTCCCAAAGAAATGGTTCCAACAGAAGAGGTATAAGCTGTTATGGAAATACCACTTAAAAATTGTTTTGCAATGGCACCTGCAACCACCCGACAAGCGGTTTCTCTGGCCGAGCTGCGGCCACCACCTCTGTAGTCTCTTTTCCCATATTTTTCGTTGTAAGTAAAATCGGCGTGGCTGGGACGAAATACATCTTTGATGTGGCTGTAATCCTTTGATTTTTGATCTGTATTTTTAATGATAAATCCTATAGGCGTTCCAGTGGTGACGCCTTCAAAAATTCCCGATTGAAATTCGACTGTATCGAGTTCTTTACGTTGGGTCACAATCTTAGATTGGCCAGGCTTTCGGCGGTCCATCTCTTGTTGAATTTTATCAAGGTCAATAGAAACGCCTGCAGGGCACCCATCAATTACACCGCCAATGGCAGGGCCATGAGATTCCCCGAAGGTTGTTAATTTAAAAACGTTTCCGAATGAATTTCCAGCCATAATGACTAAGCATTTTGATTAATACTAAGGAGTAAAATTAAGAAAATATGCGCTAGCAGCCATTAAATTGAGTTACAATTTTTTAGAGCAGTTTCGTAAACCGTTTCATAACTGGAAACAATTTGATGAATATTAAATTTAGAGGCGACGGATTTTGCAGCCATTTTAAAGGTTTCAAGCCTATCAGAATCTTTTAAAATGTGAAGTGCATTTTTGGACATAGTTTCTATATCTCCCACTGGGCTTAAAAACCCTGAGAGACCATCAATATTAACTTCTGGTAAACCACCAGAATCACTTGAAATGACAGGAACGCCTGACGCCATGGCTTCCAAGGCAGATAATCCAAAACTTTCAGTTTCTGAAGGCAAAAGAAATAAATCACTGAAACATAAAATTTTATTGACTTCGTTGCTATTTCCTAAAAACACCACGCGTTCTTGAATTTCAAGTTGTGCACAGAGACGTTCGGCATAAGCACGCTCGGGGCCCTCTCCAACCATCATCAATTTAGATGGGATTTCTTTTTGAATGTTATTAAAGATGTGAACCACATCAGGAATGCGTTTTACAGGTCTAAAATTACTCACGTGAGTTATCACGCGCTCTTCAGCGCTTGCTAAAAGCCCTCGTGGACATAAGTTGACAGTCTCTTTGTACTTGTTTAAATCTATAAAATTTGGAATGACATTGATATCTTTCTGGGTATCAAACAACCTTTGGGTTACGTCTTTTAAACTTTCAGATACTGATGTAACGGCATCAGATTGATTAATACTAAAAGTTACTGCTGTTTTGTAAAAAGGATGGCTCCCCACAAGCGTAACGTCTGTACCGTGTAAGGTAGTCACAATTGGCAATATAATGCCTTCTTGATGTAACATTTGTTTAGCCATATAGCCAGCGTAGGCATGTGGGATGGCATAATGCACATGCAATACATCAATTTTATACATTTTGACCATGTCCACAATCTTACTAGACAATGCCAATTCATAGGGCTGGTAGTGAAATAATGGGTAATCTGGCACATTAACTTCGTGAAAATGAACATTTTCGCTAATCAATTCAAGCCGTACAGGCTGTCGGTATGTTATAAAATGGACTTCATGCCCTTTTCGAGACAACTCTAGGCCAAGCTCTGTAGCAATCACGCCACTGCCGCCAAAGGTGGGATAACAAACAATTCCTATTTTCATTTTAATCTGTAATGGCTTCTTGAATAAAGCGTTGGATTTCGGTCCGAATATTGTCCTCAAGCAAGCGGTTGTTCTTGGAATCGGGATATGTTCGGTTGGACAAAAATACATAAATAATCGCTTCCTTAGGATCGGCCCAAGCAAAGGTGCCTGTAAATCCCGAATGCCCAAAACTTTGCATGGACACACAACCACAAGTAGGGCCATCTTCTTCCAGTTGGGGTTTATCAAAGCCCACTCCTCTTCTGTTATCTTCATCACAATAATAACAGCTGTTAAAAGCAGTAATGGTTTGAGGTTTGATAAAGTTTTCTCCGCCATAAGTCCCATTTTGCAAATACATTTGCATCAGCTTGGCCACATCATTCGCCGTACTGAATAAACCGGCATGCCCCCCCACTCCATTTTGCATGGCAGCGCCCATATCGTGCACATGACCATGAACCTTTTCAAAGCGAAAATAATTGTCCTGTTCTGTAGGAATGATTTGAGTTTTATCGAAGCGACTTAAAGGAAGATAGGTGGAAGAATTGGCGCCTATAGAACTGTAAAAGTGTTGTTGAATCAAATCATTTAATGGAAGTTCGTAATGGTTCTCAATAAATTCCTTTAAAATATAGTAAGGCAAGTCACTGTAGCGGTAGTTGCGCTTTTTCAAGAGCTCGGATGCAAAAATGTTTTCATGAATACTATCGGTAAAATCGGCGCGAAGAAATGTATTGTCCGAAATTTGAATCGGAAAATCCAAGGATTTTTCAGGTCTAAAAAAATCTGAATGAGGTTTTTGGGTGACGGAATCTAAAGTAGCGGAGTAAAACGGGATCCAAGGTTTTAGTTGGGCAAAATGCGATAACATTTCTTTGAGAGTGATGTGGGCTTTATTAGAATTTTTGTAGCTTGGCAATAAGGTTTCCAAGCGGTCGTCTAAGTTAACTACACCCAAATCTACCAACTCCATAAGCAGAGGCAGTGTAACTAAAATTTTAGTCAGTGAGGCCACATCGTACAAGTCGTTGGGGGAAACCTTTATCTTGTTTTCATAAGTATGGTGACCAAAACTTTTGTGGTAAACGACCTTGCCTTTACGTGCCACAAGGAGTTGTAAGCCAGGCGTCATCTTTTTATCGATCGCCAAATGGGCCATAGAATCCAACTTTAGGAGCCGCCTAGAACTCATGCCTACACTTTCTGGAACACCATAAGCCAATCTTCCCAATGCTTGAGTTTGAATTCCTTGACCGACCTTAAAAGAGGAGTTGGAAATACTTACAGGTAATTTTCCTTTGGCGGGCAAAGCACCAAAAATAATTTGAGCGGCAACGCGCTGAGAAATTTCACTGTTTTGATAAGCCAACAAAATACTTTCTATGTTTGAAAATGATTTTAAAGCATTTAAGGCATAGGGCTTAGCAAAGACCGATAAAATTACTTTATTTTGACGGGCAATTTCTTGCAACCAAACCAATTCCTTATTCGAAAATTGATAAGATTTCCAGGGACTTAAATTGGATTTATGGAATCCGATTATTACAGAACTGTAAGATTTTAAAGAAGCAACCACCGCATCCAGGGTTTGAGATTCAATTTTATCCACCTTCGTATATTGTTGCAATGCATTGTAAAATGCATCGCCTGAATCGTCTCCCATCGGAAGGTAGGCAACGTTCTGTAATTGCAAATCTTTTATTGGGATAGATGAATTTTTATTTTTAACAATTGTATGTGCATTTTGCATCAAATGCTCATACAAAACATCGTCTATTGGACGGTTCAATTCTTCAATAAGATTTTCAGTCGCTACAGGCTGATACATATGTAAACCTACTTTATATTTAGCGCTTAAAATCTTTTTGACAGAATGGGCCAAACGGGCCTCTGTAATGTCTCCAGAATCATAGGCAGCTGTTATTTTTTTGATGCCTTGACTGACGTCTTCAGACATCAACAAAACATCGTTACCCGCCCTGAAGGCTTGCAAATCAATGGCACCCGCTGTGCTGTAATTTGAAACGCCTTTCATATCTAATGCGTCTGTGAAGATCAATCCCTTAAAATCGAGCTTTGATTTTAAAAGCTTGCTTACAATGCGTTCGGACAAAGAAGAGGGATATTGGCTTTTAGGTTCCAGTGCAGGTACATTTAAATGGGCCACCATGACACTTGACAAGCCGTTTTTAATCAAAATTTTGTAGGGATATAATTCTACGTTTTGAAGACGTTTTTTACCAAAGCGAACCGTGGGTAAGGTTTTATGAGAATCTTTATCGGTATCGCCATGACCAGGAAAGTGCTTGGCATTGGCCAAAACACCAGTGATTTGGAGACCTTGCATAAAAGCCAAAGCTTTTTCTGTAACATTTTGCTTGTCTTCACCAAAAGAACGGTTGCCAATGATAGGATTTGTGGGGTTTGTATTGATATCGACAACTGGTGCAAAATTAAAGTGTACTCCCAGTCGTTTACAATGTGATCCAATGTGCTGGCCTGTTTGTCGTATCAATTCCAAGTCTGTTATAGCTCCTAATGTCATGTTCCAAGGAAATGCATATGTCGAATCAAGGCGCATGTTTAAACCCCACTCGGCATCCATACCCACCAATAAAGGAAGCTTGGAAACCGCTTGTAGTTCATTGTTTAAATGTGCTTGGCGGACAGGACCTCCCTTTGAATAAATCAAACCTCCAATCTGATGCTGTTCAATAAGGTTGATGAGTTTGGCCTTGTTGAGATTTTTTTTATCAGAAAAAACTTGAACCATAAAAAGTTGACCTATTTTTTGCTTTGTACTCAAAGAACTGTAAACACTATCAACCCATTGGTTTTGTGCTAATGAATCTGGTGCAGTTAGGGGTGATTGCGCAGCCAATAAACACATATTGAGGCCTAAAAAAAGTGGGAGGATAGAACGCATAAATAAGTTTTCATTATGGTTGAAAATACCATGCCAAATTACTGTTTTTTGCTTAAAATTTAACAACTATGACCCGTATAATTTATGAAAAACAGATGGTTTATTTAAATAAAAGCCCTTTGGCATGTATATTGAATGTATGATTTCATAAAAACAAATACCATGAAAAAAATCACGCAATGGTAGTCGAGGTTGCTGAGGATGCTGAAGCCAAAAGCGGTATTGAAACCCCCATTGACATTGAGTTTACAAAAATTAAACTGGAATGTCAAATAAGTGTGAAATTTGCGCTCAACTAAAAAAACGGGCATGCCAACTATCAATTGCAGGAACTTCCCAGTGGTCTAAGTATTCTGCTTTTGTTTGAACCAAATGGTTAAAGACAATGGTGTTTTTAGAAACTGCTTTGTCTTTAGCCATTTTTTTAAAGTCTTTTAGTGTTTTGTAGGCAACATAATCACCTTGTTTGTAGGAGACGTTTAATTTATCCAAAAGGTCTACTTTATAGGATGTTTCCAACTGCTTTATAAAATGAACAGAGGCATCTATAGAACAACCTGTTGCCTTTTGCTTTTCTTGATCCAATCCAATGATTATAAAGCGCTTGTACTTGAATTCAAAGGCCGCCTTTAAATCGGCACCATGGGCAGTCCAGCCCTCTAAAAAAATTTGTAATTTTTTGGAGATTTCTAGGATTTCTTTTTTGGAAAAGGAGCGGTTGCATTGGTATATCCAAATGCGTGCAGTTTCTGGCAATGTTTGAAAGTCAACAATCATGCTTATAAATCTTTTGCTTCAGCAATCATTTCTGCGACATCTTTAACCTTCACTTGACCTTCAGCCTTGTTTTTAACCCCGTCTGTCATCATAGTATTGCAGAAAGGACAGCCAGCGGCGATAATGTCGGGCTTTGTCTCTAATGCTTGCTCTGTGCGTTCTATATTAATATCTTTATTGCCCGGTTCCGCATCCTTAAACATTTGAGCACCACCCGCACCACAGCATAGACCATTTCTACGAGATTTTTTCATTTCTACAAGCTGGGCATCCAATTTTTTAATCAATTCTCTAGGGGCTTCATAAATATTATTAGCACGCCCCAAATAACAAGGGTCATGGAAAGTAATGCGTTTGCCTCTAAATTGACCACCCTCAATAGTGAGCCTACCATCCTCTAAAAGGCTTTTCAAAAACTGGGTGTGGTGTACGACCTCGTAACGCCCACCCAAGGAGGGATATTCATTTTTAATGGTATTGAAACAATGCGGACAAGCAGTAACTATTTTTTTTACTTTATATAAATTCATCACTTCAATGTTGGTGACCGCTTGCATTTGAAATAAAAACTCGTTGCCAGCACGTTTGGCAGGGTCTCCGGTACAACTTTCTTCGGTCCCCAAAACTGCAAATGAAACCTTAGCACTGTGCATGATTTTAACAAGAGCCTTAGTGATTTTTTTGGCTCTGTCATCAAAACTTCCAGCACAACCTACCCAAAACAAAACTTCCGGGGAAATCCCCTGTGCTTGTAATTCGGCAATGGTTGGTACTTTCAGTGCTTCTTTCATTTTTATTCGTTTTTTCCGTCGTCAAAAACTTGAATGGTAACTTCTTTTTCTACCAGTTCTGTAAACTTACCTCTGTATCGAGTGGCCTTTACCAAATGATTATCAATCCAGTGGTAATTACCTCCTCTAGGTTTGCCCATTAACAAGGTGTGGTAATTAAAACCATATTTTTTCAACCAAGTTTCAGTCACCGTTCTGTGCTCTTCCGTTCGCGATGTGAAAAAACAAATCATGTGTCCCTCGGCATACCAATTGTTACAGGTTATTTTGGCATCTTCAAAAGGAAGGCAAGTAGCCATGCGTTCCGGCTCCTCATTGGGGACGTCCTCAGTTATGGTTCCATCAATGTCAATTAAATAATTTTTTACACCTTCTGGTAAAACAGGACTTATAAGTTCTCCTTCTTCGACTTTTTGATGTAATAATGCGTCTGCTTCTTCTCGTTTCATTTTTTAATTTAATTTTTTATTCTTTATTCCAATTTAATCGGTCCATTTGGTTATACGGCCATGGTGCGCCGTTATTTTCTATATTGGTCATCATGTTGTTGAGTTCCACTGGCGCCGCACTTTGTTCCATAACAAGATAACGGCGTAAGTCCAGGATAATGGACAGTGGATTGATGCTTACAGGGCATGCCTCAACACAGGCATTGCAGCTCGTACAAGCCCAAATTTCTTCATTACTTACATAATTTCCAAGGAGTTGCTTACCATCGGAAATAAACTTCCCCTTGTTAGTTTCAATATTTTTGGCTACTTCCTGCAAACGGTCTCGCGTATCCATCATGATTTTTCGTGGCGATAATTTCTTGCCTGTTTGGTTTGCTGGACATTCGCTAGTGCAGCGACCGCACTCGGTACAAGTATAGGCATTGAGCAATTGAATTCTATTCAAATCAAAAACATCACTGACACCAAATTTTTCTGGGACCTCAGCGCCATCTTCCGAAACTGCATAAGGATCAGTATCGGGATCCATCATCAGCTTGACCTCATTGGTCACAGATTCAATGTTGTTTAAATGACCGTTAGGTTTTAAACTCCCAAAATAGGTGTTTGGGAAAGCCAAAAGAATGTGCAAATGTTTTGAATAGTACAAATAATTCAGGAAAATTAAAATCCCAATAATGTGAAGCCACCAAGCGGTTCTTTCGATAGCATGTAATGGTAATCCCTCAAACAAAGGAGCTATAAATCCACTGATAACATTTCCTGAGCCCATGGCTTGGAACTGTACATCTGTGGCATTCATAGTGATAAAGAGACCCATTAGGATAATTTCAAAATATATAATAAGATTTGCATCTTGTTTGGGCCACCCTTTCATTTCGGGGCTCATAAAACGTTTCAGCCGTATGACATTTCTACGTGTCCAAAAGAAAATAACAGAAATAAAAACAAGAAGGGCTAAAATTTCAAAAGTTCCAATCAGGATTCCGTAAATGGACCCTATGGAAGAAAAAATACGATGTGTACCAAAAAGACCATCGATTACAATTTCTAAAACTTCAATATTAATTATTATAAAGCCGAGATACACAATAATATGCAAAAGCCCTGATATGGGACGCCTCACCATCTTACTTTGACCCAAAGCAATGCGTGCCATATTGGCCCAGCGTTGTTTACTAGGTCCCTCTATTGGAATATCGACCCCCAATTTAATATTACGCCTGAGCCTCTGAATATTTCGCACAAAAAAACCAATGCCAGCAACCAAGATGAGCCCAAAAATAATATTTGGCAAAAAAGTCATAGATAGTGGTTAGTTTTTTGATTCCTCGCTTGATTCCTTAGCTAATTTTTCGGAATCATAGGGTTTGTTCTTTTTTCCAAACAATGAAAAATGTACATAGCGTTTAGGGTTTAATTTCATGTCTTCTAATAAAGCTTCCAATTGGCCTAAAGCACCTTCTAAGTTATTGTACAATCCCTCATCTTTCATGAGTTTACCAACAGAGCCCTCGCCTTGTTCAATGTTTGATAAAAGCGTGTCAAAGTTTGTAATTGTTGATTGTAATCCTGCAATTGTATCTGCTAAGTTTGCTTCAGAAAGTGAGGCACTCACTTCGGATAAATCTTCAGAAATTGTACTGAAATTCCCCAAAGTGGTTGAAACAGATTCCTCATTGTCCGCCAAGAGAGTTTGTAATGCATTAGAAGTTTTTTCAAAAGAACTTATAGTCTTTTCCAGTTGAGAAAAACTGCCTTTTATGTTTGACTTTGTTTGTTCGTCAAAAATACTGTTAATGTTTTTTAGTAGTGTATCGGCACTTAACATAACAGACTCAATTTTTTCTTGAAGGGGGGTTAAACGTTGATTTACAAGTTCTGTCAAACCGGGCTTTATTTCAGAGCTCAAAACATCCCCAGAAACTGCATCTTCGCCACCATCGTTAGCAGGAATGATGGCAATAGCCTTACCGCCTATCAATCCAGATTCATACAATTGCGCACTGCTGTTTTTGGAAAATTTAAAATCACTATCTATAAGCATGGAAACCATTAACATTCCACTGCCGTCTTCCGTAAACTTAATGTCTTGAACTTTTCCCACTTTATGTCCATTGATGGTAACGGCTGAAGAAGTTGCCAAGCCTTCAACATTTGAGTAAACAGCCGTAATTTTACGGGAAC
Source organism: uncultured Flavobacteriaceae bacterium (assembly GCA_913044085.1). Classification (GTDB taxonomy): domain Bacteria; phylum Bacteroidota; class Bacteroidia; order Flavobacteriales; family Flavobacteriaceae; genus UBA3537. The sequence goes on along the minus strand of CAJWNW010000012.1, from coordinate 11,736 downwards.
TGTTTAAAAGGTTTTCTCCTTTAAGGTAGTTGAAAATAAAAATGAACAACACGATGCCCGATAGAACCAAGATTGCCGTTTTAATTTCTTTTGATTTTTTCAATATTTTTGTTTTAAACGCACTACAAATCTAATAATTAATTTATAAAATTAAGTGCTAATTATTTTTAGTTTTAAGGGCATTTTCAATTGAAATCCTATCACCATCCAGATAGGCAACTAGAAAAGCAGTTGTATACCCACGTGAAACAACTTCCTCTCTCATTTGAATTGCCTGATTGTAATCTTTTGTTTGTCCATAAAAATAACGCCAAATCTTACCATTTTTTTGACGGCTTAATACATCAAGCCCGTTAAAGTTATAGGGTTTTAAAGCCAATTTTTTTGAACTGGCAGCGATTTGAACTTTAAAGATGATGTTTGCGGTTTCAACAGCAATTGAAATTGGAGGCTTCTGAATATCAATATCTGGATTAACAATTGATTTATATCCTAAAATTGCATCCGAAATACTTTTAGAAACTTCATTTTTACCACGTTTAGAATTGAGGTAATCTCCTTCTTTTTTGTTGGTGATAAAACCGGTTTCAACCAAAACACTGGGCATATAGGTGTTGTGAAGTACCCAAAAACCAGCTTGTTTAACACCTCTATTTTTTCGTTTTAATGTTTCTGTGAAATTCTTTTGAATGGCACTGGCCAATAAAATACTCTGGTCCAAATAATCTTCTTGCAATAAGGTTAAACCAATAAAAGATTCTGGAGAAGATGGGTCAAAGCCTTCGTAGTTTATTTCATAATCTTTTTCTAGAAAAATAACTTCATTTTCTTTTTGGGCTACTTTAAAGTTGGAATCGTTTCTATGAAGGCCAAGTACATACGTTTCAGTGCCGTGGGCTTGGGAGTCGTGTGCATTACAATGCACGGAAACAAATAAATCGGCATCGGCTTTATTGGCAATGTTTGCACGCTCCCTCAATTCTAAAAAAACATCGGTCTTGCGTGTATATATAACGGAGACCCCTGGAACAGCTTCAAGGCTATTACCAACTTTTAAAACAATGTCTAGTGCAATATCTTTTTCTTTGTAGCCATAAGAGGTTGGCCGACCAGGATCTTTACCACCATGGCCTGCATCTAAGACGACCACAAAAGATTTGGTATCGTTTTTGAGTTGTGCATTGGCAATCAATCCAAAAAAACACAATAAGATTGTGAAAAAAGATTTAATTTGCATGAGAATCAATTACTTTTAAGCGCTGGGTCATTTTAGACATTAAATCACAAAAAAATATATGCAATTTTGATTTTTCAAAAACCGAGCCAAACAAAAATACACCTAAAAGCATTGAAAACAACTCTCTTTCAAATACTTTTTTATGCAAGTTTTACAATGCTTACAAACATTTTTGGGTATGCACAAGACCTCTCGATTAAAGAAAATACAGTTCGGGTAGATCCAAAAAAATCGAACATAGATTCATTGCAATCATCAACTATAAAAAATAACAATGCTGCATTGAAACCTGCTCCAGTTGTGGCTGATTCCATTGTCAATGATAGCATTTCAAAACCCAAGGGTTTTTTAGAAGCGATTGTTAATTATACAGCCAAAGACTACACTTCTGTCAATCAAAAAACGAAACAAATATACCTTTACAACGAAGCCCAAATTAAATACCAAGATATGGACATTCAATCTGGAGTAATTGTGATTGATTATGCCAATGACCTTGTTTATGCTGGGCGCTTAAAAGACAGTGCCGGTGTTTATTCCCAAAAACCCGTATTTAAACAAGGTGCCGATGTGGTTGAGCCAGATTCGATTGTTTTTAATATGAAAACAAAAAAAGCATTGATATGGAATTCTAAAACAGAACAGCAAGGAGGTCGTATTATTTCTGAGTTGAGTAAGAAAGAAAACGATTCTGTATACTTTGTAAGGCGAGCGAAGTTTACAACCTCCCAAAACGAAGAAAATCCTGAATATTACTTTTTACTAAGAAAGGCCAAGGTAGTGCCAGGAAAAAAAATTGTTACAGGGTTGACCAATATGTTTATCGCAGATGTGCCCACGCCTATTGGACTACCTTTTGCCTTTTTCCCACTGACCAACAAACGGACTTCAGGAATTATTTTTCCTTCATTTGGACAACAAAACGAACGGGGCTATTTTTTACAAAATGGTGGCTATTATTTTCCAATAAGTGATTATGCCGATTTGGCCATTTTAGGGGATTATTACACAAACGGAAGCTATGGGTTACGTTTAGAAAGTAATTATGCTGTGCGTTATAAATTTAGAGGCGGAATCAGTTTTCGATATGAAAATTTAATCAATAGTGAACGTGGCTTTCCAGATTACTCCAAAAGTATTATTTATAACCTAAGGTGGAACCAAAGTCAGGACAGTAAATCAAATCCCAATTCTCGGTTTTCAGCCTCTGTTAATTTGGGCAGCAGTACCTATTTCCGACAATCTGTCAACCAACTGAACAATTCCAGTTTTTTGAACAATACGCTGGCATCCTCAGTTTCTTACTCAAAAACGTTCCGCGGTGATCCTCAGGTGAATATGAGTGTAACAGCCACACATTCTCAAAATACAAATACCAAAGCTATTAATATGACGTTACCTACATTCCAAGCCAGTGTCGATCGTATTTTCCCTTTAGCGCCAAAAACGGGAAGTAAAAAAGGAATCATTCAGAATATTAATTTTCAGTACAACATTCGTGGCGAAAACCGCATTCAAACAACTGACTCCTTGTTTTTTAAGCCAGAAATGTTTGAAAATGCAAAAACAGGTGTTCAACATACTATTCCAATTAGTACAAATTTTAAATTATTTAAGTATTTCAGCATGAGTGCGAGTACCAACTTAAACCACATTTGGTCCTTTAATACCGTTGAAAAAAATTATGATATCTCTAATCAAGAAGTTGTGACAACGGAGTTGAAAGAATTTGATTCGTATACCACCTATAACTTTAGCACCAGTTTGGGAACCACGATTTATGGCATGTTTGATTTTGGAGAAGATAAAAAAATACAAGCTATTCGGCATGTTATACGACCCTCGGTAAGCTATAATATCAACCCTGAATTTAAACAGTATTACGATACTTACGAAGTAGTAAGCGCCGATGGAATTACATCGGAGGAAGTCGAATATACACGATTTGAACAATCGCTTTTTGGTGCACCTGGCAATCGTTTTTCAAGCAATATTGGACTTTCACTCAGTAATAACATTGAGGCTAAAATTAGAGACAAAGACAGTACGGCAACAGAACCGAAGAAGATTTTTTTATTGAACTCTCTTAACTTTTCCACCAATTATAATATAGCAGCAGATTCTTTAAATTGGAGCCCCTTAAGAATGACAGGAGGCACTCAAATTTTCGATAATAAAATGAGCGTCAATTTTGGAGCGACTCTTGATCCCTATGCGTTAAATAACAACAATCAAAAAATAAATACGCTCAACATTACTAATGGTGGGAGCTTGTTTCGTGTAACAAGTGCAAATTTGACTATGGGTTACAGCATTTCCAGCGATTCGTTTGACAATAAAGATTCAAACGCAAATGATGCCAGCTCAAAAGAATCCATTAGAAGTGGCGGAAGAGCGGATGATTTATTTGGAAAACCGGAAGATTTTGCAAATCAACAGTTCAATGGAACTGCTGATGGTAAAGACAAACCACCCCCTACAGATTTATACAAATATAAACTTCCTTGGAGTCTTCGACTGGCTTATGCCTTAAATTACAATAATTCCAGACGACAAAGTGAAATTTCATCTCACTCTTTAATGTTCTCTGGGGATATCGAGCTGTCTCCGCGCTGGAGTGTAGGTGTATCATCTGGATATGACTTCAAAAATAACGGCGTAACCTATACCCAACTACGCTTTGAGCGTGACTTAGAAAGTTGGCGAATGAATTTCTCTTGGATACCATTTAGCAATAGAAGTTCCTGGAACTTTTTTATTGGAATAAGGTCTAGTATATTAAGTGATCTTAAATACGATAAACAGCGTCAAAGAGACAAGCGACTATAAATAACAGAACCATGAAAAAAATTATTTCTACGGAAAAAGCGCCCACTCCTATCGGCCCATACAATCAAGCAGTCATGCTGGGGAATATCCTTTACACTTCAGGACAAATTGCAATTGACCCCAATAGCGGAAATCTAGTTACTGACAGTATCGAAGCTGAAACAACTTTAGTAATGCAGAATTTAAAGGCCATCTTAAAAGCCGCAAACATGAGCTTTGAAAATGTTATTAAATCATCCATTTTTGTTTCGGATATGAATCACTTTTCAAAAATTAATGCGGTTTATGGCCAATATTTTAATCCAGAAACAGCTCCGGCCAGAGAGACGGTTGAAGTGGCCAATTTACCCAAATTTGTAAATGTAGAAATTAGTGTGATTGCAGCAGTTTAAAACTACGATTTAAGCGCCCTAACTTGTTCTAGATGGAATACAGTCAGGCCCTCTATTGGACGCCTTTGAAAATTACCAACCTCAAATCCAAATTCTTTAGCAACTGCTTTTATTTCGTCCTGAAGAAAAAATGATATGGAGCCCGCAAAATGAACTGGAACGGATTTAATTTCTACTTCAAATTGTAAAATCATTGTTTTCACAAAAGCCCGCAGTCCTTTTTTTATAATACCTTGAATATAAGCTGATTCTTTATTTAAAATTAAAAATTCTGCAAATTTGGCTAAATAAGCGTTTGGATTTGGTTTTTTGTAAAGATTTGACTTTATGTAGTCATCGTCCATATTGTAACGCGTCTTGAACATCAATTTAAAATCGTGGGGCATGAAATCAAAATAGTAATCTCTTAGCAACTGCCGTCCGAAGTAATTACCAGAAGCATCATCCATAATGGAATAACCAAGAGAAATAACACGCTGCTGGGCGTTCTGGCCATCAAAATAGGTGCAATTTGAACCAGTGCCTAAAATACAGACCACGGCTGCATGTTTTTCAAAGCCTATAGTTGAATATATTGCAGCGTAGGTGTCTTCTTTGACTGAAATTTTAGCATTTGTAAAAATGCTTTTTAAAACTCTTTCTAGCATTTTTGGAGCCTCAATGGTGCCACAACCAGCGCCATAAAAGAAGACGTATTCAACAAGATTTTTATGATCTATAAGAGTTTCATTTTCATTGATAATGTCATAAGCCTCTTGTTCGGAAATAATGGCAGGATTGAGCCCTTTAGTTCGTTGTTTTTCAAAGAAATTAGTGCCTTTTTTAGAGTCAATTGCAATCCAATCGCTCTTGGTAGACCCACTATCGACTATAAGAATCATATCAAAAATTTTTGTGCAAAAAATACCGCCAAAAGGGGTGTTTTTTTGAATTATTTTAGCGCATTAATATACTGCGCTAAATCGACTAATTTTGAGGAGTAACCATATTCATTATCATACCATGAAATTAATTTTACAAAATTATCATTCAGTCCAATACTGGCATTGGCATCAAAAGTACTTGTTTTAGGCTCTGAAACAAAGTCTTGTGAAACTACACCCTCTTCAGTATAACCTAAAATTCCATTAAGCTCGTTTTCGGAAGCTTTTTTAAGCGCCGCTTTTACTTCTTCAAAGGTTGCACTTTTTTCTAATCTACATGTTAAATCTACAACTGAAACATCCACTGTAGGAACTCTAAATGACATTCCTGTTAACTTTCCATTTAGTTCAGGGATTACTTTACCAACGGCTTTAGCGGCGCCGGTAGAGGCAGGAACAATGTTATTTAAAGAAGCGCGCCCTAGGCGGTAATTTTTTTGGGAAGGCCCATCAACAGTAAATTGGGTGGCTGTTGCTGCGTGAACAGTAGTCATAAGTCCTTCAACTAATCCAAAATTATCATGAATTACTTTAGCCAATGGTGCCAAACAGTTGGTAGTACAAGACGCATTCGACACAATAGTATGGTCAGCACTAATATTTTGGTGGTTGACGCCCATAACAAACATTGGTACGTCGACTGAAGGTGCTGAAATCGCTACTTTTTGAGCGCCGGCAATGATATGCTTTTGAGCGCCTTCAAGTGTGGTGAAAATTCCTGTACAATCCATAACAACATCGACGCCAATGGCATCCCACTTTAGGTCTTCTGGATTGCGCTCAGCTGTAACTCTAATTTCATTACCATTGACGACTAAATTTCCATTTTTTACGTCTATGCTTCCTTTAAATTGGCCATGAACAGAGTCGTATTTTAAAAGATACGCCAGATGTTCAACATCTAATAAATCATTAATTCCTACGATTTGAACATCGGGTCTTTCAGATGCGATTCTAAAAGCTATTCTTCCAATTCTTCCGAACCCGTTGATGCCAATTTTTGTGATTATCATTTTTTTATATGTTTGTTTAATTAATTCTAAATATTTAAGATATCAGAAACTCTGAGAAGTTCCTCATCGATTTTGGTGTGGCCTTTCACGGCTTTATCTATAGGATACAATTCAATTATGTTATTTATGGTTCCTACCATTACGTTGTTTTTACCATTCATTAAAGATTCTACCGCCTTGACCCCCATTTTAGAGGCAAGAACCCTGTCAAAACAGCTGGGAGCTCCGCCGCGTTGCATATGACCTAATACGGAAACTCGAACGTCATAGTCCTTTAAGTTTTCTTCAACATAATCTCGAAGTTCAAATACATTATTTCCTGTTTTATCGCCTTCAGCAACCAATACAATGGTGGACGATTTGCCAGTTTTTCTACTTTTAAGTAAAGATTCTAACAAGCGCTCCAAACCTAAATTTTCTTCAGGAACTAAAATTTCCTCAGCACCAGAACCAACACCAGCATTCAGGGCTATGTGCCCAACATCTCGACCCATAACTTCGACAAAAAACAAACGCTTATGGGAGCTTGCAGTATCTCTGATTTTATCAATAGCTTCTACAGCAGTGTTGAGTGCAGTATCGTAACCAAGGGTGAAGTTTGTTCCTAAAATATCGTTGTCAATTGTACCAGGAATACCAATAATAGGGAAATTATATTCTTTGCTAAAAATCATGCCCCCAGTGAAAGTACCGTCACCTCCTATAAGTACCAAAGCATCAATATTTTTTTTTACTAAATGGTCGTATGCTAATTTTCTACCCTCTTTTGTTCTAAATTCTTGCGATCTGGCGGTTTTTAAAAATGTACCCCCCTTATTTATGATGTTATTTACACTTCGTGCATTTAAGTCCTTAAAATCTCCTTCTATCATGCCTTGATAGCCTCTATAAATTCCAACACACTTAATTTTGTAGAAAGCACAAGTCCGAACAACAGAACGTATGGCCGCATTCATTCCAGGAGCATCGCCTCCTGATGTTAATACTCCAATTTTTTTGATGGTTTTAGGCATTAATTAACTTTAAAGAAACAAAACTACTAAACTTATATCTCAATAATACAACACTTCAATAGAAATTTTTGGAAATTGATAAAAATCAAACGATTTCGTTAATAAGTCAATGTTAATTTTAGCTAGATATTGTAATTTCAATAAGATTTGATGTGAAATTATTTGAATTCAATATAGGCTGGTAATTGATCATCTTTGTTGGTGCTATTGAATTCTTTGGTAATTTTTTCATCTTTTTTTAAAAATAGTTCGCTGAACAATTCCCTTAAATTATCAAACTCAATGTTGTAGGACAATCCCAAACCCTGTGTATATCCAATTTGTTCCCCAAAATTTTGGATGCTGTTCTCTCTGTTAAAAAACTTTAATGATAAAGTGCGGTCTTCATTGAGTAAAACCTCAACTTCGAAATCTCCAGCAACAGTAGACTGACTTACGCCGCCGACAGGAACACCTACTTTACCATTAATCAAAACATTATCACTAATTTTAGTTGAAAGAGTCACTCCTACTCTACTGGAGGTTTCATATTCGGGAGTGTTTTTACCAATATCCAAATCCAAACCTAATTTTACTTTATTGTCATCATCTGATAAAATATCGTTTAGAACATTTGCAACTCCATCAGAAAATAATTCAAACGCGTCTTGTGAATCCAAAGCAATTTTACTTCTAAATGAACCCGTTGCCAAAAGAGAGAGAGCCTGAAATTGTCTTTTATCTTTATCGCGAAGACGGTCCCTTAGCTCGTTGTTAAGTGTTGAGTTTATTTTTGGAAATCGAATGTCAAAATCCAACTCTGGCTTTTCCAAAGCCCCTGTGAGATGCACTTTGACCTCGGCAGGAATGCTTTGATTGATTGGATTGTCTAGTAAAGTCGATGGATTGACATTGATATCATCATAAATCGCTTCAATATTAATTTCAGCTTGTAGTGGATTTCCTTCCCATAGCAGAGAGCCATCTTTTACCAATTTAAATTTTTTCTGAATAATTTTACCCAAACTGTAGTTGTAGTAACCAGAGAGCACTAAAAAATCCCCAAACATTTGAAATTTATCATTGGTGTTTATTTGTGCAAGGATACTGCCATTTCCACGTCCTAAAATAGAACTTCCCGTTTCACGGTCTATAACAATTTCAATCTCAGCATCGTCAGTCACATCCATATTGAATTCCATTTCCAGCCCATTGATATCATCTAACTTTACAGATCTACCACTGCTTTGTCTATTTTTTTCTTCTGGACTTAAAAATTTTATGTAAGAATTTTCAGTGATCATTTCGCTGTCATTTAAGGGGATTTTAAAAATTGTTCCTTTTGAAGTTACAACATTTGCCTCAATAGTTAATTGATTCATAGGGCCAGATATATCAATATTACCTGCCACAAAACCAGTTCCATAATACAAAGACTCTTCTGTTTCATTCGTGTTTAATACAAGTAATCGTTCAGAGTCAATCGTTGTATCCAAAGACCAGTTCGCGAAATTATTGTGACTCATTTTTCCTCTTAGAACACCTTCTGAGGAAAAAGTGGTATCTGTAAAATTTGCGGCCTGAAAAACAAAACTTTGGGCTGCTAAATTAATTTTTGTTTTGTCCTCAAATGCATAATCTATATTGAGATAAGGCACAGAAATGCCACCTTTATTTAATATAAGATCACCATTGATTTGAGGTTTTTCAAGGCGGCCAGTGATTTTTGAGCTGCCAGTGACAAACCCTCTGATATTTGTTATCGCACCACCGCCAAAGGGATTTAATGGATTCAAAATAAAATCCTTAAACTTTAAATCTAAGTCTAAATTTGATTTTTCACCAGAGACATCTAAATTGCCTTTAGCTGAAAAGGACGCTGTTGTATCATCCTTAATTAGGACCTCAACATCATAATTGGTTAGAGATGAATTCCCTTTAATATCTGCCTTAAATGCTCCTAAATTAAATCTATTTACAGTAAAATTATCTATATCAAGCTTTGATTTAGGAAGATAGATGTTATTGTATTTGGAGACATTGAGTCCCCCATTGACAGTCCCACCTAAATTTAAGCTGTCAATTTCAGGTGTCACTTTATACAAATCCACATTTTTAAATTCAAGATCAATATTTGTCGACAAAGAATCTTTGGCATTGGCACGCAGTGTTATTTTTTCGTCTTCAAACGTCATATCAATGGCATCCATTTCAAATGCTTTTGACTTTGGATTATAAACAAGTTCAGTCTCAGATGCTTCACTATCATTTAATTTCCACAATGTATTTTTAAAATTTGCTGTTGAAGGTTTTAAACCTAAAACATAATTTTCACTATCATTCGTGTAATATAAATTAAAATCATAAATATCTTGTTTTCGCTTTCCGCCCTTAAATTGAGATTTTATGTACAATGTATCGTTTAAACGAAAATTAATCAAACTAAATTCATTGGCCTTTAAATAGGGCGTACTGAGGCTATCTAATTCAATGTAAGAATTAAATATTGGGTTGTTATTATCAAACTTAATCTCAACCTTCCTAGCAAAATAGGACTCCATTCGAATGTCTGGAGATTTGAATGTCAAAACAAATTTCTTTGGATTACTGTCTAGAACCCCTTTAAAGAAGGTATTGGCACCAAATTCTAACTCGGGATAAAAAACTTCTATTATTTTGTTGTAAACTTTAAAGTTGAATTTTAAAGATTGTCCAGGACTGATTATACTTGAGGAAGATTGTACATAAAGATTGCCCAAAGCATTTTCTAGCATCAAAGGGATTTGTTTAATTTTAAAAACGCCTCGAAAGGTCCCCTGAATAATTTCTGGAGAATCAAAAGTGATGGTCCGAATTTGATTCAAATCGAAATTGGAGGTAATTTGAAAATCATCAAAATAATAACTGTCATTTTGATTTTCATAACGGGTTTCTGTAAACTTAATATTACCATACAAATCATCTAAATTAGTGCCTCTCATGTCCATATCTAGCTGCCCTGTAAATACGGAAATAGCGTCTCTGGATATAAAATTTAAAGCATTCAGATTTGCCTGTTCCACACGGGCTGAAAAATCGTAGATATTTTCTAACCCTGAAAAGTCTACCAAACCTGAAAAATCCAATTTGAGATTGTTATCATCAGTTTTAAGTTCTCCGCTAAAAATTCGATTTTCAATTAATCCTTTCACTTCAACATCCTTGTAGTTGTAGGAATTGTACTCCAAATCACTAAAAATTCCAGCAACATTGGAACGAATGCTTTCCATTGAAAATCCCTGACCTTTAATATTCAAATTGGTGTTCACAAGACCAAAGTTTGTGTCTTGAATTAGCGCACCTAAATCAAAATTAAAAAGTTCAAGCTGCCCATTATAATTAGCAGTATTGATATCATTGATAATATCAAGGCTCAAGTCTGTGGAAATTTGACCAAGCGCTGTGTCAACCTCACAATTCAGACTAATTATTGGTTCTGAAATAGTGAGTAAACCTGTAGCTGAAAAGGTTCCCAAAAATTCTAAACTAGGGGGTAAATTTTTACCCAAAATCCTTGGTAGAATTCCTTTTAAATCTTCATACGTTGAAGAGAGCTGATTCAATTTTGCAGTCATTTCAAAAGGCTGAAAATCAGAAGTTGTTAAATTTTTAAAATTAAAATCTCCTTTAATTTTTGTACCTCCATTGGATTTAAGATTCAAATTTAGGGCGCTTAGTGCATTGATTGTTCCTGTGAGTTCTGAATTGAAAATAACTGTTTTAGCATTTCCAAATTCAGGATAAAATACATTTAACTCCCCAAGATCAATCCGACTGTCCTTGAAATTTGCTTTCAACTGGACTTTATCTGCAAACATTTTTAAATCTTCTCTATTGTATGAAAAAACCAAATTACCCTCTAAATATGAGCTGTTTGTTGCTATTTTGAGATGCTCAAAAAACATCGCATTTGGAGTATATTTGAATTGGGTTTCTAAGTTTTGCATTTCAACGCCACGAGCATCTTTAAAGCGCAACGCATTAATTTGAGTTTGGACATCTGGACCTAAAATCAAAAAATCATCTGCATTGATGTAAAGTTTTTGAAAATCTAAAATTTCTTGGACTGTTTTGTTTTCATCAGTTAATTTAAAATAGCTATCTCGTACACGAAGATTTGTAGCAGACAATTCAAATAAGCTTGTAGTCTCCTTAGTTTTTTTAAATTTTCCTGTAAAAATATCCAAATTAGAAGCTTGTTCGCCACTGTAGGTTTTGATATGAAAAAAAAGACCATAAATATCAATACCACCAATAATCAACTTGTTATCATTGATATTTGCAAAACTCAAAATAGAACTGTTGAGTTCT
>CAJWNW010000011.1 GCA_913044085.1 uncultured Flavobacteriaceae bacterium | reverse complement strand
ATCAAATGCCATTGGAGCGCAAAGCACCAGGCGTTGTATTCCGTGAGCCGGTCACCGAACCACTTCAAACAGGAATAAAATCCATTGATGCCATGATTCCCGTAGGACGTGGACAAAGAGAACTTGTAATTGGAGACCGTCAAACAGGGAAAACAGCGGTTTGTATAGATACCATTTTAAATCAAAAAGAATTTTACGACGCAGGAGAACCTGTATATTGTATTTATGTTGCCGTGGGGCAAAAAGCATCTACCGTTGCATTGATTTCAAAAACACTTGAAGAAAAAGGGGCCTTGGCTTACACTACAATTGTAGCAGCAAACGCATCAGACCCTGCGCCAATGCAGGTTTATGCACCGTTTGCGGGCGCTGCAATTGGAGAATATTTTAGAGATACTGGTCGACCTGCTCTTATTGTTTATGATGATTTGTCAAAACAAGCTGTAGCTTACCGTGAAGTCTCACTATTATTACGCCGTCCTCCAGGACGTGAGGCTTACCCAGGGGATGTATTTTACTTACACTCGCGCTTGTTGGAGCGGTCTGCAAAAGTCATTAACGATGACAACCTTGCAAAAGACATGAACGATTTGCCAGAATCCTTAAAGCCGTTGGTAAAAGGCGGCGGCTCTTTAACAGCACTTCCAATCATTGAAACACAAGCGGGGGATGTATCTGCTTACATTCCTACAAATGTAATTTCGATTACAGATGGTCAGATTTTCTTGGATGGAGATTTATTCAACTCTGGTGTTCGCCCAGCGATTAACGTAGGTATTTCGGTATCTCGTGTAGGCGGTAATGCGCAGATTAAATCTATGAAAAAAGTATCTGGAACATTAAAACTTGATCAAGCACAGTTCCGTGAACTAGAGGCCTTTGCCAAGTTTGGTTCAGATTTGGACGCTGTCACATTGAACGTTATTGAAAAAGGAAAAAGAAACGTTGAAATTCTTAAGCAAGCACAAAATGATCCTTTTAAGGTGGAAGATCAAATTGCGATTATATATGCAGGATCTAAAAATTTATTGCGCGATGTGCCTGTAAATAAAGTCAAAGAGTTTGAATCTGAATACATCGAGTTTTTAAAAGCAAAACACAGTGATGTTTTGGCCACTCTTAAATCCGGGAAGCTTACAGACGAGGTCACAGACACCTTAACAAAAGTAGCAAAAGACATGTCTGCCAAATACAACTAGTTTAAAGCATGGCAAATTTAAAGGAAATAAGAAATAGAATTTCGTCTGTATCGTCTACGATGCAGATAACAAGTGCCATGAAAATGGTTTCTGCTGCCAAGTTAAAAAAGGCCCAAGACGCCATTACTGCCATGCGCCCCTATGCAGATAAGCTCACAGAGCTTTTACAAAATTTAAGCACCACTTTAGATGCGGACAGTGGCAGTAAATTTGCAGAACAGCGCGACATAAAAACAGTACTTATTGTAGCCATTACTTCCAATAGAGGGCTATGTGGCGCCTTTAATTCTAACATCATTAAACAGGCGACTCATTTAGCGAAGGGCTATGCGAACCAAAAAGTTTCTGTAGTGGCCATTGGAAAAAAAGGCAATGATGCACTTGCAAAAGAGTACCAAGTCATTTCAAACCAAAGCAGTGTTTTTGATGATTTGACTTTTGAAAATGTTGCAACAATTGCCGAGATGTTGATGGCGCAGTTTGAATCGGGAGCATTTGATAAAATTGAATTGGTTTACAATAAATTTAAGAATGCGGCCACTCAAGTTGTGATGACGGAGCCATTTTTACCCATTGTTTCAACCACGGAAAGTATAAATGTAAATCAAGACTATATATTTGAGCCCTCGAAAGCGGAAATTGTCGAAACCTTGATACCAAAGTCTTTAAAAACACAATTATTCAAAGCTATTAGAGATAGTTTTGCTAGCGAGCATGGCGCCCGAATGACAGCCATGCACAAGGCAACGGACAATGCTACAGAACTAAGGGATCAATTAAAATTGACCTATAATAAAGCAAGACAAGCAGCCATTACCAATGAGATTCTTGAAATCGTTGGAGGTGCTGAGGCGCTGAACAACTAAAGCAAGCGTTTGCAAACACATACTGCCCTGCAGCTTGCAGGGCTTTTTTATGGAATGAATTTTGATATTAAATAGAGGTAAATCTACGTGAATGAAGGTCATAAAAACACAGCCACTTATTTTATTAATTTTAATTTCTCTTTTCATACAATGCAAAGGGAGTCAACCGGTCACACTTCAAAGCACACCTCCTTTTGTACTAGCTCAAGCCCCGTATTACCAAGCATGGATTGCGGGCATACCTGGCGGAGGTAGTGGCATCAACGTTTTTATTCCGGTAGAAGGAACCAAGGGTTTCGACCCGGACAGCCTCCATTTTAGGGGTCAGCGCGTAAAGGCTGTTTACCAAAATAAAAGAATTGTTGGGCGCTTTGACACACCTCATAATCAAAAGAAAGACCTTGTTTTAAGTCAAAATGTCTTGAAAGAAATGCAAAATTCATTGTTAGCTGCCGGGGACCGTTCCCCTTTCCCCTTGAGAAACAATGCCTGCATCCTGAGCTATCAAGTTCAGAACAAGCGTTACTATTATAAAATTGAAGCTTTGCAGCAACAGCCCAGCATCGCATACCCCTCTGCGCCACCGGATTAATAATTATTATATCTGCCGTAAAAAGTGTATTTTTAAGCTCATAAATCCAGTAGTTTGACGCAGCTTAAAACACTTTATAAGCAAACATTTATTTACGGGTTGGCTACGGTGGTTCCCAAAATGCTCAGTTTTTTACTGGTGCGTTTGCATACAGATAAATCGGTACTGGAGAATGTGGCTGATTATGGCGATGTCTCTTTAATCTTCGCCTATTTTGTATTGTTCAATGTGCTTTTGGCTTATGGAATGGAAACCGCGTTTTTCCGCTTTTTTAATAGCGATCAAAAAAAAGAAACGGTTCTAAGCACCTCAGCAATTTCTCTACTGTTGACCTCTTCATTGGTTTTGGTTGTGGGATATTTGTTGAAACAAGAAATCTCAAACCTCATTCATATCAATGCCGATTATATAGTCTTGGTTTTGTGGATTTTATTTTTCGACGCTTTGGTGATTATTCCATTTGCGTATTTGCGCGCTCTCGGCAAGCCGGCCAAATACACAGTCATTAAGCTCGTGAATGTAGCACTAAATTTAGGGCTTAATATTGTCTTGCTGTTATTTTTAAAATCATGGGCAGAAACGTCCTCATTCTGGGACCTGTTCTACCGCCCTAATTTTGAAGTACATTATATTTTTATTGCCAACTTGATAGCAAGTGCCGCCACACTTTTGTTACTAATCCCTTTTTATTTTAAGCTCAATTATAATTTTAACGTCAAACTTTGGAGGCAGATGTTACGCTATGCAACCCCGGTACTTGTTGCAGGAATTGCTTTTTCCATCAATGAAACCTTTGACCGAATTTTGTTGGAGCGGCTGCTGCCTGAAAACTTATCCAAAGCCGCCATCGGGACCTACTCTGCGTGTTATAAATTAGCCTTGTTTATGACCTTATTTGCGACGGCCTATCGCTTGGGGATCGAGCCCTTCTTTTTTAGCAACGCAAATCATAAAGAAGCAAAAACGAATTATGCCAAAATATTAGAACTTTTTGTCATATTCGGGGCACTGATCCTTTTAATCGTTGTTGTTTTCGTCGATGTCTTAAAACTAATTTTGATTCCAAATGAAGCCTATTGGGAGGCTATGAGTGTGGTACCGATCTTGTTACTGGCCTACTTATTCTTAGGCATCTATCACAACTTTTCTGTTTGGTATAAAATTACGGATCGCACGAAATTCGGCGCATACATTTCTATTTTTGGGGCCATATTAACACTGGTCATCAATCTATTTTTCATTCCAAAGTTTGGCTATATGGCTTCGGCCACCGCCACACTGGCCGCCTATGCTGCCATGGCTTTTATTTCCTACAAGCTTGGGCAAAAGTATTATAAAGTCCCTTATAACTTAAAAAAAATAGGGCTTTACCTGACGCTCTCTATTGGGTTTTCCATCCTATCTTTTTATGTTTTCAGAGCACAATACATTGTTGGTGGCACCTTGATTCTTATATTAACAGCCGTTGTATGGGCTAAGGAGAAAACCAACATTAAACAACTTATTAAATCCTAATTATGAAAATCAATATCATCAATAAATCTTCTCACGACCTTCCTAGCTATGAGACCATTGCTTCGGCTGGCATGGATTTACGCGCCCATATTGAACAGGACATTATTTTAAAGCCATTGGAGCGGAGCATTATTCCTACTGGGCTTTTTATGGCACTCCCTGTGGGCTACGAAGCCCAGGTGCGTCCACGCAGTGGTTTGGCCGCCAAATACGGTTTGACGGTCCTGAACAGCCCCGGGACTATCGACGCCGACTATAGAGGAGAGATTGGTGTGATTTTAGTAAACCTTTCTAATGCAGATTTCACTATTAAAAACGGTGAACGTGTGGCTCAGATGGTCATTGCCAAGCACGAGCGTGCTAAATGGAACCCCGTTCAAAGTTTATCAGAAACAAGCCGTGGCGCTGGTGGATTTGGAAGCACAGGACGCCAATGATTTACCCAAAATTATTAATATTATTTTTTTTCAGCTTTTTTTTAACCTCAATGGTTTGTGCACAAATTAAGCAGGACAGTCTACTGGACTTAGCAAGCCCTGATACAGAGCTGCAATTTCAAGACAATTTTTATGAGGCCTTAAAACAAAAGGGCATTGAAAATTATACAAAAGCGATTGATGCTCTAATAACCTGCACTGAATTATACCCAGAGCGCGCTGTCGTCTTTTATGAACTTGGAGATCTTTATTTTAAAACAAAAGCGTATTCCCTCGCCGAAATTAATCTACAAAAAGCCATTGTTTTAGATGAAAACAATTTTTGGTATAAAGAAAAATTATACCAATTATATGTCCATAAGGAAGATTATAATAAAGCAATAGCAGCAGTAAAACCACTGCTTTTCAAACGCCAAGCATACCAAGAGGACTTGGTGCATTTAAATGTGAGCGCAGGTCATTATGAAGCCGCCTTGAGTCAAATTGAAAAACTGGATGCACAGTACGGTTATACGTCAGAACGTGATCAAACTCGGGTAAATATTTATTTGCAAACTGACAATCAAAACGACCATGTTCAGTTTTTAAAGAACCGCCTTAGCGAAACACCAGAAAATGATCAACATTTTTTAAATTTAATTTATACTTTAAGTCAGTATGGCCTAAAGGATGAGGCCTTTGCGACCTCCGAATCTTTTTTTAAATTTCATCCCCAATCTCACATTGTGCATGTGGCT
Organism: uncultured Flavobacteriaceae bacterium; assembly: GCA_913044085.1. GTDB lineage: Bacteria > Bacteroidota > Bacteroidia > Flavobacteriales > Flavobacteriaceae > UBA3537. The sequence goes on along the minus strand of CAJWNW010000011.1, from coordinate 19,239 downwards.
TTGTATAAGTTTTATCTTGATGATAAGGCCTATGACAAGGCAATTAACTCTATGAAAATAGTAACGAGCAGTAATGTATTGGCCCCCCATATAAAAGTCAAAGTTTTAAGTGATTTCCTACAATTCGTTAAAGAAAACCCCGCCTATAAATCGGTATTGGCCGAAGTGGAACCCGCAGCTTCATTGGATGTTTCTAACAGGTCCAATTTAGAATGGGCCGCCTACTACCACGAAGAAAACAACCTCCTTAAAGCCTTGGGTTTCTATGAAAAAGAACTGCTAAAGACACCAGAAAATTTAGCCCTAATTCAAACAATTGCAAATCTTTACTTGGAAACAATGCAATACGAACGCGCCGTTGAATTTACTTTAACACAATTGGAGTTTTTCCCCACACAAACCCCACTGTATTTAGCTTATGGCCGCGCCCAATTTCACTTGCAACAGTGGGATGCGGCTTTAGAATGGCTTGAAATCGGGATGGATTATATTTTTGAAGAGAATGAAACCGCTAAAGCCTATTATATTTTAATGGCTGATCTTTACACAAAAAACAACAATATTGCGAAAGCAAAGACGTTCAATAATAAGGCAAAAGCGCTTAATAAGCAATGGTGAAAAAACTTATATACACTTTAACAGCAGTTTTGGTTTTTAGCTGCGGGACTTCAAAAAAAATTGACACAGAGCCTCTGCGTGACTCAAAAATGAAAGCAAAGCAAATATTAAAAACACACCAAAATCAAAAGGCGGACTTTAGCACTCTTCAAGCACGACTTAAGGTGGAATTGACGGAAGGCAATAAATCACAAACACATACACTAACACTTCGCATGGAGCGCGGTAAAACGATATGGGTTAATGCCTTTTTAAATATGGTACGCCTAAAAATAACGCCAGAAAAAGTTCAAATGTATAACAAATTAGACCGTACTTTTTTTGATGGAGATTATGAAATTATAAATGACTTCTTAGGCATTGAACTCAATTTTTCAAACCTTGAAAACGCATTGCTTGGAGACGCCCTTTTTAATCCCAAAACAAATGCTTTAAAAAGAGAACCAAACCAAACGTCTTATGTCTTGGCACCCAAAAACGTAAATGAATTACTGCAAGTGTTGTATTATATAAACCCCGGTTCTTTTAAACTGGAAGGCCAATCTGTATACCAGCCTCTTGAAAATCGAAGTCTTGATGTAAACTACCAAAGCTTCCAAGCCATTGACGCACAATTATTTCCCAAATCAATAACAATCAAAGTTCTCGAAAATCAAAAGGAAACCAGCTTGAAATTGAATTTAAAATCCGTAATTTTAAACCAGCCCTTGCGGTTTCCATTTAAAATGCCCTCGGGCTATAAACCGATTGATCTCTAATGCCCTCTAAGCTTAAATATTTTTATTTCATTCTTTTTATTTTTTTGGCGATCGGTTCATCGAACGCTAATGCGCAAAGCCAACGCCAACAAGAATTAGAAGAAAAACGCCGAGAACTGCAACAAGAAATCAGGGAAATAACCAAGTTGCTATTTGCTGGTAAAAAAGAAAAAAAATCTGTTGTGAGTGCTGTTGAAGATTTAAATTACAAAATTAGTGTTCGTAAAAACCTGATCCGCATCACCAACCAACAAGCCAATTTGTTAACGCGCGAAATCAACGCCAACCAGGATGAAATCTCTACCCGCCGCGTAAAATTGAAGGCTCTAAAAGAGGCATATGCAGACATGATTGTCAAATCTTATAAAAATAGAGCCCGGGATAATAAACTTATGTTTTTATTGTCTTCTTCAAGCTTTCAGCAAGCTTACAGGCGCTTGCAATACATCAAACAATATGCAGATTATCAAAGGCAACAAGCTGAAATTATAAAAGTTGAAACCAAACAACTGCAATTGCTCAATCAAGATTTATTAGTTCAAAAAAAGGACAAACAAAAATTAGTTGGCGAAAACAAAGCGGCGAAGCTAATTTTGGACAAAGAACTCAAGGATCAGCAGGCCTTTATTGAATCGATCCAAAAAAACTTGGCGAAATTCTCAGCGCAAATCAAAGACAAACAAAAAGCATCAGAGAAGTTAGATAAGGAAATTAAAAAATTGATTCGTGAAGCCATTGCGGCGTCTAATAAAAAGGCAGGAAAATCAGTCAAAAGTAGAACCTTTTCTATGACGCCTGAGCAAAAGGTGTTAGCGGCAAATTTTACAGCCAATAAAGGAAAATTGCCCTGGCCGGTTGCCAGCGGCGTTGTAAAAATGCGCTTTGGCACCAATCCATCACCAATCGACCCAAGCATTAAAATAAAAAGCAATGGTGTTCGCATTGCCACCAATAAAGGAGAGCCTGTTCGGGCTGTTTTTGACGGGGTTGTTCAAGGGATCATGACGCCCAAAAACGGAAACAACACCATTATGATTAGGCATGGTAATTACATCACAGTATATAAAAACCTATCCAAATTTTATGTAAGCAAGGGTGATAAAGTAACGACCAAGCAGATCCTTGGAGAAGTCATAACAAACAAGGCTTCCGGAGAATCTATTTTAAGCTTTGGTATTTATAAAGATAGCGCAATTCAGAACCCCTCAATTTGGGTTTATAAACTCTAACCCTTAAGAGCTAAAAAGCGCTTTGAGCTCCGTGGCCTCTTCAGCTTTGAGCTTTCCGGCCAAAACCAAGCTTAATTGTCGCCGCCTTAGCGCACCCTCAAAGCGTTTTATTTCTTGTTCAGATTCGGGGATTAGTTCTGGAATTTCAACGGGCCTTCTATTTTCATCGACAGCCACAAAAGTAAAAATAGCTTCGTTGGCTTTGATCGGCTTGTTAAAATTATTATCTGTATACCACACATCTAGGTAGACTTCCATTGAAGTTTTAAAAGCTCTTGAAACTTTCGCCTCAATGGTCACAATACTTCCCCGTGGGATTGCATGGTTAAAAGCTACATGGTTTACAGAAGCCGTAACTACAACTTTTTCGGAATGTCGTTGAGAAGTAATGCTGGCAGCACGGTCCATACGGGCCAACAGCTCGCCTCCAAAAAGGGTGTTTATGGCATTGGTTTCACCGGGAAGAACCATGTCGGTTACCACAGTTTTTGAATCGGAAGGGTGTTTTGCAGTCATAGTTGTTATTGTATGCCACAAAGGTAGAATTTATTGGGGAAATCATTTCATCAAACCAATAACTTTTAATCTTGCGGATAATAACTAGAGACTAATACCTATTTTTTCAAAATTAGGGAACGGACTTGATCAAAAGCCAAGCAGCTGGGTCCTGTGTGCGTTTGATATTGTAGAGCGCGCGTTCGGCCGCCCGGCGTTCTTTATAGCTTTCAAAAACGACTTGATGCAAACCAAATCGGTTTTGTCCAATCAATCGTGCATTAAAACCGAGGCGTTTTAGTTGACGGAGTTTCCTTTCGCTATTGGCTTTGACCCTAAAAGCACCCGCGACAATATGATAGTTTCCTGAAGGTTTTTCAATATCTATGGTTATGGCAGGCAAGGGAGTGTTTACCAAAAATGTTGCCTCTTGGATTTGATTGTCTAAGGCTATACGGGCCTTTTCTTGAGCGACAATATTTTCTTTTTCAATATGCTGCATGTAGGCATTCGACACCATAAATCCCCCTAGTCCGAACAAGATTACGGCAACTGCGGCATATTTTATTACTGCATTTTTAAGCCTTTTTCTTGAAGCTAAAATTAAGGTTTTTTCTTTTTCTTTGTCGCCCACAACATTTAAAGGGAAGTCTCTTTTGACCTCTGGCGAAACAAATTGTGACAAGCCAAAGGCAGCAGTCATATAATTTAGATGATAAGAAGGTTCAAATTCTAGAGCGCCAGTCTTGCGTCGGCTTAAATCTCCAACATACTTAATTGAAACGGTTTCATTTTGCTTAAGGCTTTGTTGAATTTCGGCCACTTGTTTGGCAATTTTCGCAAGGGCATTTTCATATGAAACTTTCTCAGAAGTTGCAATGTGATTTGCCAAAACACCATCATTTTGTTGCAGTTGTTCGTTAAATGATAAACGTTTTTTAGGGGGAGAAAACACTTGAGCTTGTGCATCAATTTCAGCCGACACTTTGTGGGTTAAAAACGCCCCTAATCCGGGGACTACGACACATTCGTAACGGTATAAAAGCTCGCTTATATATTGGCTGAGTTGCATTGTTTCAAATGTATAAATTTTTTTTGAATTTCCCCAAGAAGCTTACAATGAAGTTTGTTTGATCTGTTTTATATATTTTCATTGCTTTTGATTCTCAAACACTAACGCCGTAAGCGGGCTATGTATTGTTAAGTATAGAATTGAAGGGGTTGTGAAATCGCTCCCTGGGAATGTTTTTCAACTTTTTTAGTAGCCCAGTTTTTTTCTAACCCTTGCAAGCACCGAATTGGCGACTGCCGCTGCTTTCCCAGCACCAAGCGTTAATATTTTTTCAACTTCCTCTGGATGTGCCATATAATGATTGTAGCGTTCACGTTCAAAGGAAAATTTCTTGCATATAAGCTCAAATAAGGCTTGCTTGGCATCCCCATAGCCGTAACCACCAGCTTGGTAATTCTCTTTCATTGTTTCAAGCGCTTGCTTAGACGCGAGTAATTCATAAATTGCAAAACAATTGCATACGGCCCAATCTTTTGGAGCTTCAAGTGGTGTGCTGTCGGTTTTGATAGACATGATTTGTTTTTTGAGAGCCTTGTCTGTTAGGAAAATGTCAATCGCATTGTCCTTGCTTTTACTCATTTTTTGGCCATCTGTTCCTGGAATCAATTTTGTTTGCTCCTGCACTTTTGCTTCAGGGATAATAAAAGTTTCTCCCATTTTAGAATGGAACCTTGATGCGACATCTCTTGTCATTTCAAGATGTTGCAACTGGTCTTTTCCAACCGGGACAATGTTGGCATCATATAGTAAAATATCAGCAGCCATGAGCATTGGGTAGCTAAATAAACCGCCATTTATGTCTTCCAATCGACTTGCTTTATCTTTAAAACTGTGCGCTAATTCTAATCTTGAAAAGGGAAAAAAGCAGCTTAAATACCAAGCCAGTTCTGTAGCTTGAGGTACATCGCTTTGCTTGTAGAACACAGTTTTTTCTATATCCAATCCAAAAGCCAACCAAGCTGCAGCTGTTGACAAGGTGTTTTCGCGCAGGGTTTGCGCATTTTTTATTTGTGTGAGTGAATGTAAATCGGCAATAAAAAGAAAGGCATCATTTGCATTGTCATTGCTCATTTCAATCGCTGGCAGGATTGCGCCTAAAATGTTTCCCAAATGTGGCGTTCCTGTACTTTGAACCCCTGTTAAAATTCTCGCCATTTGCCGATGTGTTTCTTGGATTTACACACAAAGGTAATTTTTTTGAAGCAATCGCTCAATATTTTTAGTAGTTTTGGGCTTGATGAAGTCGATATACTATCCAATTTGGCTAATTTATAGAGTTTGGTTCTATGTGCTAGTTGGAATATGTACATTTTTGTTATCCCCTTTTTTGATTCTTTCAACCCTGAAAGCGTCTTGGTATCCTTATTTTTATAAATTAGCGCGGTTCTGGTCGCTTTGTATTCTTGCTGGCATGGGCTTTTATTGGTCCATTGACTGGGATCAGAAATTGGAAAAAGGACAAAGTTATATTTTTGTTGCCAACCACACCTCTATGACAGATATCATGCTGATGTTTGCAATGATAAAGGACCACCCTTTTGTATTTGTTGGAAAAATAGAGTTGGCAAAAATACCGTTGTTTGGATTCTTTTACAAGCGCACGTCAATTTTGGTAGACCGCAGCAATTACAGCAGTAGAAAGGACGTTTTTAATCAAGCCCAAAAACGCATTCAACAAGGGTTGAGCATCTGTATTTTCCCAGAAGGAGGGGTTCCAAGGGAATCGGTGCCATTAGACCAGTTTAAAATAGGCGCTTTTAGGCTTTCCGTAGACCACCAACTGCCGCTGGTTCCAATTACTTTTTTTGATAATAAAAAGCGCTTTTCTTATACGTTTTTTAGCGGAAGCCCAGGGAAAATGCGCGCAAAGGCGCATCCTTTTTTAGACCCAAAGGATTTCAGCCTTGAATCGCTCAAAATCATGAGCGATAAAGTTTATCTGCTTATTTTGAAATCTTTAGAAAATCAGGGATAAAAACACAGCATTTATGAGGCTTCAGAATCCCCTTTGATGATTCCCTTAATCTTTGCCTCTAGTTCATCCATCAAATCGGGATTGTCTTTGATCATTTGTTTAACCGCATCACGGCCTTGTCCAAGTTTCGTTGCATCGTAACTAAACCAGGAACCACTTTTCTGAATGATGTCAAATTCCACAGCAAGGTCCAGGATTTCACCAACCTTAGATACGCCCTCACCGTACATAATATCAAACTCAGCCAATTTAAATGGTGGTGCAACTTTATTTTTGACAACTTTTACTCGTGTTTTATTTCCGCGGACGCTTCCATCACCGTCTTTTATTTGTGTAGAGCGTCTGATGTCGAGGCGTACCGACGCATAAAATTTAAGCGCATTCCCACCAGTTGTTGTTTCAGGATTACCGAACATCACCCCTATTTTTTCCCTCAACTGGTTGATAAAAATCATTGTACAGTTGGTCTTGCTTATTGAGCCTGTTAGTTTTCTTAGGGCTTGTGACATCAAGCGCGCATGCAGCCCCATTTTGGAATCGCCCATTTCCCCTTCAATTTCACTTCTAGGCGTCAAGGCTGCAACCGAATCAATAACGATTAAATCAATGGCGCCTGAGCGCACTAGGTTGTCAGCAATTTCTAAGGCTTGCTCACCATTGTCTGGCTGTGATATGATAAGATTATCAATGTCGATTCCTAGATTTTCAGCATAAAAGCGGTCAAATGCATGCTCAGCATCGATAAAAGCTGCAATTCCTCCTGCTTTTTGAGCCTCTGCAATTGCATGTAATGTAAGGGTTGTTTTCCCAGAAGATTCAGGGCCATAAATTTCAACAACACGCCCCCTTGGATATCCACCAACGCCTAACGCAACATCCAGACCTAAAGAACCTGAAGAGATGACATCTACGTCCACCACAGGGGCATCACTCATTTTCATAACTGTGCCTTTGCCATAGGCTTTATCCAGTTTATCAAGCGTTAATTTTAGGGCTTTTAGCTTGGCATCTTTTTCTTTGCTCATCTTCAGTTTTTTTTGGATTGGAATGTTCTTGCTAAAATAATATTTCTTTCCCGAAGTTTGCTTATTGCTGTTGTCTTTTTACTAAAGTTTAACGAATTTTTTTTGTCATTTTCATCATTTGAAATTTTTCGCATGACCCCCAGTATTCAAAAAACATTACATTTGCAGTTCAAGAAATCATTAAACTTAAAAAAGTATAGCATGCAACTGTACAATAATTTAAGCAGCGATGAAAGAGCAGAACTCATTAGAAAGGCGGGTAAAGACCGCTTGACGATCTCTTTCTACAAATATGCCAAAATTGGCAACCCACAGATTCTCAGAAACCATCTCTATTTGTTTTGGGACACTATTGATGTGCTCGGGCGCATTTATATCGCTCATGAGGGGATTAATGCCCAACTTTCCCTCCCAGCTGAAAATTTTCAAGCCTTTAAAATACATTTAGACAGCATTTCTTTTTTAGAAAATGTACGTTTAAATCTTGCCATTGAGCAAGACATGTTCTCATTTTTAAAATTGAAAGTAAAGGTTCGAAATAAAATTGTGGCTGATGGACTTGAAGATGATACTTTTGATGTTACGGATATTGGCACCCATGTGGACGCCAACCGTTTTAACGAACTCGTTGAAGATGAAGACACCGTTCTAGTAGACATGCGCAATCATTATGAAAGTGAAATAGGACATTTTAAAAACGCGGTAACACCCGACGTAGATACTTTTAGAGACTCTTTAGACCTGATTGAAAATCAACTCAAAGACCATAAGGAAACTAAAAAATTAGTGATGTATTGCACCGGCGGAATACGTTGTGAAAAAGCCAGTGCCTATTACAAGCACAAAGGTTTTAAAAATGTGTTTCAACTCGAAGGTGGGATTATTAATTATGCACGGCAAGTTCGCAAATCCGGTTTGGAAAATAAATTTATTGGCAAAAATTTTGTGTTCGATGAACGCCGTGCTGAAAAAATATCTGAAGACATTATTGCCCAGTGCCACCAATGTGGTGCGCCCGCAGACGGTCATGTAAATTGTGCCAATGAAGCCTGTCATTTATTATTCATTCAATGTGACGCCTGTAAAGCAGAAATGGACAATTGTTGTTCATCAGAATGTAAAGAAATTCACCACTTGCCTTATGAAACTCAAAAGGCCTTGCGCAAAGGACAGGGCAATAGCAACGACATTTTTAAGAAAGGCCGCGCAAATCACCTCCCTTTTAAGAAAGATCTTAGGAATATTCTTGACCCTTCAAATAAGGACTCTGTTTGAAAATTAGACACTTAGCTGTAATGGAATGCGCTTTTTTAAGTTCTCAAATAAACTTATATTTACATAGCTAAAAAACACAAAATGTTTAAGGTTTATTTGGGGGAACCTTGGCGCTTAAATATGTATAGATGCATTTTTAAGAAAACACAAACAATAGGCCTTAAGACGCTGAAGCTTCACAAGAATGCGAATAAATTTTTTCATATGCTGTTTAATACTTACCACAATCTTCGCTTGTGATAAAAAAGCAGTGTTTGACCAATACACGTCATTAGATTCACCTTGGCACAAGGATACGCCCATCACATATCACTTTAATGTTACCGACACGCTTCAACCTGTTGATTTATTCTTAAAACTTCGCACCAATAAAACCTATCAATTTAGCAACCTGTTTTTGATCGTTTCCTTGCACCACCCCAAAGGAAAAGTACAAAAGGACACCTTAGAATACAAGATGTCAAACCCAGATGGTTCTATGTTAGGACAGGGCTATATGATGATTAAAGAACACCGGCTTTGGTACAAGGGGCATGATACCCCATTTAATTTTACGGAAATAGGTGAATACAGTCTTGAAATCATACATGCCAATCGGGTACTTGGCAATACTGAGGGCCAGGCTTTTTTAGAAGGCGTTGAGGATATTGGGTTTAGCATTGAAACCGTTCAATAAATATTAATGATGGCAAAAAAAAGAAAATCTAAGTCAAATTTTTCAAAACCTAAACGTTGGTTTTGGACCTTATTCTTGTTGACAGCATTTTCCATCCCACTTGTTTTTTTGCTGGCATCTTTCGGCGTTTTTGGCCCTATGCCAGACCATACCGCATTAGAGAACCCAAGGACTAATTTAGCTACAGAAATTCTGTCTTCTGACGGGGTAACGCTTGGGAAGTTTTATTACGAAGACAACCGTACGCCTGTTGGTTATGATGAACTTCCACGGCATTTGGTTGATGCGCTTATTGCCACGGAAGACATTCGCTATATGGATCATTCTGGGATCGATAGTAGAGGTACTTTAAGAGCTGTTTTTAAATTGGGTAAAGATGGGGGCGCGAGTACGATTTCTCAACAATTAGCAAAGCAACTTTTTCACGGAGAGGGCTCTAAAAACACCCTTGGCCGGATTACTCAAAAAATAAAAGAATGGGTTATTGCAACTCGTTTGGAGAAACAATACACCAAAGAAGAGATTATTGCGCAATACTTTAATATTTATGACTTCGGCAACAATGCAGATGGTATTCGAAGCGCTTCTCGAATTTATTTTGGCAAAGAACCCACAGATTTAAACATTCCTGAGTCCGCCATGCTGGTTGGGATGTTTAAAAACTCATCGCTATATAATCCACGGCCCAAAAGAAATCCTGTTGGCACAAAAAACCGCAGGAATATAGTCCTGTCTCAAATGGCTAAATACGGCTTTATCAGTGAAACTAAAAAAGACTCACTGCAAGCAACCCCTCTTAATTTAAATTACAAACCAGAGTCCCATAGAGAAGGGATTGCGACCTATTTTCGTGCCTATTTAAAAGAATTTTTAAAAGGCTGGGTAAGCCAAAGCGAGAATAGAAAGCCCAATGGTGATAAATACAATATATATAGAGATGGCCTTAAGGTTTATACCACCATTGATTCTAGAATGCAAACGCTTGCAGAAGCAGCAGTAACGGATCACATGAAGGCACTTCAAGCTGAGTTTTTTGTTCAAAACACCAAGAAAAGAAACCCTACAGCACCTTTTCTAGAATTGGAGGACGAAGAAATTCAGAGGCTTTTAAATCTTGGCATGAAACGCTCCGAGCGTTGGCGTAAAATGCGTTATGATCTTAAAAAACCAGTTAGTGAAATTACGGCTTCTTTTAAGAAGAAGACTCCTATGAAAGTTTTTTCTTGGACCGCACCTAACAATGAAATTGATACTGTAATGACTCCTATGGACTCCATGCGTTATTATAAATCCTTTCTCAGGGCTGGAACTATGTCAATGGAGCCCCAAACAGGATTTGTTAAAACTTGGGTTGGCGGATTTAATTATAAGCACTTCCAATACGATATGGTTAAACAAGGCAAGCGTCAAGTTGGGTCCACTTTTAAGCCATTTGTTTATGCCGCAGCGATTGATCAATTGCACCTTTCACCCTGCGACACTTTTCCAAAAGCACAAATTACAATTCCCGCTATGAAGTTTGGGAATATGAAGCCTTGGGCTCCTAAAAACTCCAGCAATAATTACGCGGGGTTTGAAACGTTAAAAGCGGCACTGGCCAATTCTAGAAATACTATCACAGCGCGATTAATGAACGAAATAGGACCTCAGCCCGTAATCAATTTAGCCAAAAGTTTAGGCATTGAACAAAGCCTGCCTGCAGTACCCTCTATTGCACTTGGAACCCCCGATTTAAGCATTTATGAAATGGTAGCAGCCTATGCAACTTTTGCTAATAAAGGGGTTTACACAAAACCGGTTATGGTAACCAGAATTGAAGATAAAAATGGAACTTTACTCTATCAATTTTCGCCAGAAACGCGAGATGTATTAAGTGAAGAAATTGCCTATGTTATCGTAAATTTAATGGAAGGGGTTACAAAGTTTGGCTCAGGCCAAAGATTGCGTCATAATTTTGGAAAAAATCAAGCCGTTTACAAAGAAATAGTAACCGGCTACCCCTACGAGTTTGACAATCCTATCGCAGGAAAAACAGGGACCACACAAAATCAAAGTGATGGCTGGTTTATGGGGATGGTTCCTAATTTAGTGACAGGGGTTTGGGTTGGTGGTGAAGACCGTGCGACTCATTTTAAAACCATCACCTATGGCCAAGGCGCCTCCATGGCACTGCCCATTTGGGCCAATTATATGAAAGGTTGCTATGCCATTGAAGCACTTGGAATCTCCAAAGAAGAATTTGAAAAACCGGAAGTTTTATCTATTGCCACAGAGTGTGAACAGTATAATCCCGAGGGTGAAACGGATATGATAAACGAAGTATTAACACCAGAAATTGACTTTTAATTTCTTCACTAAAAGTTTAATAAATGATTAATAAAACTGTAAAAAATGTACAAAAAGCCCTTGAAGGCGTGCAAAGCGGCATGACCTTGCTTTTGGGGGGCTTTGGCCTTTGCGGAATTCCTGAAAATGCCATTGCCGAACTGGTCGCTATCAATGTTAAAGATTTGACTTGCATATCAAACAATGCAGGCGTCGATAATTTTGGCTTGGGGTACTTGCTTCAGAAGCATCAAATAAAAAAAATGATCTCTTCTTATGTTGGAGAGAATGACGAATTTGAGCGTCAAATGCTCTCTGGCGAATTGGAGGTCGAACTGATTCCACAAGGCACTTTGGCTGAGCGTTGCAGGGCCGCTCAAGCGGGCTTCCCAGCAATTTACACCCCTGCAGGTTTTGGAACAGAAGTTGCCGAAGGCAAGGAAACCCGTGAATTTGACGGGAAAATGCATGTCTTAGAATACGCTTTTAAAGCCGACTTCTCTTTTGTAAAAGCCTGGAAAGGAGACACGGCAGGAAATTTAATTTTTAAAGGAACCGCAAGAAATTTCAATCCAAATATGTGCGGAGCAGCGAAAATTACAGTTGCTGAGGTTGAAGAATTAGTGCCTGCAGGGGCCTTAGACCCAAACCATATTCACATTCCTGGGATTTTCGTTCAGCGAATTTTTCAAGGTCAGGATTACGAGAAACGCATTGAACAACGCACACTGACTCCAAACCCTTAAAAGCAAAGTATATGTTAGATAAAAATGGAATTGCAAAACGAATTTCCAAAGAAGTCAAACCGGGTTATTATGTCAATTTAGGAATTGGAATTCCTACCCTTGTTGCGAATTTCGTAAGCGCCGATATTGAGGTCGATTTTCAAAGTGAAAATGGCATTTTAGGCATGGGCCCTTTTCCTTTTGAGGGAGAAGAAGATGCCGATTTAATCAATGCTGGAAAGCAAACCATTACGGCCTTGGATGGAGCGAGCTATTTTGATTCTGCTATGAGTTTTTCAATGATTAGAGGCAAACATGTAGATTTGACTATTTTGGGCGCCATGGAGGTCGCCGAAAATGGAGATATTGCCAATTGGAAAATTCCTGGGCGTTTGGTCAAGGGCATGGGGGGCGCCATGGACTTGGTGGCCAGCGCCGAAAACATTATTGTGGCCATGATGCACACCAACAAACGAGGCGAGTCGAAGCTTTTAAAACGCTGTAGCCTGCCACTAACCGGGGTCAATTGCGTCAAAAAAATTGTAACAAACTTAGCTGTTCTTGAAGTTACCAAGCAAGGATTTAAACTTTTAGAACGCGCACCAGGGGTTACAGTTGAAACGATTCAAGCGGCGACTGAAGGCCATTTGATTGTGGATGGATCGATTCCAGAAATGACACTATAAACCCTTTGGGATGGCACCTATAAGTTTTTTTGTGTAAGGTTTTTTTGGCTTTGCGTACACGGCATCTGCTTCTCCTTTTTCCACAATTTTTCCTTTGTCCATCACTATAAGTTGGTCTGACATGTATTTGACAACCGCCAAATCGTGTGAAATAAATATGTAGGTAAATCCAAAATCTTTTTTCAGTCCGTTGAGAAGGTTTAATACTTGAGCTTGAACCGAAATGTCGAGTGCAGAAACGGATTCATCACATAAAATGAGTTTTGGCTCCACAGCAATGGTTCTTGCAATCCCAATACGTTGCCTTTGACCTCCAGAAAATTCATGAGGATAACGTTCAAAAGCCGAACGGTCCAGGCCAACTTTATCTAAGAGTTCTAATGTTTTTAATTTACGAGCGGCATAATTTTTATGCAATTTATGGACTTTCATAGGCTCCATAATGGCCTCTCCAACCGTCAGTCTTGGGTTTAATGAACTCAAGGGATCTTGGAATATAATTTGAACTTCTTTTCGCAGCTGCCTCAGTGCTTTTTTTGACAGTATCCCAAGGTCTTTTCCTTTGTATATAATGCTTCCTGAAGTTGCTTTATCCAGCTGTAAAATGGCGTTACCTAAACTAGATTTTCCGCAGCCCGACTCACCCACCAGCCCTAAAGTTTCCCCTTCATAAAGTTTAAAACTAACCCCATCGACGGCTTTAAAAGCTGCTTTCTCTCCGAAGAAACCAATGCTTTTGTAATATACTTTTCCCAAGTTTGTAACCTCTAAAATTGGGGGGTCGGCATAAAGGGCCTTGTGTTTTTTTTCTCTTTCTTTTTTGGTTATAATTGCCGCATTTTTTGAATCCAATAAAATGTCCTTAATGGTTGGGAGTTTTTGGAGCCTTTTTCCTATTTCAGGCCTTGCAGCAATCAATGCTTTCGTGTAGTCATTTTTAGGCGTTTTAAAAATTGTTTTTGTCGCTCCCTTTTCTACAATTTTTCCTTGGTACATCACCAATGTCCTTTGTGCTATTTCCGAAACCAAGGCTAAATCATGGCTGATGAAAATCACACTCATTTTGGTCTCTTTTTGCAGCCGCTTCAATAAGGAAATGATTTCTTTTTGAACGGTTACATCTAAAGCGGTCGTGGGTTCGTCTGCAATGAGAACTTTTGGTTTACAAGCAATGGCCATTGCAATCATAACACGTTGTTGTTGGCCTCCTGAAAGTTCATGAGGGTATTTCCGCATGGCTTCAGCCGGAGATGGCATTTTAACACTATCGAATAAATGAAGGACTTCAGCCGGCGCGGCCTCTTTATTCACAATACCATGGTGTAATATGATTTCTTTTACCTGATCTCCACAGCGCATGGATGGGTTTAGAGCACTCATGGGCTCTTGAAAAATCATTGAGATTTCTCGACCTCTCAAATCCTGCATACTCGTCTCTGTAAGAGAATTCAAATCCCTACCTTGGTAGGTAATCGTCCCAGAAACTTGCGTTTTTTGACTCTTTGGCAACAACTGCATAAGGGATAGGGCGGTGACAGATTTTCCCGACCCACTTTCTCCTACAATTCCTATTATTTCATTTTCAAAAACATCGAAAGCAATGTTATGCACAACCGAATTAAAACCATCTATGCTTTGAAATGCGATACGCAAATCTTTAACACTAAGAATGGGCTTGTCTTCCATGACTTAAATATAATTAATTTCCCTCGCGTTTAAAAGGGGCTCGTTTCTTAAGCGCAATAGAATTTGAGCCACCGCTAAGGTGTCTTTTTGGCAATAAGCAATGATGCGTTGGAGATCCTTTTCTTTGTAAAAAACCCGATAAATTTCACTGCCATCAATGTCATCTTTCGGCGAAGGAATTCCAAGGACATTGGTCATTAGTTTTAAAGAGGTATAGTGTTTGTAATCCCCAAACTTCCACAGTTCAAGGGTGTCTAGATGCGGGATTTCCCAAGGTTTTTTCCCAAATAAATTGAGTTTAGACGGTAATTCTATTTTGTGAATGAGCATCCTTCTGGCGATAAACGGAAAGTCAAATTCCTTGCCATTGTGGGCGCAAAGCAAATGCCTCCGACCGTTAAAATGTTTATCAAGCAATTCTTTAAACTCCAACAGAAGCGCTTTTTCTTTCCCGGTAAATGTGGTAATGCGAAATTTTTTTGAATCGGTTTCCAAGATAAAATGGCCAACAGAAATGCATATGATTTTTCCAAATTCTGCCCAAATACCAGCCCGGGGATAAAATGCTTTAGGGCTGAAGTCTTCCTTACGTTGGTATTGAGATTTTTTGGCCCAAAGGACTTGCTTTTCGGCTGTCAAATCGTCAAAATCTTGTGCTTCAGGAACCGTTTCAATGTCTAAAAATAAGACGTTCTCAAGATTGATTTTGTTCAGCATCAGCGATTATTTTATAAGCCTCCTCAATATAAACAGTGATGTCCCCATTGTAAGGATTGCGACCAAAAGATTCTTTTCCATGCCCCAGCCGTACCACGATAATGTTGTCATCGGGAATCACCACCACACATTGCCCCAAATGGCCTTCCATCATAAAAAAAGACTTTCCATCTCTTTTTTGTAGCCAAAAACCATAGCCATACTCAGGACTCTCTTTAAAGCGCGGCTGGATGCTTTTAGCAACATAAGTAGAGTCTAAAATTTGTTGGCCTTTCCACTTGCCGTGGTCTTTGTAGAGTTTTCCAAAACGCGCAAAATCTCTGGCATTGCTGGCAATACAACAGTAGGCTTTTACATGATCATTATCTTTGCTGTCAACCTGCCAAAGGGCATCATTTTTTGATTCTAGTGGAATCCAAAAACTTTCAGACAGATAGTCGTATAACTTTTTATCTGTTGCTTTTTCAATGACCATGGCTAATAATTGCGTATCTCCGCTTGAGTACTCAAAAGCCCGTCCAGGCGTTTTAACCGTTGACAATCCCAAAATAGTTTCTTCAAGCTCCTTTCCGTAATAAGCCTTGGCTGTGATATTGATGGGCCAGTAATAATCTTCTATCCAGCTGGAGCCTGATGCCATTGAGGCAAGATCCCCAACGGTTACTTTGGCTGAAAGTCCGTCTGAGTATTGCGGAAAAAAGTCACTTACAGGCTGTTCCAAACTCTCAATATAACCATCCATTATGGCTTTTCCTAAAAGCCCACAGACATAGCTTTTAGCCATTGAAAAAGAATTACTTTTAGAGTTTTCGTCGTAGGCATCATGATACGACTCATGTAAAATGCTGTCATTTTTAATAATTAAATAAGCGACCGAGCCTTGCGATTTATGTAGCGCTGATAGTTTTTTTGTTGCAGTATTTTTATTGTAGTCTTTGTGCAGCGGCCATTCGTCAGATGCATCGGCGTGCACAACAGCATTGTCAAAATAGACATAGTCATTTATAGATGCGGTTGTATATCCTTTAAAATATACCGTTCGGACTGCTTTGATGAGGTAGTCTGTATCTGTTATATATAAAACAGCGACTAGTGTAATAACGCTCAATAGGGCCCACTTGAGTGTTTTTTTCAGTAAGTTCATTTTGTTTGTAATTTGTTATAAAGATAACCAAAAAATAATCTTAGGTTTCTTTATCCAATCAGTTTTGCGATGTCTTTTGCAAAATAGCTGGCGATAAGGCTGGCTCCAGCCCGCTTGAAAGCCATTGTTGTTTCAAGCATTATTCGATCGTGCTCCAACCAACCTTTTTCACTTGCAGCTTTTATCATCGCATATTCTCCACTTACTTGATAAGCGGCAATAGGCACATCAAATTCATTTTTAATGTCTCGTATGATATCTAAATAAGCCAAGCCAGGCTTCACCATGACAATGTCTGCCCCTTCTGCAATGTCCATTTCAGTTTCTCTCATGGCTTCAATGCGGTTTGCACAGTCCATTTGGTAGGTTTTTTTGTCCTTGAGAATGTTGTCTTTTTCACAAGGCGCAGAATCTAAAGCGCTTCTAAAAGGGCCGTAGAAAGAGGAGGCGTATTTCGCACTGTAGCTCATAATTCCAGTGTCCACAAAACCATTCTCTTCTAAGGCTTCCCGAATCGATAAAATCCGTCCATCCATCATATCACTAGGCGCAACAAAATTGGCACCAGCTGTGGCGTGAGACAGACTCATTTTTGCAAGAATTTCAACGGTTTGGTCGTTTACAATTTGTCCTTTTTCAACCACGCCATCATGGCCATAAATAGAATAGGGATCTAACGCGACATCCGTCATAACCAGCATATCAGGGCAGCTGTTTTTAATGGTTTTTATAGCGCGTTGCATCAAGCCATTAGGGTTAAGCGCTTCAGAACCGTGATTGTCTTTTAGTGACGCTTCAACTTTCACAAATAGCAATACGGCTTTAAGGCCCAAATCCCACAATAGTTTGACTTCTTTTACAAGTGTGTCTAAGCTGTGTCGAAAATAGTTTGGCATCGCTGTAATTTCTTGTTTAATCCCCTTGCCTTCGACTACAAATAATGGCACCAAAAAATCATTTGGCGTGACGGCATTTTCCCTCACTAAATTTCGGATGGCTTCGTTTGCGCGCAAGCGCCTGTTTCTTCTTAATGGATACATATTAAACCCAGTTTTTAGGGTGTTTTAACACCTCAATTAATGCTTCTTCTCTACTGTTTGGGGCAGGGTGATGGTCATAGGCCCATTGTACATGTGGGGGTAAACTCATCAAAATACTTTCAATTCTTCCATTGGTCTTAAGACCAAAGAGGGTGCCTTTGTCATGAACCAGGTTAAACTCCACATAGCGGCCCCTTCTAATTTCTTGCCACTGGCGTTCAACAGCGGTGTATGGCAAGTCTTTTCTTTTTTGTACAATTGGCAGGTAAGCTTCTAAAAAGTGATCTCCAACATCGGTTATAAAATCATACCATTGTTGCATATTCATTTGCTCGTTTGATTTGCAATAATCAAAAAACAAGCCGCCCACACCACGTGCTTCTTTTCTATGACTGTTGTAAAAATAGGCGTCACAGGCTTTTTTGTAATTTTGATAAAAATTGCTGTTGTGTCTATCGCAGGCATTTTTACACTGCAAGTGAAAATACTCAGCGTCTTCTTCAAACAAATAGTAAGGCGTCAAGTCCAGGCCACCTCCGAACCATTGGTCGATAAGCTCCCCGCTTTTATCGTACATTTCAAAATAGCGCCAATTGGCATGTACCGTGGGCACCATCGGATTTTTGGGATGCATTACAAGACTTAAGCCACAGGCAAAAAAATCAACATCTTCAACTTTAAAATAGGCTTGCATCGCTTTTGGTAGGGGCCCAAAAACCTTCGAAATATTAACCCCGCCTTTTTCAAAGACCCCGCCATTTTGCATAATACGTGTGCGGCCACCACCCCCTTCTTTTCGCCTCCAAAGATCTTCTTCAAATTGTGCACAGCCGTCAATCAATTCTAGAGCTGATGTTATTTGATTTTGAAGGGTTTCGATATAGCTGTAAAAGACCTCTTTCATTCCATTATAAATTTATGTGTTGTATGCTTTTACAGCATCAACAAAAGCCTTGGCATGGTCCACAGGGATGTTTGGCAAAATTCCATGGCCAAGATTTACAATGTACTTGTCTTTCCCGAACGCATTGATCATTTCATGCACCATTTTCTTAATTTTTTTAGGGGGAGACAACAAACGTGAGGGGTCAAAATTTCCTTGCAGCGTTTTATTTCCACCTGTGAGATATCGCGCATTTCGAGCAGAGCAGGTCCAGTCGATTCCAATGGCAGCAGCATTGGATTTTCCCATTTCATGTAATGCAAACCAGCAGCCCTTACCAAAAGCAATAACAGGTGCATCCTCTTTAAGTGCTTCTATAATTTGATGGATATATTGCCATGAAAACTCTTGATAGTCTGTAGGAGAGAGCATACCGCCCCAAGAGTCAAAAACTTGAAGGGTGTTGACTCCGGCTTTCACTTTTTCCTTTAAATAGGCAATCGTGGTATCTGTAATTTTTTGAAGAAGTTGATGGGCTGCAACGGGGTTTGAAAAGCAAAAGGCTTTGGCTTTGTCAAAGTTTTTACTGCCCTGCCCTTGCACACAATAGCACAAGATTGTCCATGGAGATCCCGCAAAACCGATCAATGGGATTTCATTATTTAGCAACGCTTTTGTCGCGGCAATGGCTTTGTATACATAATCTAATTCTGTTGTAACATCTGGCACAACGACACGTTCTACATGTTTTTGTGTTCTGATGGGATTGGGCAAGAAGGGCCCAAAATTAGGCTTCATTTCGACCTCAATATTCATGGCTTGCGGGATGACCAAAATATCACAAAACAAAATGGCTGCATCCATTCCAAAGCGACGAATGGGTTGTACTGTAATTTCACTGGCTAATTCT